>NZ_JAQJCH010000010.1:0-483536 GCF_030182525.1 Rhizobium pantanalense
ATGGATCGAAAAGAGGGGGCGCTCTCTGACCGTTAAACCATCGCTTCGTTTCAACCATTACACTGAGACAATTGCTGCGGCTCGAGCAGGGCAGGGGATTGCGCTCGGCTGGCGTCTTCTTGTCCAAACCTTTCTCAACGACGGCACCCTCGTAGCACTGGAGGAGGCCGAGATACCCACCGCCGACCAATATCACATTCTCCTCCCAGCGAAGCCGCGCCGTACGCTCGCCGCGCAGCACGCCGCAAACTGGCTTGCCAACGCGCTAACGCGGTAAGGCCAGTTTCGGAACTCAATCTGGATAAGGCTTGTCGAGATCGCGAATGCCAACAGGCCATAACGAAACACTATGGCGCAGGCCGTTGGAAGACCCGACGTCGGGCATGATCACCGGTTTCGCGCGGTCATCTCCTTTCGAAATGCAGCCGGGCTCCTTGCGGTCCATTTCCGGAATGCCCGATGAAAGGCGCTGGGTTCGGAAAAGCCGAGGCGCGTCGCGATCTCCCCGACGCCGAATTTGGTCGTTTGCAGCATCTCGATTGCAAGATCGCGGCGGATTTCATCCCTGATGGCGGCATAGTTCTGGCCCTCGGCGTGGAGCCGATGCCGCAGGGTCGAAGGAGACATGCGCATTTGCGCGGCCAAATCATCGAATGCTTCCCATGAAGCAGGCGGCGATTGGCGCAGCCGCCTGCGCACGCTCGCGGCAAGGCCGGCGTCATAGCGGTAACGCACAAGGATGTTGGCCGGTGCATTGCGTAGAAACTGCTTCAAGGCCTGCTCGTTGCGCGTCACCGTCAATTTAAGGAGAGAGGCATCGAAGGCAAGCCTGCTCGCCGGCTGTGAGAAGCGCACGGGCGCTCCGAAAAATTGCCGGTAATCTGCGCCATGGTCCGGCTCGGCGCAGCGAAAATCGACCATTCGCAGGGGGATGCGGCGCCCGATGAGCCAGCATGCGATGCCGTGCAGCAAGATCCAATAGGTTCGGTAGGCAAAAGCCGAACGTGCGTTCTTCAGGTCGGTTAGCACAATATGCGCCAGCCCGTCGACCACTTCGATATGCCCTTTCGGGTCCTCCAGCACAATGTTCAAAAACCGCAGCGCCCGTCGCAGCGCCTGGTCGAGGGTCCTTGCGTGCAGCACGCAATGGCAAAGCAGCGTGAAGCTGCCGCGACGCATGGGTCTGCCGCCCATGCCGAAGAATTCGTCGTCGATCTCGGCGGCGATCGCCAGCCAGAGCGCGCCATAGCTTTCAGCCGAAACCGGCACGTCGATCTGAGCGGATAGGCCAAGCGTCGCGAGCAATCGTTCGGGGGATTTTCCCTGCCGCCGAAGGCAGTCGATCGCCTCTTTCACGAAGAAAGGTGATATCATCCGCCGTGCGGTTTCCGTCATCGTCATGACCTGCAAAATATGGTAAAACTGGCCGCTGATTTGAGACGCTTTTGTCATCGAATGCAATATCGCGCGACGGTAAGCTTAGGCGAGGCGCGAGGTGACCGTGCTCTTCCGAGGATGCGATACTGCGGGCGACCGCACGAAGCGTGGAGGCCCTCGGTTGAAATCGACTGCGCTGGAGGAGAGCGACCATGTTGATCCAGGGAAAGACTTTCGTCGTTACCGGTGGCGGTTCGGGCCTTGGGGCTGCGGTTGCGCGCATGCTGGCAGGTGAAGGGGCGAACGTGGTCATCGCCGATGTCAATACGGACGCCGCCGCCGCCGTCATCAGCGAGCTCGGAGGCCGCACCGCTTTCATAAAGACCGACGTTACGCAGGAAGAAGAGGGCCAGGCCGCGATCGATATAGCGCTGGAACGCTTCGGTCATCTGCATGGCCTGGTCAATTGCGCCGGCGTCGCGCTCGGCGAAAAAGTGATCGGTCGCAATGGTCCGCACCGGCTCGACAGCTTTGCGCGCGCGATCGGCATCAATCTTATCGGTACTTTCAACATGATCCGGCTCGCGGCGGCTGCCATCGCCAAGGAGCAGCCGGATACGGACGGCGAGCGCGGGGTCATCGTCAATACGGCGTCGATTGCAGCCTTCGACGGACAGATTGGTCAGGCGGCCTATGCGGCCTCGAAGGGCGGCGTTGCCGCCATGACGCTGCCGATAGCTCGCGAATTGGCGCCTAGCGGCATTCGCGTCGTCGCCATCGCGCCAGGCATTTTCGAGACGCCGATGATGGCCGGCATGCCGCAGGAGGTGCAGGATTCGCTGAGCAAGAGCGTGCCCTTTCCACAGCGCTTCGGAAAGCCGGTGGAATTCGCCGCATTGGTACGCCACATCTGTGAGAACGTCATGCTGAATGGCGAAGTCATCCGCCTCGATGGCGCTTTGCGCATGGCACCGCACTAAACGGGATCGTAACGGGAGGTTTGATATGACGCGAGAAGATCCGATCGTCATCGTTGGCGCGGCCCGTACTCCAATGGGTGGCTTCCAGGGAGATCTTAAGGATTGCACGGCGCCGGAACTCGGTGCTGCCGCCATCCGCGCAGCACTCGAGCGCGGCGGCGTTGGCCCGGAGGCAATTGAGGAGGTGGTCTTCGGTTGCGTTCTTCCGGCCGGGCAGGGTCAGGCACCGGCAAGACAGGCCGCGATCGGCGCCGGTTTGCCGTTTGCGACGGGCGCGACCACCGTCAACAAGATGTGCGGTTCGGGAATGAAGGCCGTCATGCTGGCACACGATCTGATCGGCGCCGGCAGCGCGTCGATCGCCGTTGCCGGCGGCATGGAGAGCATGACGAATGCGCCTTACCTGCTCGACCGGGCACGCGGCGGCTACCGGCTCGGGCACGGCCGCGTCATCGACCATATGTTCCTCGATGGGCTTGAAGACGCCTATGACAAGGGACGCCTCATGGGCACTTTCGCCGAGGATTGTGCCGAGGCCTATCAGTTCACACGTGCGGCACAGGACGACTACGCCGTCACATCCCTGACCCGTGCCCGCAATGCGATCGAGGAGGGGGCATTCGATCATGAGATCGTACCTGTCACCGTCAAGTCAGGGCGATCCGAACTTGTTGTCGGCCGTGACGAACAGCCCGGCAAGGCCAAGCCGGAAAAAATCCCGACGCTCAAGCCGGCTTTCCGCGAAAATGGCACGGTGACCGCCGCGAATGCCTCTTCCATCTCCGATGGTGCTGCCGCGCTGGTACTGATGCGGCGCTCAAAGGCCGAGCGCGGAGGTATTGCACCGCTTGCCACCATCGTTGGTCACGCCACGCATTCGCAGGCGCCCAATCTCTTCGCGACTGCGCCGATCGGCGCGCTGCGCAAGCTTTCCGAACGCACCGGCTGGAACCTTCGGGACGTCGACCTGTTCGAAGTCAACGAGGCCTTTGCCGTCGTTGCCATGGCGGCGATGCGCGATCTCGACTTGCCGCACGACAAGATCAACATTCACGGCGGCGCCTGCGCGCTCGGCCATCCGATCGGCGCGTCCGGCGCCCGCGTGCTCGTCACGCTGCTTGCAGCACTCAAGCGCTACGGCATGAAGCGCGGCATGGCGACGCTTTGCATCGGCGGCGGCGAAGCAACCGCCATGGCGGTCGAACTGAACTGAACGGTTTCGAGGAGGAGACCGGACCATGATTCTGAGCGAAGACCAGATCCAGATCCGCGACATGGCGCGTGATTTTGCCAGGGAGCGCTTGGCGCCGGGTGCTGCCGAGCGCGATGCGAAGAGCCTCTTTCCCCGCGAGGAGTTGAAGGAGATGGGCGAGCTCGGCTTCCTCGGCATGCTCGTACCCGAGGCCTATGGCGGTTCGGAAACGGGCGTGATCGCCTATGCCGTAGCACTTGAGGAAATTGCCGCCGGAGACGGGCCATGCTCGACCATCATGAGCGTGCACAGCTCCGTCGGCTGCGTGCCGATCCTGAAATACGGCACGGAGGAGCAGAAGCAGCGTTTCCTGCCGAAACTGGCAAGCGGCGAATGGATCGGCGGCTTTGCCTTGACTGAGCCGCAGGCCGGTTCCGACGCCTCGAATCTGAAGACCCGCGCCCGCCGTGACGGCGATCATTATGTCATCGACGGCGCCAAGCAGTTCATTACGTCGGGCAAGAACGGCAATGTCATCATCGTCTTCGCCGTCACCGATCCCGATGCGGGCAAGAGAGGAATTTCGGCCTTTATCGTGCCGACCGACACGCCCGGCTACGAGGTCGTGCGCGTCGAACACAAGCTCGGTCTGCACTCGTCCGACACCTGCCAGATCGCCTTTACCGGCATGCGCATCCCCGCCGAAAATCGGCTCGGTGCGGAAGGCGACGGCTACAGGATCGCCCTGTCGAATCTCGAAGGCGGCCGCATCGGCATCGCATCGCAATCCGTCGGCATGGCGCGAGCGGCTTTCGAGGCGGCGCGCGACTATGCCCGCGAACGCAAGACGTTCGGCTCGCCGATCATCGATCATCAGGCTGTCGCCTTCCGGCTTGCGGATATGGCGACGCAGATCGAGGTCGCCCGTCAGATGGTGTTGCACGCGGCACAGTTGAAGGAGGAGGGGCAGCCCTGCCTTACCGAAGCGTCGATGGCGAAGCTGTTCGCGTCGGAAATGGCCGAAAAAGTCTGCTCCGACGCGATCCAGATCCATGGCGGCTACGGATATATGGCGGACTATCCGGTCGAGCGCATCTACCGAGATGTCCGCATCTGCCAGATTTACGAGGGAACGAGCGATGTTCAGCGCATCGTTATCGCGCGCAACTTATAGTATGTTTTCGTAGAATGTTGCGGCCGTGCCAGCCGTGGGGAGCGCGGGTGGGGCGGCCGACAAGGGAGGTATCACAGCGCATGAACGAGGTTCCAAATCTGAGCCTGCACGTCCCCGAGCCGGCGGTGCGGCCGGGCGGCCAGCCGGATTTCTCCAACGTCAAGATCGCCAAGGCCGGCTCCGTGCCAAAACCAGCGGTCGACGTTGCGCCTGAGGAGATCCGCGATCTCGCTTATTCCATCATCCGCGTTCTCAACCGCGACGGCGAGGCGGTCGGCCCGTGGGCCGGATTGCTCTCCGATGAGGAATTGCTGACGGGCTTGCGCAACATGATGAAGCTCAGGGCCTTCGACGCTCGGATGCTGATGGCGCAACGACAGGGAAAGACCTCTTTCTACATGCAGCATCTTGGCGAAGAGGCGGTGAGTTCCGCCTTCCGCAAGGCGCTGAACAAAGGGGACATGAACTTCCCGACCTATCGGCAGGCAGGCCTCCTGATCGCCGACGACTATCCGATGGTCGAGATGATGAACCAGATCTATTCGAACGAGGCCGATCCTTTGCGCGGTCGGCAACTGCCGGTCATGTACTCGTCGAAGGAGCATGGCTTCTTTACCATCTCCGGCAATCTTGCCACCCAATATGTGCAGGCCGTCGGCTGGGCGATGGCGTCGGCCATCAAGAACGACACCAGGATCGCGGCCGCATGGATCGGCGACGGCTCGACGGCGGAATCCGATTTCCATTCCGCACTGGTCTTCGCCTCCACCTACAAGGCGCCAGTCATCCTCAATATCGTCAACAACCAGTGGGCCATCTCGACCTTCCAGGGCATTGCCCGCGGCGGTTCCGGCACCTTCGCCGCCCGCGGTCTCGGCTTCGGCATTCCGGCACTTCGCGTCGACGGCAATGACTATCTGGCGGTCTATGCCGTCGCCAAATGGGCGGCCGAGCGCGCAAGGCGCAACCTCGGCCCAACATTGATCGAATATGTCACCTACCGCGTCGGCGCCCATTCCACCTCCGATGACCCGAGCGCCTATCGGCCGAAAACCGAATCCGAGGCCTGGCCGCTCGGCGATCCGGTCCTGCGGCTGAAGAAGCATCTGATCGTGCGCGGCGTCTGGTCGGAAGAGCGCCATGCCCAGGCGGAGGCCGAGGTTCTCGATGAAGTTATCGAAGCACAGAAGCAGGCCGAAAGCCACGGCACGCTGCATGCGGGCGGCAAGCCATCGGTGCGCGACATCTTCGAGGGCGTCTATGCGGAAATGCCCGCCCATATCCGCCGCCAGCGGCAGAAGGCAGGATACTGACATGGCAAGAATGACAATGATCGAGGCCGTGCGCAGCGCCATGGACGTCTCGATGGGACGTGACGACAATGTCGTCGTCTTCGGCGAGGATGTCGGCTACTTCGGCGGCGTTTTCCGCGCCACGCAGGGACTCCAGGCCAAATACGGCAAGACCCGCTGCTTCGATGCGCCAATCAACGAATCCGGTATTCTCGGTACGGCGATCGGCATGGCCGCCTACGGCTTGAAGCCCTGCGTCGAAATCCAGTTCGCCGATTATATGTATCCGGCCTATGACCAGATCACCCAGGAAGCGGCGCGTATCCGCTACCGCTCCAATGGCGACTTTACCTGCCCGATCGTCGTGCGCATGCCAACCGGCGGCGGCATCTTCGGCGGGCAGACGCATAGCCAGAGCCCGGAAGCGCTGTTTACCCATGTCTGCGGATTGAAGGTGATCGTGCCGTCCAATCCCTACGACGCCAAGGGCCTGCTGATCGCGGCGATAGAGGATCCGGACCCGGTGATGTTCCTCGAACCGAAGCGGCTCTATAACGGCCCCTTCGATGGTCATCACGAAAGGCCGGTGACGCCCTGGTCGAAGCATGATCTCGGCGAGGTTCCGGAAGGGCATTACACGATCTCGATCGGCAAGGCGGAAATCCGCCGGCCAGGGAGTGCCGTCACCGTGGTCGCCTACGGTACGATGGTGCATGTGGCGCTTGCCGCGGCCGAGGAGACGGGGATCGATGCCGAGGTGATCGATCTGCGCAGCCTTCTACCGCTCGACCTCGATACGATCGTCCAGTCGGTGAAGAAGACCGGCCGCTGCGTCGTCGTGCACGAGGCAACGCTTACCTCCGGCTTCGGCGCGGAAGTCGCATCACTGGTTCAGGAGTACTGCTTCTATAGTCTTGAGGCACCGATCGTGCGCGTGACCGGCTGGGACACGCCGTATCCGCACGCACAGGAATGGGACTATTTCCCCGGTCCCGCCCGTGTCGGCCGGGCGTTGAAAGAAGTGATGGAGGGCTGAGGATGGGTGAATTCGTCATCAAGATGCCCGATGTGGGTGAAGGCGTGGCCGAGGCCGAGCTGGTCGAATGGCATGTCAAACCGGGCGACCCGGTGCGTGAGGATATGGTGCTTGCAGCAGTCATGACCGACAAGGCGACGGTGGAAATCCCCTCTCCGGTCGAAGGGGTCGTACTCTGGCTCGGCGCCGATGTCGGCGATACGGTCGCCGTCAAGGCGCCGCTCTTGCGCATCCAGGTCGCTGGCGAGGATAGGAATGCGAGCGAAGAGGCCTCCCTCGCCGAGGCTCCCCAACCTGCGAAGACCGGACCGGCCAGGGACGAGGTGAGGGAGGCCAAGCCGGTCGCACCACCTCTGGCAAGACCGGCAGTCGAAGCGAAGGTTATTCAGTCGACGGCGCCGGTCGAGCGCCCGGTTCCCCGCGAACCGGCGGAGCGTCCGCTTGCTTCCCCTGCCGTCCGGTTACGTGCCCAGGAGGCTGGTGTCGATTTGCGCCAGGTGCCTGGCACTGGGCCAGCGGGACGCATCACCCATGACAATCTCGATCAGTTCATCGCGCATGGCATGCAGCACGCAATCGCTGCTCCAACGGGCGCCGCCCGCAAGACCGATGTCGAGGAGATCAAGATCACCGGCCTGCGCCGGCGCATCGCCGAGAAGATGCGCCTCGCAGCCTCGCGCATTCCCCACATCACCTATGTCGAAGAGGTCGATGTCACCGACCTTGAAGACTTGCGGGCGACGATGAATGCCGGCCGCAAACCCGATCAGCCGAAGCTGACCATTCTGCCCTTCCTGATGCGGGCGATGGTGAAGACGCTGGGCGAGCAGCCCGGTATCAACGCCACCTTCGACGATGATGCCGGTGTCGTCACCCGCTACGGCGCCGTCCACATCGGCATCGCCACGCAGACGCCCTCCGGCCTGACCGTACCGGTCGTCCGCCACGCCGAAGCTAGGTCGATCTGGGATTGCGCCGCCGAGCTGACACGCCTCGCCGACGCTGCCCGCAATGGCACCGCCGCACGCGAGGAGCTGTCCGGTTCCACGATCACCATCTCCTCGCTCGGCGCGCTCGGCGGCATCGTGACGACGCCGATCATCAACCATCCCGAAGTCGCGATCGTCGGCGTCAACAAGATCATGACCCAGCCCGTCTGGGACGGGGCCCAGTTCATCCCGCGCAAGATCATGAACCTATCGTCGAGCTTCGACCATCGCATTGTCGACGGCTGGGACGCAGCAGTCTTCGTGCAGCGGATCAAGGCCCTGCTGGAAACTCCCGCGCTGATCTTCATCGAAGGTTGATGACATGAAAGAAATCGTCTGCAAGCTCCTCGTCATCGGCGCCGGACCCGGCGGCTATATCTGCGCCATCCGCGCCGGACAGCTCGGTGTCGATACTGCCATCGTCGAATCCACAACGGCCGGCGGCACCTGCCTGAATATCGGCTGCATCCCCTCCAAGGCGCTGATTCACGCGGCCGAGGAGTTCGAAAAGGTCAGCCACATGACCAGTCCCAATGCGCTTGGCATCACCGTCGAGGCGCCAAAGCTTGATCTCGCGCAGACCATACGCTGGAAGGATGGTATCGTCGGCCGATTGAACAGCGGCGTGCTTGGGCTCCTGCGCAAGTCCAAGGTCAAGATCGTGCATGGGCAGGCGACGTTCCGTGACGGCAAGACTGTCGAAGTCGAGACCGAGACCGGAACTCAGGTCATCCGTGCCGAAACGGTTGTCATTGCGACAGGCTCCGAGCCGGTCGAGCTGCCGCTGCTGCCCTTTGGCGGAGAGATCCTTTCGTCCACCGAGGCGCTGTCGCTGACGAGTGTGCCCAATACACTTGCTGTCGTTGGCGGCGGCTATATCGGCCTGGAACTCGGCACTGCCTTTGCCAAGATGGGCGCGCAGGTCACGGTGGTCGAGGCGATGTCGCAAATCCTGCCGCAATATGACGCCGAGCTCGTCAAGCCGGTTGCCAAGCGTCTGCATGAGCTCGGCATGCGTGTGCTGACTGGAGCCACGGCGAAAGCCTATTCGGGAGAGGCGCTGCTGATCGAGACCGCTGCTGGCGAAGAAGAACGGATCGCCGCGGACAAGGTTCTCGTCACAGTCGGGCGCAAGCCGCGCACGGAAGGTTGGGGTCTCGAAGAACTCGATCTCGATCGCGCCGGCCGCTTCATCCGCATCGATGAGCGCTGCCGCACATCCATGCGCGGTGTCTATGCCATCGGCGATGTCACCGGCGAGCCGATGCTTGCCCATCGTGCCATGGCGCAGGGGGAGATGGTCGCTGAGATCGTTGCCGGCCGCAAGCGTGTCTGGGATAAACGCGCCATTCCCGCTGTCTGCTTCACCGATCCCGAGATCGTCACCGCGGGGCTTTCACCCGATGAAGCGCGCGCTCAGGGCTATGAAATCCGCGTCGGTCTCTTTCCCTTCGCTGCCAACGGTCGGGCGATGACGACCCAGTCGGAAGATGGTTTTGTGCGGGCTGTAGCGCGCGCGGACACCAATCTGGTGCTCGGCCTGCAGGCGGTTGGTGCCGGCGTCTCGGAACTGTCAAGCGCGTTCTCGCTGGCACTCGAGATGGGCGCGCGGCTGGAAGACATTGCGGGCACGATCCACGCCCATCCGACCCGCAGCGAAAGCCTGCAGGAAGCCGCATTGAAAGCGCTTGGCCATGCCCTGCACATCTGAGCCGATCTCAGCTGCCTGTAATCATTTTTCCGGAGATTTTGGCGACCAAAGGATCGTTTCGGCCGTCTTTTCGTAGGCCATGCCCTCCGGATAGCTGATGACCTCCAATTGCAAGCCCCAGGGGGACTGGAAATAGAGGATGCTCTGTCCGGCATTCGGTCCCTCGCTGATGGGGAGCGGTCCGAGGCGGGTCGTGATGCCTTGTGCATCGAGGTAGGCCTTGGCCGCCTGAATGTCTTCGACGTAAAGTCCGACATGGAAGGCGCCAATGTCGCTGTTCTTTTGCTCAAGGCGGCGCTGGCCCGGTGCCTCATATTCGAAGAGCTCCAGATTGGAGCCGTGACCGATGCGGATAAGCGCCGCGCGCCTGATGCGGGCGCGTGGATGAGTGCCCAGCGCCTGGCGCATGAAATCGCCTTCATCATCGCCGATCGGGCCGAAGGTATAGGCATGCCTGCAACCGAGTATTCGGACGAAGAAGTCGAGTGCCTCGTCAAGATCGGGAACGGTGATGCCCGTATGGTCTTGACCCAGGAGGCCAGGCAATCCCAGGCTTGCGGCATTTGTCATGCAAGTCTCCCCTTCAACAGTTCCAGGACGAACCGCCGGTTGTGTGGTTCTCTGAGCCTGGCCGTGCGTTCGCCGCTATTTTCTACCGAAAGCCTCGGTTCGCAAGTCATGCGATCGATGTTGGTTGCGTCGAGCTTACCCTATGTCAGAATTCAGCCGAACAGGGTTGCCTTCAAAACCTCGGGACACTCTGTCGCAGGCAACGAAGCATTGCCGATTGCCGCAATGGCCGGCATACGATTGGAGCAGGCATTTGCTTGGGGAGCGAAAACGGTGGCAGTCGATTTCAATTCGGAACTTCACGCGCGGCCATCGATCTATTTTTCGGGTCCGGCGCTCGTCGAGCATATCGCCCTGTCGGGCACATCACCCTCGATCTCCGACCTGAGTCACCGTGTCGTCGTTGCCGAGGATGCAATCGAAGGCCCTCGGACACAGGTCGAGTTTCATACCGAATTCGTCACTGTCACCCGAGTTACGCCTCTTGAGGCCGAACCCTCGACCTGGCCCGCGGATTCGCTGTCGATCGATGAGGCGGCGCGGCTCGCCGGCTTGACCGACTGGTCGTTCGTCTGCCGATTGGAAATTCTCATTTGCGGATCGGCGCCGGGTGAACTTGGGCCTCTCCTTTCGGCGCTTCAATTCGGCGATACGGCGGCGTCCACGATCGGCGGCGGAGCCGCACTCGTTTGCTCGGATTTTCGCGTCGGAGACAACGGCACCAGCCGCACGATCCTCTTCAACCATGACCTCAATGCATACCGGCTCGGCCGTATGGTCCGCAGGGTCTATGAAATCGAGACCTACCGTGTCATGGCGCTTTTGGGCTTTCCGGAGGCGCGGCGGCTTGGTCCTGTTCTTGGTGGCTACGATCGGAAGCTTGTCGAATTGACGAATCGCCACGTATCGACCTCCGCCGAAGACCATAAGCGACTGCTTGATGAGATTTCCCAGCTTTCCGCGGAGGTGATCTCCGCGGCGGCGCAGACGCGCAATCGTTTTGGTGCCACGGCAGCCTATGCCAAGATCGTCGAGGAACGCATCGCCGAGCTGCGCGAGACCCATGTCCCAGGTTTTCAGCGTTTCGGGGTTTTCGTCGCGCGCCGCTTCAGACCGGCAGTCAGGAGTTGTGAGGCGACTGCATTGCGCCTGGAGCAGCTATCGCATGCGACCATGCATCTGATCGATTTGCTCCAGACCCGCATCCAGGTGGAGATCGAGGTCCAGAACGCCGTTCAGATCCAGGCCATGGCCGAGCGCGCCGAAACCCAGGTCAAAATTCAGCGGGCGGTCGAGGGTCTCTCGATCATCGCCATCAGCTACTACCTTCTGAGCCTGATCAAGGTCGCGATCGAGACGGCGGATCATGCCGGCCTTCACATCAATCCAATCTACATGCTGATCTCTATTCCCGTGGTGATCGGAGCAGTCGCCCTTGCGATCCTGAGGGTCAGGCACGCGCTGAAATCCTGACGTCTTTTTGAACGTAGCGCACAGCAACTACCGCCGCGCCGGCATCAGCACGAATACGAAATCCCATGCACCTGGCGATCCGCCAAGCGTGCGCCATGCTGACATTGCCTCACTCGGCTGTCAGCCTTGGAAGGTGCACTTATAATTGTAATGAAACAATATACAGATTGACATGATCCATTGTCTCTTTCACGCTGATGTCATGAACATCCAGCGCGAGAAAAAGATGAAATTCGTGATGACGCCGGTTGCATCATCGGCAAGGCATCGGTGTGTGCCATGACGATGATGGTGACGTTGCAGGATATAAAAGCGGCGCGGCGGCGCATTGCGCCAAACGTGCTGCGCACGCCGTTGCGGCTTTCGCAAGCGCTGTCTCAGCGGACGGACGTTCCGGTTCATCTCAAGCTGGAAAACCATCAGCATACGGGCAGTTTCAAGCTTCGCGGCGCCACGAATGCGCTTTTGCGCCTGGACGAAAAGGCACGTTCGCGTGGGCTTGTGACGGCATCGACCGGCAATCACGGCAGGGCGGTTGCCCATGCGGCCAAGACGATGGGCGCTCGCGCGACCATCTGCCTGTCTGCACTTGTTCCCACCAACAAGGTCGAGGCTATCCGAAATCTTGGCGCGGACATCCGTATCGTCGGGCACTCGCAGGATGATGCGATGTTGGAGGTCGAGCGCCTCGTCCGTGATGAGGGCATGTGTTTCATTCCGCCCTTCGACGCCGCCGATGTCATTGCCGGTCAGGGCACGCTCGGGCTCGAGGTCGCAGACGATTTGCCGGAAACGGCGCTGGTTCTCGTACCGCTGTCGGGCGGCGGGCTGGCCTCGGGTGTTGCAGCCGCGATCAAGAGCCGTCTGCCGGCCGCCAAGGTGGTCGGCGTTTCGATGGAGCGCGGCGCGGCGATGGCGGCGAGCCTTGCGGCCGGTCGTCCAACGGATGTGCAGGAGGTAGAGACCTTGGCGGATTCGCTGGGTGGCGGCATTGGGCTCGATAACCGCCTGACGTTCCGAATGTGCTGGGCGCTTCTCGATAATGTCATCCTGCTTAGCGAGGAGGAGATCGCCGCCGGCATTCGCCATGCGGCCTTGATCGAGGGGTTGACCGTCGAAGGGGCGGGTGCCGTCGGGATAGCGGCCTTGCTCGCCGGCAAGATCAAGCCCGATGGTCTGACGGTTGTTATCGTGTCCGGAGGCAATATCGATCCGGCGACCCATCGGGCAATCGTGAGTGGTCCCGATAGGGGAGTGGCGCCATGACCCGTGTGCTGATCCTGACCGAAACAGATCTTCGCAAGATCGTTCGGCTCGATAACGATGCCGTCGATTGCGTCGAGCAGGCATTCGCGGCGCTGGCGACGAAGGCCGTGGAAATGCCGCCGATCATGCGGCTCGATATTCCCGCCCATCGCGGCGAGGTTGACGTGAAGACGGCCTATGTTCCCGATCTCGACAGTTTCGCGATCAAGGTAAGCCCCGGCTTCTTCGACAATCCATCACTTGGATTGCCAAGCACCAACGGGCTGATGATGCTCCTGTCGGCTCGCACCGGCCTGGTCGAGGCGCTCCTGCTCGACAATGGCTATCTGACGGATGTTCGAACCGCCGCGGCAGGGGCCGTGGCCGCACGGCACCTGTCCCGCCCGGATAGCCGGATTGCCGCAATTCTCGGAGCCGGCATGCAGGCCCGCCTGCAATTGCGTGCGCTCACGCTGGTTCGGCCGATCGAAGCTGCTCGGATTTGGGCGCGCGATCAGGCAAAGGCCGACAAACTCGCGACGGAACTGACGGCGGAACTCGGCTTTCCCGTCGTGGCGGAGGCGGATGCCAAGAAGGCCTGCCGCGACGCCGATATTATCGTCACCACCACACCGGCGGACAAGCCGATCCTCGATGCCACCTGGCTGCAGCCGGGTCAGCACGTCACCGCCATGGGTTCCGACGCCGAACACAAGAACGAGATCGACCCAGCCGCCATCCTGAAGGCCGCGCCTTATGTTGCCGACAGTCTGAAGCAGACGCGGCGGCTGGGTGAGCTTCATCATGCAATCGCCGCTGGGCTTGTAAGCGAGACGGCGGATTTCCCCGAACTTGGCGCCATTGTTGCCGGCCGGGCGGCAGGCCGCCGGTCGCCCGAGGCGATCACCTTTTGCGATCTGACCGGGACCGGCGTCCAGGATACCGCCATTGCCACGCTTGCCCATCGCCGCGCCGTCTCGGCCGGCGCGGGCCAAGCGATCGAAACGACGAAAGCATCAGGAGACCCAGCGTGAGCGAACCGACCCTCAATTTCACCCGCGCCGAATATGCCGAGCGGCTCGAAAAGACGCGCCGCGCCATGGAAAAGGCCGGTGTCGATCTCGTCATCGTCACGGATCCCTCCAACATGCACTGGCTGACCGGCTATGACGGCTGGTCCTTCTACGTGCATCAATGCGTGCTGGTGCCTGATACCGGCGAGCCGATCTGGTATGGCCGCGGCCAGGATGCCAATGGCGCCAAGCGCACGGCCTATCTCGCCCATGACAACATCATCGGCTATCCCGATCACTATGTGCAGTCCAATGAGCGCCATCCGATGGATCTGCTCTCGAAAATTATCGAGGAACGCGGCTGGGCCAATGCCTCGATCGCCGTCGAGATGGACAATTACTGGTTCACCGCCGCGGCCTATGCCTCGCTCGTCAAGCACTTGCCGAATGCGCGCTTCAAGGATGCGAGAGGGCTCGTGAACTGGCAGCGTGCCGTCAAGAGCAAGACCGAGCTCGACTATATGCGCAAGGCAGGTCGCATCGTCGAGGCCATGCACCAGCGGATCGTCGAGAAAGTCGAGCCAGGCATTCGCAAATCCGATCTGGTCGCCGAAATCTATGATGCCGGCATTCGCGGCGTCGATGGCTTCGGCGGCGATTACGCTGCCATCGTTCCTTTGCTGCCGTCGGGCGCCGATGCCTCCGCTCCGCATCTGACCTGGGACGACAAGCCGATGAAGAGCGGCGAGGGCACCTTCTTCGAGATCGCCGGCTGCTATCGCCACTATCATTGCCCGCTGTCGCGCACCGTCTTCCTCGGCAAGCCGACCCAGGCCTTTCTCGACGCGGAGAAGGCGACGCTCGAGGGCATGGAGGCCGGCCTTGCCGCCGCCAAGCCAGGTAACGTCTGCGAGGATATCGCCAACGCCTTTTTCTCGGTCCTGAAGAAATACGGCATCGTCAAGGATAACCGCACCGGCTATCCGATCGGCCTTTCCTATCCGCCGGATTGGGGCGAGCGGACCATGAGCCTGCGCCCCGGCGATCGCACCGAATTGCTACCGGGCATGACCTTTCATTTCATGACAGGCCTCTGGCTGGAAGACATGGGTATGGAAATCACCGAAAGCATCGTCATCACGGAGAGCGGCGTCGAGTGCCTCTCGAACGTTCCCCGACGGCTTGTCGTGAAGTGATGGCCTGAGATGAACAGCATGAGCATATCCAAACGTCCATCGCCGATCGCGCCGACAGTCGATTTCGATCGTGACGGCATCCAGCACGGCCATCTGCGCCTTCCCTGGTCGCGCGACGATTCCGCCTGGGGTTCGATCATGATCCCGATCTGCGTCATCAGGAATGGCGAAGGGCCGACGGCGCTTTTGACCGGGGCCAATCATGGCGATGAATATGAAGGGCCCGTTGCGCTTTTCGATCTCGCCCGCACGCTGAAGCCGGAGGAGATCAAGGGGAGGATCATCATCGTTCCGGCGATGAACTACCCTGCCTTCCGCGCAGCAACGCGCACCTCGCCGATCGACAAAGGCAACCTCAATCGGAGTTTTCCGGGCCGGCCTGATGGTAGCGTTACCGAGAAGATCGCCGACTATTTTACCCGCTACCTGCTGCCGCTTGCCGATATCGTGCTCGATTTTCATTCGGGCGGGCGCACCCTCGATT
This sequence comes from Rhizobium pantanalense, assembly GCF_030182525.1. Classification (NCBI taxonomy): domain Bacteria; kingdom Pseudomonadati; phylum Pseudomonadota; class Alphaproteobacteria; order Hyphomicrobiales; family Rhizobiaceae; genus Rhizobium; species Rhizobium pantanalense. The sequence continues at coordinate 15,733 of NZ_JAQJCH010000010.1, forward strand.
TCCTGCCCTATGCCGCAGCGCATGCCTTGCCGGATAGGAGCCAGGAGAAGGCCAGCTTCGATGGGGTTGCCGCGTTTTCTGCGCCCTATTCCATGCGGATGATCGAGATCGATGCCGTCGGCATGTATGACACCACCGCCGAGGAGATGGGCAAGGTCTTTGTGACCACGGAGCTTTCGGGCGGTGGAACCATATCGGCGCGCACGGCTTCCATTGCCAAGCGCGGCGTTCTGAATGTCCTGAAGCACGCCGGAATCGTCGCAGGCGCCCCGGAGGTCGAAGCGACACAATGGCTTGATATGCCGTCGTCAGACTGCTTCGTCTTTTCCGAGGCCGACGGCCTTTTCGAACCGCTCAAGGACCTGGGTGAAATGGTTTCGCGGGGCGAGATCATCGCCCGCATCCATCCGATCGGCCGTACCGGATCCGAGCCCTTTGACTATCGGGCGGCGCTGGATGGTGTTCTCGCCGCACGTCATTTCCCCGGCCTCATCAAAACCGGGGATTGCTTAGCCGTCGTCGCAACATTGACGGAGGCGCCCTGAATTGCCGCGCCGCGACAGCGCGGCGCGGGTCACCACCCCGTTATCGGCAAAGATCCGGAAAACCGGACAGCCGGTGACGAATTTCAACCACAGAGGAGTGAACTATGAGATCGAATTTTTACCGCAGCCTCGCCGCCATGGGCCTAACCCTCGGCCTCGCCGTTTCAGCCCATGCCGCCAGCCTCGAGCAGATCAAGAAGGATGGCTACATCCGCGGCGCCAGCGCCAATGAGGTTCCCTACAGCTACATGGACGAGAGCGGTGCCGCCAAGGGCATCGGCCCCGATGTTGCCGCCGCCGTTTTGAAGTCGATGGGTGTCAAGGAAGTCGAGTGGACCGTGACGCCGTTCGGGTCGCTGATCCCCGGCCTGAAGGCCAAGCGCTTCGATTTCGTTGCCGCCGAGCAGAATATCCTGCCGGAGCGCTGCAAGCAGGTGCAGTTCACCACGCCGAATTCGAGCTATGGCGAGGGACTATTGGTGCCGAAGGGCAATCCGAAGAAGCTGCATTCCTATGAGGATATCAAGAAGGATCCGTCGCTCAAGGTCGCGATCGTCTCGGGTGCCGATCAGTTGGACTTCTTCCATGGTCTCGGCATTCCGGAATCCCAGATCGTCATGATCCAGGCGAATGCGGATGCGCTATCCACGATCCAGACCGGCCGTGCCGACGCCTATGCGGCAACCGAGTTGACTGTCGCCAAGCTCGTTCAGGGCAGCACGAATGTCGAGCATGCCGAGCCCTTCACCGATCCGGTGATCAATGGAAAATCCGTCAGAAGCTATGGCGGCTTCGATTTCCGGCCCGAGGACAAGGAACTCTACAAGGCCTTCAATACTGCTCTCGAAGCCTTCAAGAAGACCGATGACTACAAGAAGATCCTGATGTCCTATGGTCTCAGCGCCGAGAGCGTCGAGGCCGCGCGCACGAAGAGCACCGAAGACCTGTGCGCGGGCAAATGAGCCTATCGATAGTCAAGAACGACCCGGCGGTCGTCTGCGGACGATCGCCCGGTCGTTCGGCCCCTCCCATTCTGGAACGGAGGTGACCCGGACATGAGCTGGACACACTATCTGCCGGCATTGCTGAAGGGCGCGGAGGTGACGGCGCTCATCGCCGTTGCCTCGATGTTTCTCGGTGCCATCCTCGCCTTTGCGGCCGGCCTTGCGCGCTTTGCCGGAGGGCGGCTGCTCTCCGCAATCGCGATCGTCTATATCGAGATCTTTCGCGGCACATCGCTTCTGGTGCAGCTTTTCTGGCTCTATTACGCGCTGCCGCTGATTGGCATCTCCTTCGATCCCATCACCACGGGCATCGCCGGCCTGGCGCTCAACATCGGCGCGTATGGCGCAGAGGTGGTGCGCGGCGCGCTGCAGGCGGTCCCCGATACGCAGCATGAGGCGGCGCGGGCGCTGAATTTCGGGCAGGGCCAGACGCTCTTCCATGTCGTCCTGCCGCAGGCCGTGGTCGAAATGATGCCGGCTTTCGGCAATCTCGCTGTCCAGAACCTGAAGGACACCGCCTTGGTGTCGCTCATTTCGATCAGCGATCTCACCTTCCAGGCGCAGCAATTGCGCAACATCACGCTCGACAGCGTGACGATCTACTCGCTGACGCTCATCGGATATTTCATCATGGCGCTCATTCTGGTTGCCTTCATGCGCTGGCTGGAGACGATTCTTCGCCGTGGCGTCGCTTTCCCGGGGAGGGCGCCGGCATGATGTATGGCTTCACCTGGGATACGTCGACGACGCTGTCTTTCGCATTGTCGATCCTGCCGATCCTCGGCATCGGCCTCATCGTCACGCTGGAGGCGGCAGCCGCCGGTTTTGCGATCGCGCTTGTTATCGGCCTTGTCTTCGCCTTGCTGCGGCGCAGCCGTTTCGTGGCCATCTCCTGGCCGACGGCTTTCGTCATCGAGTTCCTGCGCGATACGCCGCTGCTCGTCCAGCTCTTCTTCCTCTATTATGTCCTGCCGATCTACGGCATCGTATTACCTGCTTTCCTGACCGGCGCGCTGGCGCTCGGGCTGCAATATTCGGCCTATACGTCGGAGGTCTATCGCGGCGGCCTGGATGCCGTGCCGCTCGGACAATGGGAAGCTGCGACGGCGCTCAATCTCAGCCGCGGCCGCACCTATTGGGATATCATAATCCCACAGGCGATCCCCCGCATCATTCCGGCCATGGGCAACTATCTCGTCTCCATGCTGAAGGAGACGCCGGTCCTGTCGGTCGTCACGGTGGTCGACATGCTCAATCTCGCCAATCTCATCGGGGATCGGACGTTCGAGTATCTGGTGCCGCTTTCTCTCGTCGGCCTGATCTTTCTCATCCTCACGCTCGTCTGCTCGGCGGCCATTCATTGGCTCGAAAAGGCGTTGCCGAAAAACGGAATTGCTCTCAAATGACGCAACCATTGATCCGCTTTCAAGATGTGACCAAGCGCTACGGCCACCTGACCGTCCTCGACAATTTCTGCTTCGACGTTACGCCCGGCGAGAAGGTGACGCTGATCGGCCCTTCCGGCTCCGGAAAATCAACGGTCCTGCGCATCCTGATGACGCTCGAGCCCTTCCAGGAGGGAACCCTGCATCTGGCCGGCATGTCCTATCATCAGGACAACGGCCGTGGTCGCTTCCTCGCCAGCGAGGCGCATCTGCGGCAGATCCGTACGCATGTCGGCATGGTCTTTCAGAGCTTCAACCTGTTTCCGCACATGACTGTGCTGCGCAACGTCGTCGAAGCGCCGACACGCGTGCTTGGGCTTGGCCGGGCGGAGGCCGAGTGCCGCGCTGTCGAGCTCTTGCGCATGGTCGGCCTCTCTGAGAAGAAGGATCACTATCCAAGTCAGCTTTCCGGCGGTCAGCAGCAGCGCGTCGCGATCGCCCGCGCGCTTGCCATGCGCCCGCGCGTGCTGCTGTTTGACGAGCCGACATCCGCACTCGATCCGCAGCTCGTCGGCGAGGTGCTGGGCGTCATCCGCGATCTCGCCCATGAACACGATCTGACCATGCTGCTGGTCACGCACGAAATGCGCTTTGCCCGCGAAGTCTCCGACCGGGTCTGCTTCTTCGATAAGGGCCGTATCTGCGAGCAAGGCAAGCCGGAAGAGATCTTCAGCGCGCCGAAGGAAGACCGCACCAAGGAGTTTCTCAGTTCGATCCTCTGATGGGATCGAGCTGCGGCAAGACCAGAGCATTTCCGCTTTTCTGCGCATCGCGGAAACGCTCTATCTTCTTGTTTTCAAACGCACTCTGGACGGAAAACCGCTGCGCACTTTTCCTAGAAATGCTCTAAACGATCGATCCCACATCGAAAACGGGCGGCAGTTGTTCGAACGTGCCGCGAACGGTTTCGAGCGCCGAGCGAAGAGCGGAATGGGAGAGGCGGCCACCGAGACAGATGCGGATACCGCCGACCGGCCGCTCTCCACCGGCCACGAACGGATCGGATGGCGTGACCGCGACACCCTTGCGTGCCAGTGCCCGCACGAGGCCTTCCTCGGTCCAACGTTCGGGAACGGAAAGCCAGGCGCAAAGCGACAGCGGATGGCTGCCGGCGACGAACGGCGCCAGCACATCGGAGACGATCGCCTGCCGGGCCTCCGCCTCGTTTCGCTGGACGGTAAGCAGGGCTTGCGCCGTCCCATCCAGAACCCAGCGCGACGCCATTTCGGCAACGACGTTGGTGGCGCTCCATCCGGTGACGCGCAGGATCGAAGCAGCGCGGATTGAATAATGGGCCGGCACGACGAGATAGCCGATGCGCAATCCCGTCATGACGGATTTGGTGAAGCTGGTCACGAAGAAGCCGAGCTCCGGGATGAGATCCGCCATCGAGGGAAGGGGATCCCGCAGCATGGGCTTGTAGACCTCATCCTCGATGACGAAGATATTGTGCCGACGAGCTATGTCGGCGATCGTGCGGCGGCGCTCGGCTCCCATGACATGGCTGGTGGGGTTGCCCAGCGAGGAGACGATAACAAGCGCCGACACATCGCCGATAGCGCAGGCGGCCTCGAAGGCGTCGGGCAGGATACCCTCGCGATCGGTCGGAAGGCCGCGCAGCGTGAAGCCCAGGACGTTGGCAAGGCCGATGATGCCGTGATCGGTCAGGTTCTCGGTCAAAACCACTTCGCCGGGTCGAACGACCGAGGCGACGGCAAGGAAGAGGCCGTGAGCGGCGCCATTCGTGATGAGGATGCGATCTGGATCGGTTGTGACCGACAAGCCGGCGAGCCAGACCTGTGCTGCCGCGCGATGGGCGTCGAGGCCCGCGATCGGACGGCAGGGCCGCATGAAACTGCTATTATCGCTCTCGGCAAGCGCCTGCATGAGTTCGCGGGCCGATCGCTCATGCGCCTCGGTATAAACAGCACGGATGATGGAAAGATCGGCGCTGCCGCTTGGATCGCGATCGAGCATGAAGCTGTCTGCGCGCTCAGTGACACGGCTACGAACGAAGGTGCCCCGCCCGACCTCGCCACGCAGATAGCCGCGACGCTCCGCCTCTTTGTAGCTCAAGCTCACGGTTTGGACGGAAATTCCCAGTGCATGGGCGAGATCGCGATGCGTCGGCATCTGCGCGTGCACCGGCAGGATGCCATCATCGATGTCGGAGATGATCTTGTCGGTGAGCAGCTTGTGCTTGGTCACGCCTTTGCGATGCTGGAGGACGGGTTTCCAGGCGCCATTGTCCTGGCTTTTTGAATCATGACGATACATGGATTGATCCGGTACAATTACAGGAATCCATGTACACCATTCGGCGCCGGATGGCGACGACCGAATGCAATGGCGCGGCCTATTGTCAACAACAGGCCGCGCCATTGGCTAGGACGTGTAGGGTCGTCTCGTCAGGAGCGGATCAGCGGCCCGAAAGTACGCTTTCGATGGCGCCGGCCGCTGCCTTGACGACGGTATCGGCTTCCTCGCGCGTCAGGCACAGCGGCGGTGCAAAGCCGAGGATGTCTCCCTGCGGCATGGCGCGGCCGATGACGCCGCGCTCGAGCAATGCCGCCGCCACCTGCGGTCCGATCTTCTGCGCGGGATCGAAGAACTTGCGATCATCCTTGTCCTCGACGAATTCGATGGCTGCCATCAGCCCGTCGCCGCGAATCTCGCCGACATGCCTATGGCCGCCGACGGCCTTGGCAAGTTCGGAGCGGAAATAGGCGCCGGTCGAGCCCGCATTTTCGACGATGTCGAGTTCGTCGACCAGCTCGAGATTGGCGATACCGGCAGCCGCGCAGATCGGATGGGCGGAATAGGTCCAGCCATGGCCGATGGCGCCGAGTTGATCGGATCCCTGGACGAGCACCTGCCACATCTTGTCGGAGACGATGCTGCCTGATAGAGGCGCATAGGCAGACGTCAGGCCCTTGGCGATGGTGATCAGATCCGGTTTCATGCCGTAATGATCGGAGCCGAACATCGTGCCGAGGCGACCAAAACCAGTGACGACTTCGTCGGCGACGAGCAGGACGTCGTATTTGTCGAGAACGGCCTGGATCTTTTGCCAGTAGGTCTTCGGTGGCGGAACGATGCCGCCGGTGCCGAGGATCGGCTCGCCGATAAAGGCTGCGACCGTCTCCGGACCTTCAGCGAGGATCATCTCCTCCAGCCTGTCGGCGCAATGCTGCGCAAACTGTTCCTCGTTCATTGACCGGTCGGTGCGCCGGAAGAAATAGGGCGCTTCGGTATGGAGGATCGGCGCGCGCGGTAGGTCGAAAGCCTTATGGAAGAGTTCGAGGCCGGTGAGGCTGCCCGTCATGACGCCGGAGCCATGATAGCCGCGCCAGCGAGAGATGATCTTCTTCTTTTCCGGTCGGCCGAGAATATTGTTGTAGTACCAGATGAGCTTGATGTTGGTCTCGTTGGCGTCAGACCCGGAAAGCCCGAAATAGACGCGGCTCATGCCTTTGGGCGCACGGTCGATGATCATCTTAGAAAGCGTGATCGAGGCTTCTGTCCCATGGCCGACATAGGCGTGATAATAGGCGAGGTTCCTTGCCTGCTCGGCGATCGCATCGGCGATTTTCTGCCTGCCATAGCCGACATTGACGCAATAAAGGCCGGCAAACGCATCAAGGCTCTTCTTGCCGGCGGTATCCGTGATGTAAACGCCTTCGGCGCCGGCAATGACGCGGGTCGGCGTCTCGCCGCGCGCGTGCATGCCCATATGCGTCGAGGGATGGAAGAAATGGTCCCTGTCCCAGGCGTTCAGTTCGTTGCGCTTGTCCAGCATATTATCGTTCCTTCTTTTTCTACTCGCGGTGTCAGGCTGTCGTGTCGACGCAGAGATATTTGAGCTCGGTGAAAGCCTCGATGCCGTGGCGGGAGCCTTCTCGGCCCAGACCTGACTGCTTCCAGCCGCCAAACGGGATCGGGCCGCCCGTGATCTTCACGCGGTTGATGGCCACCATGCCGTATTCGAGCGCCCGACCGAGCCGCATCTGCCGCGCGCCGTTCGTCGTCACGACATAGGCGACAAGGCCGTATTGGGTGTCGTTGGCCCGGGCGACAACCTCGTCCTCGCTGTCGAAGACGCTGACGGCTGCGACCGGTCCGAAGGTTTCCTCATGCATGATCAGGGCATCCGGCGAGGGATCGACGAGCAAGGTCGGCTGGAAGAACAGCTTCCCGGCTGGGTGCCGTTTTCCGCCTGTTGCAAGCCTCGCGCCGTGTTTCAACGCGTCGGCAACATGCTCCTCGATCTTCGTAATGGCGCGCTCGTGCATGAGAGGTCCGATATCGACGGCACCATCCAATCCGTTCCCGACCTTAAGAGCTTCGATGCGCTTGGCGAACGTCCCAACGAAAGCGTCCATGATCGGGCGCTGGACGAAGATGCGGTTGGCGGCGAGGCAGTCCTGGCCGGAGGTCGCGAATTTGGCATTGATGGCGATATCGACAGCGCGGTCGAGATCCGCATCGTCGAAGACGATCAAGGGCGCATGGCCGCCAAGTTCCATCACAAGTCGCTTCATTGTCCCGGCACACTGGCCGGCGATCATCTTGCCGATGCCGGTCGATCCGGTGAAGCTCAATGCCCTGACCCGGGGATCTTCGCAGAAGGCGCCGACGATGGTTGCGGCATCGCCGGTCACCACGTTGAAGACCCCGGCCGGAAGCCCGGCGCGTTCGCCGAGTTCAGCAAGTGCCAGTGCCGATAGCGGCGTTTCGGACGACGGGTGAGCGACGACAGTGCAGCCGGCGGCAAGTGCTGCAGCGGCCTTGCGCGTGATCATCGCGGAAGGAAAGTTCCAGGGCGTGACGATACCGACAACGCCGAGTGCTTCCCTGCGGACGAACATTTCGGCATCCGGCAGGTGGCTGGTCACACTCTCCACATTGATGCGCTTCGATTCCTCGGCATACCATTCGATGAAGCTTGCGGCGTAATCGATCTCGCCACGGGATTCGGCAAGCGGCTTGCCTTGTTCCAGCGTCATGATGAGCGCCAGATCCTCGCGTGCCTCCAGCATGAGTTCATACCACTTGCGCAGAATCGCCGATCGCTGCTGCGGCAGAAGCGAACGCCAGGCGGCAAAGGCACGCGCGGCAGCATCGATGGCGCCGATGGTCTCCTGCCTGTCGAGACTGGCGACCCACGCAAGCGTCGCAGACGATGCAGGGTCGGTGACCTCGAAGCTTTGATTGGCTTCGCCGGCGACCCAACGGCCTGCGACATAGGAGAGGTCTCGCAGCAGATGACGGTCGTTCAGCCGCGAAAGGGCTTCATGATAGGTGGCGCGGGCGTGGAGCGCGGTCATGGTCGGGTCTCTCTTTCCAGATAGCCGATGCTGTCACGGAACGATGTGAGAGATTGTCCATTGCTGGCGACTGGTAGAGAGAAAGGATCTAAAGTGAAGCGCGGCGCTAGAGAGTTTCTCTATTCGCTGTCCGACGTGCCCGGAGAAAGCAGGTCGGCGACGGGAAGCACCGTCTCCTCCTTCACAGTCTTGGTGACGATGTAGGTGAAATAGCGTTCGATGCCGAGGTCGCGATTAAGAAGGTCGTCGATCAATCGCTGATAGGCATCGATATTGGCCGCCATGATCTTCAGGATATAATCGACGCCGCCGCCGACAGCCCAACAGGCCGCGATTTCAGGAATGGCCGCCACTGCCCGCTCGAAACGATCGAAGTCGATCTGCCGATGATTTGCCAGTGTCAGTTCTACCATGACGCTTGCGACCGGTGCGAGACGACGGAGTGCCAGACGGGCGTGATAGCCCGTGATGATCCCGGCCTTTTCAAGCTTACGAAGGCGTAGCCAGCATGGCGTCGGCGACAACCCCACCTTATCGGCCAGCGCGAGCTTGGTGATGCGGCCATCGCGCTGAATGGCATCCAGTATCCGCAGATCGATTGCATCAAGTTTCATGTGAAAGCTGCTTGTTGTCGTCGCTTGTCGTTTCCAGACCAATGGCACTCGAAACCAGAGCTGACAAGCTTGCTTCGTGGAATTGGGCTGATCGCGCGGCGTTGTCTGATCCTGAATGAGGCTCTTTATCTGCCGGATGGGCAGCGCTGATTATGTTATGCGGCCGCGTTTCGCTATCGGGAAACAGGTTTACGAGCGATGCTCTTCACATCCCATCAGCGGTGGTATCATGGAAAGAAATATAATAGACATTTCTAATATTGCGCTGATGCCAAATCTTATCGTGCATCTTTCTCGCGCCCTATTCTATGATGTTCGGGATCGAGCGTTCAATGCGAACATCCAGACGGATGACGCGCGTGCTGAGAATTTGAGATTCGCGCACGGTTTCGAAAACGGGCAGGAAAACCGGACGAATGATCGTGAACCAGGAAGCGACGTCGTCGATGCCGGCACTGACACTGGTGGTCTTGCCGCTTTCATCCTTGCCGACGATCAGAAGATTGCCGGCTAGCGGCGAAGGATGGCCCTTCAAATCCGCTATGCTGGAAAGCCCGTCGATGAGGCCGTTATCATCGGCATAGAGAAGATGGGAGTCCGCGATGCGGACGACATCGATCCCGCTGGATCCGACCAACTTGCGGATGTGCTCGATCCGGTTGCCGGCGGGAAGCATCACCGTCCGGATCGTTCCGTCGACCGTGCTTAAAAGATATGACTTGGCTTCTGGCATGGGAATTTCTTCCGTTTGCCGTTCGACGAAGCGCGGTTCTTGTGCACGAACGAGGCGAAGCTGCGGTCGTGCTCTCCTATGGGATTCGTATGGGCTATAATCATTCGCCATTCCCTTGCCACCTCGAGAATTAGCAGTAGAAGATATTGGCTTATAGGCGTGAGCTTGTGCAACTTTTGCAAGCATCAAAATTAGTTCGGTGTGTTGCCTTTTCTTCAACGGCAAGGTGCCCCGGACGCCTTTGATCCGAATAGATTTAGCATGGATAATGTTATGCGCCGGCATCCCGGGCTGCCGCTCACGAGAAATGACATGAGCATTGACATCTCAAGCCAAGGTATAAAATGCGCTTGTTGCTACCGTCGATTGATAAAGGGTCGACGGAGACGAGGCAGTGCCGTGATGGAGGCGTCGCCGCGCAAGGAATCCTGTTCAGGTGGGAGAGCGACTACTCCAATGAATGCACAGATTCCTTTCCGGCTCGAACTGCGATCTCATCGAGATATTCCTCGAAATACCTGCGGGCAATGATGGATGTCATCGAGAGGCTGCGCCTGGGATCAACGATCAGGGAAAGGACCATCGGCGGCAAGCCGCTGTCGGCAATGCGAGAGTAGTGCAATCCGTCCTCATGCGGAAGGGACATGCCGGAAGCGATCGCCGTAACCCCGAAACCGCCGCCCTCGCGGACCATGGACCGCATAAGCGACAAGCTGTTGGTCGTGAGGACAGGCTGAAAGCGGATGTCGATACGCGCCGCGGCAATGTCGACGACATCCCGTAGATGGCTGCTGGTGTCGGGAACGATCGTCGGCTTCTTGAAGAATTCGCCTATGGAGATGCTATCCGGCGGCTCTACACCGGGAGTTGCGGGCAGCATGGCGACGAGATGAAAATCGGCGGAGCGCGTAACAATGACCCCCGGGAGGGGCAGGGGGCTGAAGGTCAGTCCGAAATCTGCGCCCCCATCCCTGACCAGCTGTCGCACGCGATCAGAATCCTCCACTGCGATCGCATTGCGGATACGAGGATGGTCCTTCGTGAATCGCGCAATCGCTGCCGGCAGGAAATCGGGTACGGTTTCCTGGGAAGCCGCGATTCTCACCTCGCCGCGGCGTAATCCCTTCAGTTCCTCGATTTCGGATTTGATGCGGGAAAGGTCCTTATTCCATTCCCTGTAGCCATTGACGAGCAATTCGCCCGCCGATGTCAGCCGCATGCCGCGCGGCAGGCGCTCGAACAGGGCAACACCGAATTCCTCCTCGGCGCTGATGAGCTGCTTGTTGATCGCCGAAGCCGACACATTCAGCTTTTCCGCTGCTTTTCTGATCGAGCCATGGTTGGCGATCTCGTCGAGGTAATGCGCGAAGCGAGAAAACAAGAGTCTGCTCATTCGGAAGTATACCTCGTTGAAGAAAAGGAAACACACCGGACGAATTTTGTTGGTTGTAAAAATTGTGTGATCTAGTGTCTATTAAGACAATAATTTGAATGCAATCAATGTGCCAAGAAGGCCGCAGCAGCATGTATCTGGAGACTCCGCAAACCCATCAGGTGCAGGTTGCCGGCGAGAATTTCAGCTTGCCGATCGTCCAGCTGAGCGATCGGCGGGCAATCGCACTGCTGATGGTCATCGATATGGGTATCCGGTTCGGAGACCTCGTCGGCGAGGCCCTTGCCCGTCATTTTGCGCCGTCGCGGCCTGACATCGTCGTCGGCAGCGCTACCTTGGGCGTCCCTGTCGCCATCGAGGTCTCGCGGCGCCTTGGCATCGATCGATATGTAATCCTGCAGAAATCACCCAAATTTCACCTTGCCGACGCCTTGGTCGAGGATGTTCGTTCCATTACGACCGCAGCGCCACAGCGTCTTCTGCTGGATCGCCGTTCGATAAAGCTGCTTCAGGGTAGACGCGTTCTGGTTGTCGATGATGTCATCGCCACCGGTTCCAGCATGGCGGCGGCAATTAGGCTCGTGCGTCGCGCCGGCGCAAACATAATTGGTGCGGGCGCCATTCTGACCGAAGGTCATTCTTGGCGGAACCTGCTTGGAGAGGACGCCAAGCTGGTGACCAGTCTGGGCCATATTCCGCAGTTCGATGTTGTCGATGGAGTGGCGACGCCGGATGCCGCGACCGAAAAGCATGCCTGGGCAGAAGACCGCGCTTCGGTCAGCAGGCCTGTCAGGCAGATCCGGCGGAAACGTTCCGTGGCCCAGAAAGACGCAGCGCGGATATAGGCAGGGTGCCGGCTATTTGCTGAGCTGTCTTTGCCGCACTCGTTCGTCGCTGTACGCATGATTGGGTTGGCCTGCCGATACTGCGTGTGCTAGATCAAGTTTCATATGCAATCATGGGTGGTTTTCGTGATTTGAATTTCTATACGTCGTTTGAATGTTGGAGAGAACTTCCGTGAGCGGGCAATCATCGCTATTGCAATTCCAATCTGCGCGTTACGCTGGCCTTTTCTCCATCGCGCCCGTGAGTTTTAGGGGGCTGAAACAGTAGCCTATGGGGGACCCGGGGGTCTGTAGAGTATAATGTCCTGGCCTCCGTTCGTGATTGGACGAAGTCCGGGATCTGAGTAATCGGATGCGTCAATAAGAGAGCGCGAAACTGCGCCTGAATGATCGCGGAGGGCCGTCCAATGGGTTTTCCGAGAATTTCTGGAAATTACTTTTTAAAGGGACCAAGATCATGCAACCAGCGACCGTTTCACAAACCGACGGCAATACACTCTTTCCTATCGTGCTCTCGATCGTGGCAGCTGCCGCGACTGGCGTGCTTTGGGCTTATGCCAATCCAATCCAGCTCGTGCCCGGCGTCATTCAGTGGCGCATTTTCGCCTTTCTGCCGTCGGTGATCGGCATTCTGCTCGGCTGGCGCAGCGGCTTCATTTGCGGCTATCTCGGCACCATCGTCTGGTCGCTGCTGGCTGGCACCTTCATACCTGCGCATTCGCTTCTTGTTGACGGCATCATGGTCGGCCTGACCGGCCTTGTGCCCGGGCTGCTTTTCGATCCTGCCAAGACGGCTTTCGATCGCAGCGGGCTGATCAAGATCGCCGCGGTCTGCCTTATCGTCGGGCTCGTTATGGTGGCAGCAGTGTCTGCAAGCCTTGCCTATCTCGGCATTTTCCCATTCTGGTGGGGTTTTGGCTATCTCGGCCTGTCCGACATCGTCCCGATGGTTGTCGGCACGCCGCTTCTGATCATCCCGGCCCTGAAAATTCTGAAGAGTGCGCATCCCGCCGGTTTCAAGCGCTTCTGAACCCGATCTGGATCAACAAGTGCTCAATATTGCCAATCTGACGATCGGTTTCGGCGGCGCTGCGCCGGTGCTTGCCGAAACCAGTTTTATGCTTGACGAGGGGCAACGGCTTCTCGTCTGTGGTGAAGCGGGCAGCGGCAAGTCGACATTGCTCGGCGTTGCCGCAGGCCTGATTCCTCGCTTTATTCCAGTTGCCGAATTCTCCGGGCAGGTGGAGCTTGCTGGCCGCCCACTGCTTTCCTTCACAAAGAAGGAGCTATTCGGCACGATCGGCTTCGTGTCGCAAAATAGCGAAGACCAGCTTTGGGACATCTGCGTCGAGGACGTCATCGCCTTTCCGCTGGAAAACAGGGGAATCGAGCGCAACGCGATTCGGGATCGGCTGACCGAACTGATGACCGAATTCAAGCTGCAGGCCTTGAGCGGCCGTCGGGTTCTGACCCTTTCGGGGGGTGAGCGGCGAATGGTCACCATTGCTGCGGCGATCGTCTCCAGCCCATCGATTCTGGTGCTGGACGAACCGACGACCGGGCTTGATCCCGCCGCGCGCGTGCGGCTATCCAATATCCTGCTGAAAGTGCTGGACGGTACCCCGACATTGTTGATCTCGGAGCAGGACCCTTTGGCACTCCGCTCCGTGATAGACAGCATTGCCTTGTTGCGTCGCGGCGGCGTCTCTCCGAGCATGCCGCCGGAGACGGTGCTTAAGCACGGTGCCGCCTGGATCGACGCCGGCATTTTGCCGCCGATGCGCGCCCGGCCGGCGCGGCAGACTGTCGAGCCGGGTCGCCCGCTGTTGACCGTTTCGGGCCTGACGAGCCAGCTTTCCCGATCGCGCGGCAACCCGGTGCTGAAGGACGTCAGTTTCGATGTCCGGGCTGGAGACGTGCTGGCGCTCATCGGCCGTAACGGCGCCGGAAAGACGACGCTGTTCAAATCGATCCTTGGGCTGGTGAAAACCACCTCGGGTTCCATCCTTCTCGACGGGACAAAGGCCGACGACTGGTCTGTCGCGGCAAGGGCGCGCAAGATTGCCTACATTCCCCAGAACATGCGCCATATCCTGTTCAATATGACCGTAATCGGCGAGGTGATCTTTGCCATTACGGCGTCGAGTGCATCGTCGAGCGACCCCGCCGTCGTTGCGCGCGCCAAGGCAGCGCTGGAGCGATACGCACTCTCCGACTTGGCGGAAGCCAATCCGTTTGCTCTTTCGGCTCGCCAGCAAGCACTGCTGGGGCTCGCTTGCGCCGATGCGACCGGCGCGCTCGTTGCCATCATCGACGAGCCGCTTTTGAGCAGGGACATCAAAGGCCGTCAAATGCTGGAACGTTTCATCTCGTCAATGCAGTCTTCGGGGCGGGCGGTCATGCTGATCTCGCACGATCTGGAATTGGTCGACGATCTGGCTACCCGCCTGATGATCCTCGACAACGGCAGGATCGCGTTCGAGGGAGTACCCGAAGACGGCTGGGAAAACGGCACCTTCCGTTCTCTCGGCTGGCAAGCCCCCTACGATATGACAGCTTGGAGCACGGCATGACGCGGCTTCATGAGCTCAACTTCTTTATCAAGCTGGGAATTGCCTTCATCATCATGCTGGCCGCCTGGTTTGCCCCGGGCTGGCGGTTCGGAGTACCCCTTGCGCTTATCTGCCTGGCCCTTCTATGGGGCTTGAGGGTCCCCGGTCTCCGCGGTTACCTCAAGGGCGCCACACTGCTGACCGGCATGGTCATGGTGAGCTGGATGTTAAATCTCTGGTTGCAGGGTCTTTCGACGCCGGAAGCCTTATCGGTCGCGGCGGCGATGGCCGCCAGGCTGGTAACCACGACGGCCGCCTTCTATTTCGTCATGGAGACAAGCTCGCCGGGCGAAATATTGGCGGCGGCAAGTGCTGCGAGGCTGCCGTCCATCGCCACGCTCGTCCTGTCGCTGACCTTCGGCGTCATTCCGATGCTGCGCGATGATTTCGAGCGTATTGCGGACGCTCAGCGTTCTCGCGGCATGGAGATCGACGATGTCGGCCTGCCGACGAAATTGCGTTTTGCGCTGGCACGCGGCATTCCGCTGCTCATCCAGGCGATCCGCATGGCGCACGCCATCTCGTTTTCCCTCACCCTTTACGGGTATGATCTGAAACACAAGCGAACAACCTGGCGAGAAGTCGGCCTGATGGTCGAGCAGCGCCTCAGCATGAAGGATAAGGCCCATGACCCCTGAGACCGCGGACCCGAGAACCGGACAGAACTGGCAGGTCGATGTTGCCGGCTATGCCGTTGAGCTGCCGATCGTGGCAATCAAACCGGATTTTGCCATTTCCCTCATGATGGTCATCGATCTCGGCGTGAAATTCGGTGAGCACGTCGGCATCAAGCTTGCCGCCAAATTCGCGTCGCTCAAGCCCGACATCGTGGTCGGCACGGCAACCCTCGGCATTCCCGTCGCCATTGAAGTGACGCGGGCGCTCGGCCTCGACAACTATGTGGTGCTGCAGAAGTCGCCGAAGATCCATTTGGCAAATGCGCTGGAACAACGCATCTCCTCCATCACCTCCAAGGGCGAGCAGCGCCTGCTGCTGGACCGCGCCGCGATCCCGCTTCTCAAGGGCAAGCGTGTGCTTGTCGTGGATGACGTGGTCGCCTCGGGGTCGAGCCTCAAAGGTTCGCTGGAACTGGTGCGTAAGGCGGGGGCCGAAGTTGTCGGCATTGGCGTTATCCTGACCGAGGCTCGCGATTGGCACGAGACGCTGGGATCCGATTGCGACCTTGTTCAGAGCCTCGCTCACATCCCTCAATTCTCCAGGACCGGCAATTCTGCCTGGGAGCCAATTCCCGGCACCTGAGGCGACGGCTGTCATTAAACGTATTTCGGCTCCGCCGCTGTTTCGACACGTGTTCGATGCCCTGCGCCTGGGCGTGCCATCTGAACGCCGAGACAGCGGTCATCGGTCCTCAGACGTTCCGAAGTTCCGGCAATCACGCTAGACGAAACCCATGCATGAGGCGCTGCGCGCCAAGCAACCTTTTGTCAGGATCGGCAAGCTCGCCACAGCGGCTATTGCTTCCGGACCCTGCAGATGACGGTACCGTCACCCGTTTGCGCCTTCTTGTTGGGATCGATGCATGTCAAGGCATTGGGCTCACAATCCTCGCGGAACTCATACATGCCATTGGGGCCTATAGCTTCCAGATTGGGGGGTTGCGACGGGCAATCCACGGCCTCGGTGCCGCGTTGCTCGCATGCGGAAAGCGTAAGACCGATCAAGAGGAGAGCAAGAAACTTGTGCATCATCTGTCTTTGATTACAGGATCATATGATGAATGCAAACCCAACCGGGCATCATGGACCATATCGAAACCAGGCGAATGGCCACACATCGACCTGTCCTGGGGGCCTTCTGAATTCCGCTATAGAAAAATCATGGCCACGAAAATCGTAATCATGATCCCGATAGGAATCGGACGACGATCTGCCTTCGCGTGAAGATTGGAGCGATCGGCTATCGGTCATATGCGCCTAAAGGAAACTCGCCTCGAAGAGTTCGCGCGTATAGGCGTCGTGTGTCGTGCCGGCCTGCAGATCCGCCTTAGTCAGTTCGTCGACGAAGGTCCCGCCCTTCATGATCAGCACGCGATCGCACATATGCGCGATGACGGCTAGATCGTGGCTGACGAGGACATAGGTTAGGGAACGCTCGTCACGCTGGTCGGCAAGCAGATTGAGGATTTCTGCCTGGATCGACACATCGAGCGCCGAAGTCGGCTCGTCGAGCAGCAGGATCGGCGGTGAGAGGATCAAGGCGCGGGCGATCGCGACGCGCTGACGCTGTCCGCCGGAAAGCTCGTGCGGATAGCGGTTGGCGAAGGCTGGCGGCAGGCCGACCTGGCGCAATGCTTTTTCGACCTTTACCCAGACATCGCCATACCCCATGGCCCGCAGCGGTTCGGCGAGCGCCGTGCCGATACGGTGGCGGGGATGCAGCGACCCATAGGGGTCTTGAAACACCATCTGAGCATGCCGCAGTTCATCCCGCGTACGGGTCTTGCCGACAGCGTTGCCGGCAAGACCGATATTGCCCGACCATCCCTTTTCCATGCCGGCGAGGCAACGCAGCACGGTCGACTTGCCGCATCCGGACTCGCCGACGATGCCAAGCGTCTCCCCCTTGCCGACATCGAAGCTTACCCCTCTGACGACATGGTTCTTCGTCTTGCCGGAGGTGAAGACGACATCAAGATCGCGAACGCTAATCATCGGCTGGTCTCCAGATCAAACTTTGCCCTGTCGAGCACTGCGAGGCGGCGTACCGGCTTGTGCGGGTCCGGCAATGCGGACATCAGTCCGCGCGTGTAGGGATGCTGCGCATCTTCGAGACGGGTCAGCGTCTCCACGATGCGGCCGGAATACATGACGATGATGCGTTCACAGAAGGCCGCGACCATGCGGATATCGTGGCTGATGAGCAGCAGCCCGGAATTGTTTTCGCGCACCAGTTCGTCGAGCAGGCTGAGCACGTCTTTGCGCACGCTGACATCGAGCGCGGACGTCGGCTCGTCGGCGATGACGAGCTTCGGCTTTGCCAGGAGCATCATCGCGATCATGACGCGCTGACCCATGCCGCCCGAGATCTGGTGCGGGTAGAGCGCCATTACGCGCTCCGGATCGGTGATGCGGACACGCTCGAGCATGGCGCACGCGGCATCCCGCGCTTTGCCGCCACGCAAACCCAGATGCAGCCGCGCCGCCTCGGCGATCTGCCTGCCGACAGTCAGCACCGGATTGAGGGAATAACGCGGATCCTGCATGATCAAAGCAATATCCTTGCCGCGCAGGGCACCCATTTGGCGCTCCGACCTGTCCAGCAGGGAGACGCCGTCGAGCGTCATGCCTTTGGCCGTGATGCTTGCGCTCGGCGGTAGCAGGCGCATGACAGCGCGCCCCGTCGTCGATTTTCCGGAGCCGGATTCGCCGACGATCCCGACGCGCTCGCGTCCGACATCGAAACTGACATCCGAGACCGCCGCGAGCGAGTTGCGCCCGAACCGAACGTTCAGGCCCTGAACGGAGAGGATAGGATGGAGATCACGATCTTGCATGGCGGGGATCCAGAATATCGCGCAGTGTGTCGCCGACGATGTTGAAGGCCAGACTTGCCAGAAGGATCGCAATGCCGGGCATGACGGCGACCCACCAGAAATCGAGCATGTATTTGCGTCCGTTGGAAATCATCGCGCCCCATTCCGGCGCCGGCGGCTGGGCGCCTAGCCCTAGGAAGCCGAGGGACGCCGCCGTCAGGATAATGCCTGCCATATTGAGCGTCAGGCGCACGATGACCGACGGGACGCACATCGGCGCGATGTAGAAGAAGAGGATACGCAGCCTGGAGGCTCCATAAAGCCGCGCGGCGGCGACATAGTCGGTGTTCCTGACGACGAGCGCTTCTGCGCGCGCCAATCTTGCAATCGGCGGCCAGGCCGTCAGCGAAATGGCGATGATCGCAGTGCCCAGGCCGGCGCCGAGCGCTGCGGCAAAGGCCAGCGCCAGGATCAGCGACGGAAAGGAGAGCACGATATCGGTGGCGCGCATCAGCAGCGCGTCGATACGACCACCGAAAAAGCCGGCAACCACACCGATCAGAAGACCGATCGGGCCGACGATCACCGAAATCGACAGCACCGTCTGGATGGTGATGCGCGTGCCGAAGATCAGGCGGCTGAGGATATCGCGGCCGAACTCGTCCGTTCCGGCCAGATGCGCAAGGCTTGGCGGCTTCAAGGCGTCAGAAAGCACCTGCACGTTCGGATCATAGGGCGCCAGAAGCGGCGCGAAGATCGCGATAAGGCATAGCAGGGCGAGGATGATGAAACCCGCCAGGCCAAGTGGTTCATGAGCAAGCTTGCCGCTGGCGCTTCTCAGCGAACCCATCATGCGGCTCATGATATTCGGCGGACGGACGGTCATGTCCGCATGGATCGCATCACTCATCGCACGGCCTCCCTGGTGCGCGGATCGAAGACTGCATAGGCGATATCCGCTAGAAAATTCAAAAGCATGAAGAAGAATCCGACAATGATGGTTGCCGCAAGAATGGCATTCATGTCGCCGATCATCAGGGCATTCGTCATGTATTGGCCGATGCCCGGCCAGGAGAAGACGATTTCGGTCACCACCGCGCCCTCAAGCAGCCCGCCATAGGAGATGGCGAGAATGGTGATGAGCTGTACGGCAATGTTTGGAAGGACATGACCGACGATCGTTCGCGCCGGACCGACGCCCTTGGCGCGGGCGGCGATTACATAGTCCTGGCTGAGCTGCTCCAGGGTGAAACTGCGGGTCATGCGGGTGATATAGGCAACGGCCGCATAGGCGAGAATGAAGGCCGGCAGGATGATGTGGCTCAGCGCATTCCAGAAAATGTCCGTTTCGCCTTGCAGGAGGCTGTCCACCAGCAGAAGGCCGGTTTGCGGCATGACGATACCCTCATAATAGACGTCGACCCGGCCAGGGCCGCCGACCCAGTTCAGGCCCGCATAGAGGACGACAAGCCCGACGATCCCGAACCAGAAGACCGGAATGGAATGGCCGACGAGGGAGATGACACGCGCGATCTTGTCGATCAGCCGGTCACGGAACAGCGCCGCCACCAGACCGAGCGGCACGCCGACGAAGGTCGAGATGATGACTGCAAACGTCGCGAGTTCGAATGTTGCCGGAAAGGCCTGGGCAAGATCGGCTGAGACGGGATTTCCCGTCAGGATCGCCGTGCCGAAATCGCCATGGGCGAGCCCCTTCAGATAGATGAAGAACTGCTCGTAAACGGGAAGATCCAATCCGAGCCGCTGGCGCATGGCGGCATAGGCGGCGGGATCGGCCAGTTCGCCGACGATCGCCCCAACCGGGTCGGCCGGCAGGACGCGGCCGATCACGAAGGTGACCAACAGGAGGATGAACAGGCTGACGATCAGATGCGCGATGCGTCGGCCCAGTTCGGCTACGGATAGTTCCTTCATGATCGCTGCCTTCGATTGCTTATTCGGCGTCGGCCTTGGTCACGCTTTCAAGGCGGGTCATCTGATTGGGATGTCCGAGATAGCCTTTGACCCTGGCGGAGAGAACAAGGGGTTCGAACCGCTCGAAAAGCGGCAGGAGCGCCGGCTTCAGATCGACGAACATCTGCTGCATCTGGCCATAAAGTTCCGCCCGCTTCTTGGCGTCAGGTTCCACTGAGGTCTTTTCCGCAAGTGCCGTCAATCCAGGGATATCCCAGGCGGAACGCCAGGCAAAATTACCGGCATTGTTGGCCTCGAGGCGGTTGTCGGGATTGTTGGCGAAATCATCCATGGAGCCGAGAACGTTGGGCATCAGCGCGCTGGTCTGCGGCAGCAGGAGGTCGAAGTTGCGCGCGCGGTGGGCGGCGATGATCTCGGAACCATTGCCCTGCTGGATCTCGACCTTGATGCCGATCTGACCGAGGGAGGCCTGAATGGCGGTTGCCAGATCGATGCGCGGCGTCTGCGATATCGTTTTCAGCGTCAGCGAAAAGCCATCCTTGAAACCTGCTTCCGCGAGCAATTGCCTTGCCTTGGCGACATCGAGGTGCCAGTCCGGATTCGGCAGCGCGTATTCGAAGTTTTCCGGAACGGGAATGTTTCGTGCCCGACCGTAGGGACCCATGATGGTCTTCTCGATGCCCTTATAGTCGATGCCATAGGCGATGGCTTCACGAACCTTTGGGTTGGCGAGATATTGGTTGCCGGCGTTCATAGCCAGCACATAGAAGCCACCCGTCGGCACGCGTTGGATGACGAAATTGCTCTTGGTCTCGAAGGTTTCGAGATCGGACTTGGACAGCGCATTGCCGATATCGATATCGCCGCGGTCGAGCATCAACCGCTCGACCTGGCTTTCCGGCACATGACGAATGATGACACGCCGCATTTTCGGTGCGCCGCCGACATAGGCCTTGTTTGCATCCAGAATGACGATCTCGTTCGGGGTCCATTTGTTCAGAGTGAACGGCCCGGAGCCTGCCGAATGGGTACGCAGCCATGCGTTTCCGGAATCGCCGTTCGCAATATGCTTCTGCACCTCGACGCTATCGACGACGCTCGAAACGCCCAGCGCCAGCCGATAAAGCAATCCTTCCGCCGTCACCTTGTCCGTCAGATCGATGCGCACCGTCTTGGTGTCGACCGCATGGATCTGATTGGCGATCGTTTCGGTGGAATAACCGATGCGCTTGAAATAGGAGGAACCAGACTGGTTGAGCGTCATCAGCCGGGTCAGCGAGAAGACGACGTCATTGGCGGTGACCGGATTGCCGGAAGCGAAAGCGGCATCCCGCAATTTCAGCGTCAGCGACTTGCCGTCATCCGTCCAACTTTCCGCCAGCTGCGGCACGATCTTGCCATCCGCGGTCGTTGCGACAAGTCGATCGTAGAGATTGGCAAGGATTTCAAGCGCTTTAGGTTCGGTGGCCTGCTGCGGATCGAGGGACAGGACCTGCGCGAGCGACGTACCGATCACTAATTGATCTTTAGGCGTGGCAGCCTGGAGCTGCGGTGCCGCCAATGTCAGCATACCGATTGCAGCGCCCATAAACATGGCCTTCGAAAAGTGCTTCATTATGCCTCCTCCATCGAATACTATATAATACGTATGATGTTAACCGCATGTCATATTATGATTTAGCGAAGATCGGCATGGTTGGCAAGGCCCGTGCCGATGGTTGATGCTGAATGACGAGGGGCAAAGTGGAAACTGGCGTAACAATCGATCAGTTGCCATATGGCTTGGCGGCTGGCTTTTGACAGGGCCGGAGAGACGAAGCAGCCTTCGATGTCAGCAATTGTGCCTATCTCGGCAAAATCCGCGCTGGGCAACGGTTAAAAATCCTGTTGGTGACCGCCGCAGGTCAGGACTCTGAATGCGCCTGATAGACGATGTGGGCAGATATGCTGACGAGCCAGCGACGTTATCGCCCGCCATGGAGCAGCAATAGCTCTCGACACCTCATAAAATTCATATTATGTCATATGATATGGATCAATCTTACGGGAGAGACGCTCGGTGTATGTAGGAACACAGGTCGAGGCGCGCGACGACGACGATTATCGCGTTTTTGCGCAATTGGGGCTGAAGCATATATGTGCGGATCCGCCGGGAAAGCCGGAGAGCTGGACGCTATCTGATCTTGAGCGCCTTCGCGACAAGGTCGAGAGTTTCGGGCTGATTCTGGATATGATTCAGCTCCCCTTGCCGTCTCAACCGATCGAAAAGGCATCCTATCCTGATATTCTGCTTGCCGGACCGGATCGCGATCGCCAGATCGATGCGGTCTGCAAGCTCATCGAAGATGTGGCGGCGGCCGGCATTCCCGCGGCAAAATACAATCTCAATCTCATCGGCATTCCGCGCACGCCGGAGGAACCTGGACGCGGCGGTTCGATGAATGCGAGCTTCCGCTGGGATAAGGCAGATCACCAGGCCGCCCCTGGCTTAGCCGGCGTCCTGTCGGAAGACGAGAACTGGGAGCGCATCGATTATTTCCTGGAGCGCGTCGTGCCCGTGGCGGAGAGCAATCGCGTTCGTCTTGCTTGCCATCCGCACGATCCCTATACACCACCGGGTTATCGCGGCGTCACACGCGTACTTGGCTCCGTCGAAGGCTTGAAGAAGTTCGTGCTGATGCGCGAAAGCCCCTATCACGGACTGAATTTCTGCCAGGGATCGGTCGGCGAGATGCTCGACAATCCGCGCGAGGAGATTGACGACATCATCCGCTGGTTCGGCACGCGCGGCAAGCTTTTCAACGTCCATTTCCGCAACATTCGCGGTGGCAAGCTCTCCTTCATGGAGACCTTCCCGGATGAGGGCGACATGGACATGGTCCGCTCCGCGAAGGTCTACAAGGAAGTCGGCTATCAATACATGCTGATGCCCGATCATGTGCCGACCATCAGCGGCCGGGACCCGACCGGCGTCGCCTTCGCCTTCTGCTACGGCTACATCGCCGCCCTCGTCCAGTCGCTCGAAGGCGCCTGAGACCCAATCGCCCATACCAATCGATAACAGGATTCCCATATGAACCCGATTGAACTGAAAAAGGCGGTTGGCAACGGCCTGCTGTCCTTTCCCGTCACGCATTTCGACAGCGACTTGAAATTCGACGAGGCGAAGTACCGCCGCCATGTCGAATGGCTGGCAGGCTATGATGCCGCCGCTCTTTTTGCAGCCGGCGGAACCGGCGAGTTCTTCTCCCTCAATCCCGCTGAGATCCCGCAGGTCGTTCGCGCCGCAAAGGCATCGGCGGGCAATACGCCGATCATCTCAGGAACAGGCTATGGCACGTCGCTTGCCATCGAGATCGCCAGGGCAGCCGAGAAGGCGGGGGCGGACGGTCTGCTGCTCCTGCCGCCTTATCTCATGTTCGCCGAACAGGCCGGCCTGATCGCTCATGTCAAGGCTGTATGCCAATCCGTCGGAATCGGTGTCATCGTCTACAATCGTGACAATGCGGTGCTCAGCACCGACAGCATCGCGCGGCTTGCCGACGAGTGCCCCAATCTCATCGGCTATAAGGACGGGGTCGGTGACGTCGACAAGGTGATCGAGATCACCACGACCCTCAAGGACCGTCTCGTCTATGTCGGCGGTATGCCGACCCATGAAGTCTATGCCCAAGCCTATTTCGCCGCCGGCGTCACGACCTATTCCTCCGCCGTCTTCAACTTCATCCCCGCACTTGCCCAGCGCTTCTATAGCGCGTTGCGGAGCGGAGATCAGGCAACGGTCGATGAAATCCTCACGGACTTCTTCTTCCCGTTCGTCGCCCTGCGCAATCGGAAG
Organism: Rhizobium pantanalense; assembly: GCF_030182525.1. Lineage (NCBI taxonomy): Bacteria > Pseudomonadati > Pseudomonadota > Alphaproteobacteria > Hyphomicrobiales > Rhizobiaceae > Rhizobium > Rhizobium pantanalense. The sequence continues at coordinate 39,517 of NZ_JAQJCH010000010.1, forward strand.
AAAGGCTATGCGGTCTCGATCATCAAGGCCGGCCTGCATGTTCTCGGCAAGGATCCAGGCCCGGTGCGCCCGCCGTTGACCGATCTGACGCCGGAGGAGCTGGCAGCGCTCGCAAAGATCATCGATACGGCCAAGGCCGCGTGAGGCACAGCCAAGCACATGCAAATGATCGTCGGCGCTGCCGGCGATCGCGCTTTGCAGGAGGAGGACACTCGTGGTTGGATTACAATCTGGAATTTTTGCCGCGATCATGGCGGCCTCGGCAATGCTTGCGTCGACACAAGATATGTTTGCCAGGACATTCGTCTATGTCTCTGCGGCAACCGACGGGAAGATCGACAGCTACAGCATGGATGAGAGGACCGGCACCCTGACGCCGGCGGCGACTTTCGATGCGGGCAAGATGGTGATGCCGATGACCATCGGCCCCGACAAGAAGCATCTTTATGCCGTCGTGCGCTCGCAGCCCTACCGGGTGCTGACGCTGGCGATCGATGCGGCAACCGGCAATCTGACGCAGGGTGCGGTCGCGGCCTTGCCCGACAGCATGCCCTATGTGTCGACCGATCCCTCCGGGCGTCTGCTCTTCACCTCCTCCTATGGTGGAAACAAGATCGCGGTCCTGCCGATCGACCCGGATGGCCGTGTGACGGACGGCACTCGCCAGATGATCCTGACCGGCCGCAATGCTCATTCGATCGTCAGCGATCCCAAGGGCAAATATGTCTTTGCGACCAATCTCGGCTCCGACGTGGTGCTGCAGTTCGTGCTCAATGCCGAGACCGGCATGCTGGAGCCGAATAATCCGCCTGAGATCGCCACCAAGCCGGGTTTCGGGCCGCGCCATATCATTTTCGCGCCGGGCGGCAAATCGGTCTATGTCGTCACCGAACTGACCGGCCATGTCATTCACTACAGCCTCGACCCGGCCAAGGGGACGCTCACCGAAGTCGAAAGCGTCGCATCCGTTCCGGACGACACCGGCCTGTCTCCAGGCATTGCCCCGCCGCCTCCACCGCCGTTCAACGCCACGGCGCCGGCAGTCGCACCTGTCGATGACGGCAAGCCGAAGGTCTGGGCCGCCGACATCGGCATTACTCCGAACGGCAAATTCCTCTATACGACCGAGCGAACCACCAGCAAGATCGCCCTCTTCCATGTCGCGGAGGGGAGCGGCAACCTCACTTACGTTACCAATTATCCGACCGAGAAGCAGCCGCGCGGCATCCGCATCGATCCGTCGGGCCGCTTCCTGATCGCGACCGGAGAAAAATCCGACAAGATCGCCGTCTATGCCATCGACCGGGCAAACGGTGCGCTCACGCCGATCGGCCGTTATCCCGTCGACGCCGGCGCGAACTGGGTCGAGGTCGTCACTCTTCCCTGAAACGAGACAAGGATCACAGTCATTCCGCCTTTGTATGGCGGGATGGCTGTGCAAGCAATAAAGGCCGAAGCCCGGCCATGTTCGCGCAGTTTCCTGGCTTTCACATCGGGTAACTGCATTGCGGCTTCGGAAGAAATTCGCGCTGGTCGGATCTCGATCGCCATAAAGCCGCCGCGTCACGGCCAGGGGATCGTCACGCTATTGCCTCACAGAAAACGTTTGACGGCCACATTGCCGCCGGATCGTTCCTCAACCCTAACCGGCGGCTGAATCTAAAACGATATGCCAACCTTCGCTCTACGCCATCAAAGAGGTGTTCCCCCCGCACGACTAAGAGGAATTCAGATGATTATTCGTCATATCCCCGCTGCATCGTTGACCGCTGCAGCCTTGAGCCTGATGGTTCTCAGCACTCAAGCGTTCGCACAGCAAGCAACGCAAGAGCAACAACCTGCCCAAGCGCAGCAGCCCGATAGCAACGCTGCCGCTGCCCCAGTCAGCGATCAAAAGATAGAGGCTTTTGCGGTCGCTTATCTCCAGGTGGACAAGATCAGGCAGGAATATTCGGCCAAGATCGGCGCAACACAGGATCCGACCGCGAAACAACAGCTGCAGACCGAAGCAAGCAAGCAGATGGTGCAGGCTGTTCAGACTTCTCCGGGGATGTCGGTAGACGAATATAACGCAATTCTAACGGCCGCGAAGAAGGACCCGGCACTCGTCAAGAAGGTCCAGGACAAGATTCAGAAAGCCGAGCCGGCCCAGCAGTAAACGACGCCACGATCTCTAAATGAATTGATCTCACGTCGCGGCCGCGCCAAGGGCTTCGATCTTGGCGCGGCTTCGATCGACCTTTTCGACGCCCTGGAAGCGAGGCTATTGGCCGGCCTATCGCCCGGCCGCTTTCAGCAGACCGCTTCGAGCGAAAGTCTCGCGCAGCCGCTCATCGATAGCGATGTAGGAATCGAGTGTCAGTGCGAGTTTTTTCGCAATGACTGGCACGCTTTCCGCCAGCTTTATCAGACGCCCCGGATCGGAAAACACGATTTCTGCATAGGTATTGAAGTCATTCTCCGAGGTCGTTGCGCCATAGGCGGAGAGAAAACCGGTTTCCACCGGCGGAGCGGTCTGGCCATTGCGGGCGATCTGATCGGTCGCGCCGTTCTGAAATTGCCAACCGGCCGGCTCGAGTGCGGAGAAAGCTCGTTGCAAGGCATCGTTTCGCAACCAGATGAAGGAACTCGTTTCGTGGTGCACGCCAAGCTCTGCGGTCAGCTGACGCGTCTCGGCCGATACGTTGGAGGGCGCGGCGAGAAATATCCAGTCTAGCCCATAGGTGCCGCCCGCTTCGGCGCCGTCTATCAAAATCCTGCCCGCGATGAAGATCGCCTTGATGATCCGGCCGAGGCATTGTTCCGGGTAAGCTTCGAAAGCCCTGGCAATGCCGCGCAGCGAGTCCTTTACAGCGGTGTGGTCGGCAGCGCTCAACACGACCCCCTCTACAGGCGCATCGGTAGATAGATAGGGCGGCACGTAGAAGGTCGATGGATCGCCAAAACCGATCGTCAGGCCCTGTTGCCGGCCAAGCTTGGCCGCATACGAATCAGGATCGGCAATAGCATCCTCTTTCGGTGTCGACCGGCCGAGAAGGTAAGAACCGCTCCCGGCCAGAACCACTGCCGCGCCAAGTAGAAGACGCCGTGAGACGATCAATGTGCCAGTCCAACCCGGGCGCCGACGTGTACGGCGGCCGGAACCGCTGCGCGTGGCAGGGCTGTGGTGGCTGCGCCGCGAAGCATAGCAAGGCCGCGCGTCAGCGAGGCGCCGGCGGCCGCGAAGGAGGCCGGATCATCGGCAACGCCGACGCCGCCGGAGAAGAAATCCTCGACCAGGGTGCCGACGACAATGACGCCAGCGCCGATGACCAGACCGGTGCCGATGACACGGCTCCAGTTGGTCCCTTCCTCGGGCTCGCGGATGCGTACCGCGTCACGCACGGCCTGGGGCGAGGGTGCCGACGGAGGAATGTGAGCCTTTGGCGTGATCAGAATGACGAAGGCTACGCTCATGGCGACATAGTGGAATGGGCCGATCCTGCCCTGCAGCTTGGGGAAACGGACCTCGGCGCGCAGCTTCGGTATCGGGCTGCTGGAGCTGAACTCGACACCAACCGCGGTGGCCGCCGCGTTCGGCGTTGTGCTCTGGCTGACCAGCATGGAGCGCACGGTCACTTCTTTTTTCTTCGAATCGTAGATGAAGCGCGTGTCGCCGACGAGCTGGCCGAAGGCGACGTTGGCCTGCTGCGAGATCTGTGTCTCCAGCCGTCCGCCGTTGCTCACGTAGGTTGCCGGATAGCGCTTGTCCGTCATCAGGACGACATCACCGGTCATGCGGAACTCGATCGTCGCCGTCGGAGTCTCGATGACGGGCATCGTCAGATCGTTCAAGCGGTACTTGATCGAGATCGGCGAATAGACGTGCGGCAATTCCTTCTTCAGTTCCGTAGCCGGGTTGCCGGTGCGAAGCGGCTGCGGGGAGGCGGAATGCGGCGCCGGCGTGGTGGCGGATGTCGAGGGATTATGATGCTGCGACGTATGCGGCGGATGGTGATGACCATTGCTGCCATGCTCGCGCTGACCCGGCAGAACGGGGATCAGAATTGTGCTGCCGGCATGGATCAAATCCGGATCGGGAATTCCATGGCCGGTGGCACGAATGACATCGCGGCGGTTATTATAGCGCCAGATACGCGGCCATTGCGCACCATGGCCGAGATGCTCGTGAGCGATAGACCAGAGCGTATCACCCGCCTTGATCTGATATCGTGTGCCGATCATACTTTTCCCCCGTGCGTTGCTTAAAGGAATAGGATAGTTGGCTGAAACGCCTGTCAACGCCGTATCAGGTTTTCGCTATCGTCATATGACAATAAGATTACTAATCATACCTGGCGTAGAGATATTCCACCGTTAGCTGTATCCAGATGATCACGCTGCCGATGGCCGTGACGGTCACAGGGGGCCGGAATTCAACTTGCGCGGTGCCTCGATGCTGGGAGGCCGGAGCTGCCTATCACGTTCGGATTCCCAGCGTGCGACAAGGCCGCGGTGCCCTTGATTGCCGCGAACGGAGCCATGTTTCATCGGCCCTCGAATGGGATAAATACCTTGTAGTATGTGGCTTTCACCGGCACCCGCAGCATTATACTAATGCCGTTATCTGAAAGCCGTTTGATTTCATGAGTTCCAAGATGCCGTCATTACCGAGTAAGACAGCCAATGGGAGAAGGAGAAAATTCTTCGTCGAGTCAATTTTCAAGACCTGTTTGAAAAGTAGCGCCTTGAATTGCGGACCCGCCAGGGAGCCGAGCGGATTGACGACTCCTTCCTTGGTGATTTCCTCTCGCAACCGCGTGATCTCAGATACACGCCGCTGCTCGTAAAGTGTTTCCATGTAGCCACCGATAGGCCCCAGCTGACGGCGTTTCTCGAGAAGATAGCTGATTTGATGTGCGCCAACTGCTTTCAGTGTGAACGTATCGGGTGGCGACCATATCCACATCAGGTCCGTATCGCTTATCAGCGGGGAGATTTGCTTTCCACCGGAGCGGACATGATCCATGATCACACCCTCGACACTTGGTGCCCATGAGTGTTGTCCTTCGCCCATCAGCAATAAGGCCACTACGTATCCTGGAAGGCGTTCAACCGGGGAACCTGCTGCTGTCGGCATAATGCGGCGTAGATCGTCTGCATCCGTCGGCGGCAAATCGGGAAGAACCGGTGGCACTTGTTTTATATTCGTCGAGTACTTCAAGTGCGGAGCATTCGGGCCGATGTCGGTATAGACCGAACTTGCCTGATCGGATATCCGCTCTCCATCGCGAACGATGTCGGATACCAGTGCGGCACCGATGCGTTCATAGCCGAAGATGGCGATTGATCGATCTGCCAGATTCGCTTGCCAGAATACTGCATTATCGTCACTTGCCGCCGCGCTTCGGCCAGCCGGAACCGTCAAAGCGCAAGCCAGAATGGCGAACTGCCGACGTGTTAGATGCATACTGCTCCTCCATTGACCATCTCAGATGGGTCTGAAGCGTAGGTCGATCGGGCCGTTCCGGATATCGCCACTAGGGACGCTCCATTGTCGGGCGTCCACTCCAGGCGGCCGTCACGTTGCTATCGAGCCGCGGTTTGATAAATGGCCGGCGCCGAGCAATCAGGGTCGTCAATCGTGGATCGTGGAAGCGAGCCTGATACGGCTCATCAATGGTGAAAATTGGCGGTGGGATTGCACAGGCTTCTGCGCGCACGGCGAAGGGAAGGGCAAAAACGAGCAACATGCCGAGCAGTTTTGCCGAATATATCCGCTTCTGGCCCGCTGGCGTTTTGAATGATGCAACCATTCTCATTCTCCAGTATCGGACCGCAGCCTGCCTCGATCTTAAGAATCCTTGTCATTCAGGCTTTCGTCAGATCTTGCGCTGCTTGAACGCGCAATTGATCGAAATCCGTCGGTCAATTTGAAAAAATTCTTCGCCCCGAAAGGTCCGTCATAAGACCGCTGCCGGCATCACGCCGGCCCGCCGGCGCTTGCTCGATCTGATAGGATTTTGGCTCGGCAGGGTTAGGCGTACCCGGCCAACCGCCGGGCATGCCTATTGCCTCGATCAGGTCTTTGCGGCCTTGGCAAAGGTCGGATCGAATGTCTTCTCGAAAGGCACGTCGGCACTGGCGAGTTCGGGATCGAGCGTCTTCAACACGCCCATCATGGAATTATAGCCTTCCGGCGTGACCATGCCGTCCGGGGAATACATTTCCTTGGAATTCTTGAAGGCCTGCATGTAGAGGTCGCGATTGCCGAGCAAATATTCTTCCGGAACGACGCCCGCGACATCTTCGGGGCTTGCTGTCGCGATCCATTTCAGGGCCTTCATGAAGGCATTGACCGTCTTTTGCGTGGTGATCGGGTTCTCTTTCGCAAATTCGTGCTTGATGTAGACGGTCGCGGCCGGGTTCGGACCACCGAAAAGCGCACGCGTACCGGCCTCGGTGCGCGTATCCAGAAGCACCGTGATGTCGCCATCATACTGCAACTGCGCGATAACCGGATCGAGATGGGAAAGGCCGTCGATCTGACCGCTCTTGACCGCGGCTACCGCGCCGGCCCCGCCGCCGACGCCGATCAGCGACGCATCGTCGGTCTTCAGCCCATTCTTCAGCATGGCATATTGGAACATCAGCGCCGTCGATGAGCCTGGCGCGGTCACGCCGATCTTGCGGCCCTTCATGTCCGCCATCGACTTGATCTCGCCGGCGAGATCCTTGCGCACCGCGATGACGATCCCCGGAAAGCGGCCGAGATTGCAGATCGCGACGATATCCTGGCCCTTGTTCTGCATGCGGATCGTATGTTCATAGGCGCCGGCGACGACATCGAGGGAGCCGCCGATCAGTCCCTCCAGCGACTTCGAACCGCCGGCGAAATCATTGATGGTGACGTTGAGACCCTCTTCTTTGAAGAAGCCCTTCCGTTCGGCGATCGTCAGTGGCAGGTAATAAAGCAATGGCTTGCCGCCGACGCCGATCAACAGATTCGGCTTTTCCGGCTTCGCGTCCTGTGCCACTGCTGGTAGAATGCCCGCAAGCGAAGCGCCAATTCCGAAGCTCGCCGTCCCGATCAGAAATGTCCTGCGTTCCATAGTTTTTCCTCCACGTCCCTGTTTCTTTGCGCTATTGGCCGCGCCAGGCAAGCAGCCGTCGTTCAACCATCGTCATGACCCAATCCACCAGCAGGACGAAAGCGGTCAGAACCACCATGCCCGCAAAGACACCCGTCACATCAAAGACACCCTCGGCCTGCTGTATGAGGTAGCCGAGACCGGCGGCGGAACCGAGATATTCGCCGACCACGGCACCGACGACGGCAAAGCCGACCGAGGTATGCAGGCTGGAAAACACCCAGGAAAGCGCGGAGGGCAGATAGACATGGCGCAGCAGCTGTCGCTCGTTCATGCCGAGCATGCGGGCATTGGACAGCACCGGCTGGCTGACCTCCTTGACGCCCTGATAGACGTTGAAAAAGACGATGAAGAAGACGAGCGTGATGCCGAGCGCCACCTTGGACCAGATGCCGAGGCCGAACCACAACGCGAAAATCGGCGCCAGCACGACGCGGGGCAGTGCATTCGCCGCCTTCACGTAAGGGTCGAAGACAGCCGCGATTAGAGGCCTGCGGGCGAACCAGAAGCCAAAGACGACCCCGCCGAAGGCGCCGAGCAGGAAGGCAAGGATCGATTCCGATAGCGTGATCCAGAGATGATACCAGATCGATCCGCTAGCGAACCACTGGATGACACGCTGCGCGACCTTGAGCGGATCGGCAAAGAAGAAGGATATGGTCTTCGGATTTCCGAAGAGGCCGGTATTCGTCGCCAGATGCCAGAGGACCAGAATGACCAGCGCCACCAGGATCTGCAGCAGGAGAAGGAGGGAGCGGTTCATGCGATCTCTCCGCTGCTCTGGCGATAGGCGGTCATCACCTCGTCGCGCAGCGCCTGCCAGATATCACGATGAAGCTGGTTGAAGACGGGATCGTGCCGGATTTCGCCGATTTCGCGCGGCCGTTCCAGCGGCACCTTGAAGTCACCGATAATGCGGGACTTCGGACCGGCGGACATGATGACGACACGGTCGGCAAGGGCAATCGCCTCATCGAGATCGTGGGTGACAAACATCACCGCCTTGCGGTCCTCAGTCCAGAGTTTCAGCAGCAGGTCGCCCATGATCAGGCGGGTCTGCGCATCGAGCGGGCCGAAGGGCTCGTCCATCAGGAGCAGTTTGGGATTGCGGATGAGCACCTGAGCGAGACCGACCCGCTTGCGCTGGCCGCCTGAGAGCATGCGTGGGAAACGATCGGCAAATGTGGCAAGGCCGACACGCCCCAGCCAATCCCGCGCAATCCTTTTTGCCTCGGCTCTATCTGTGCCCGCGATCTCAAGCCCGATCGCAACATTCTCGAGAACCGTTTTCCACGGCATCAGCGAATCCTGCTGGAAGAGGTAGCCTGCCTGGCGGTTGATGGATTTGAGGGGTTGGCCGAAGACTTCGACCGTCCCCGACGCCGGCGTCAAAAGCCCCGCCGTTGCATTGAGAAGTGTGGATTTGCCGCAGCCCGTCGGGCCGACAATAGCCACGAACTCATGCGCCTCTACATTCAGATTGGTCGCCGCCACGGCGTCGAACCGTGTCTTCCCGGCCATTTCAAAGGAAATCGCCACCTGTTTCAGGCTGACCGCCCTCACAGCCTCCATCGTCATGCCCTGCTTTCCTCCCGGACGCCCGTAACCTCGCGCGGACATCAGGCATTGTCATGTTGGGTCAACAGATCAAAGCCAGCCGTACCAGTCAATATGCGATTAATGCAGGTTCCGTTCTATCGGAGGCGGAAAATGCGAAAACCCCGAAAAGTTGAGTCCAACTTTTCGGGGTCAGTTCACATTCGATACCGGGGTTCTACGAGTTCCGTGAGAGCTGATCGCTCAGGCCGCGCGGTGCTGGTGCGGACCTTCTTGAACCTCTTCGACGATCTTATCGATGAAAGCAGGAAGGTCGTCGGGCGATCTCGAGGTGATGATGCCCTGATCTGTCACGACCTTTTCGTCCTTCCAGGTCGCGCCGGCATTTTTGACGTCTGTCTTGATGGACCAATAGGAGGTTGCCTGACGCCCACGCAACGCATCGGCCTCGGCTAGCAGCCAGGGTGCGTGACAGATGGCGGCGACGACCTTGCCGGAATTCACGAATTCACGGACGACCCGCATGGCATCTCCTTCAAGGCGCAGCTTGTCGGGATTGATCTGGCCGCCCGGCAGCACCAGCGCATCGAACTGATTCACGTCGACATCCTTGGCCATGAGATCGACGTCGACGCTGTCGCCCCAATCGGTCTTATCCCAGCTCCTGATACTATCCTTCTTGACAGAGGCAACCTTGACGTCAGCGCCACGCTTCCTCAGTTCGTCCAGAGGCACGCGAAGTTCCGAACGCTCGTAGCCATCCGTCGCCAGAATGAGGATATGTGCGGAATTGATGGAAGGCATGATTTATCCTTTCGTTATATCTTCGATTGGAATGCCAGGCCCAAACCCTAGCCGCAGGCAATCGTTCCCGGTTTTCCGGGAACTGCAGCGGGATCCGGCGGTTATGATGGCAATCGACAGGGAGAGATCGTATGGAACAGGCAATCCAATTCGAGCGATCCGGCTGGGTCCCCAATAACCAGCGATTTCCGGCTATCGTCTATCGTCAGGTGCTTGATGGGCCTGACAGGGCTGACGCTTTCGAACGGCTCTTTCGAACCAATGGGTGGGGCGGCCTGTGGCGAAACGGCGTCTATTCCTTTCACCATTTTCATTCCACGGCCCACGAAATATTGGGCGTCGCGGCAGGTCAGGCCCGGCTGATGATCGGCGGACCCGCCGGCAAGGAAATCACGATCGAGGCCGGCGATGCCCTGCTGCTGCCGGCCGGAACCGGCCATTGCCGGTTGGAGGCGAGCGACGACCTGCTCGTGATCGGCGGCTATCCTCCGGGTCAGGAGGCTGATCTCTGTCGGGAAATGCCCACGGCCGAACAGCGAGCTATGATCGAAGAGCTTGGCGTGCCAGCCAGAGATCCGCTGAAAGGAGAGGCCGGCGGCCTCCGATCCCTATGGCTTGGTAAAGCCTAGCGCCGGCCAAAAGCGAGCATCACCAGACACCCGGCAGCAATCGGAACCGCACGTGCCCCGCATAATCGGCATAACCCTCGAGCTCCGCCTGCAGCAGGGCGTCCTCCCAGCTGGTGCGCAGAATCAGCACGCCGCTTGCCAAAGCGGCTGGGATTAGAGCCCACCAGGAACCGAGCGCCAGCGCCAGCCCGGCAAAGATCACGATCGCGCTGACATAGCCTGGATGGCGCACATAGGCGTAGGGACCATTGCTGATGACATGCTGACCGCGTTCTCGCTGGAGGCGGACACCCGGTTCGAAAAAGCGATTAACGGCCTGGGCCCATGTGCCGAGGGCAATGCCGACCGCAAGCAGGATATAACCCAGGATCACGACGGAGGTTGGCATCACCGACCATTTCATCCTGCCGGAATCCAGGGTTCCAACCGGTATTTCGGCGATCATGCCAAGGCATATGAGCGAGACCAAGATGAGGTCCCAGCGCTTGGTCCCGGCCTGGAAGCGGCTGCGTGCCCTGAAGATCGCGGGGTTTACCCGTTGCATAATCAGTATCGCGATGCCGTAGACTACCACGAGGAAAACAATAAAGACCCATCCGGGCCGCCAGTCGAGGCGACCGACAGGTAAAAAGACGAGAGCAAGCAGCGCAAGTGGCAGACCGATCGCATAGGATATGGCCTTCCTGCGGGACATGGGTTCGGGATCGGTGACGGTCATGCATTTGCTCCTTGCAAGGCAAACCAGCTGCGCCCTTCAATAGATTTATGTCGTGTCGACGATGTAAATAGACGGATCGGGCAGTTCGAAGCCTTGACACGCGATGCGCCGCGTTTAGACCGGCCGAATATCATTATGCTCCTTCCCCCGGAGATTCCATGAAATTCCTGGCATCCTTTTCCGCCTTCGTCGGCAAGACTTTTTCCATATGGGTCAGCCTGTTTGCCGTTCTCGGCTTTTTCCTGCCCGATGTCTTCAAGCAGTTCGCACCCTGGATCGTCGTCCTTCTCGGTATCATCATGTTCGGCATGGGGTTGACGATATCCGTTGACGACTTTCGCGAGCTGGCGCGTCGTCCTCATGAGGTCGCGATTGGCGTCATCGCACATTTTGGCATCATGCCGGCGCTGGCACTGCTTTTGACGCGGATCATTCCGATGCCGCCGGAGGTCGCCGCCGGCGTCATTCTGGTCGGCTGCTGCCCAGGCGGCACCTCGAGCAATGTCATGACCTATCTTGCCCGTGGCGATGTGGCGCTGTCGGTCGCCTGCACGAGTGTGACGACGCTCGCAGCGCCCATCGTCACGCCGTTCCTTGTATGGATGTTCGCGAGCCAGTATCTGCCTGTCAATGCCTGGTCGATGTTCATCAGTATCGTGCAGGTCATCATCGTGCCGCTGCTGCTTGGCTTCATCGCGCAAAAGGCCGTGCCCGGTCTGGTTCGTGCGGCGATCCCGGTCCTGCCTCTCGTCAGCGTCATCGGCATCGTGCTGATCGTTGCCGCCGTCGTTGGTGCCTCGAAGGCGGCCATCGTGCAGTCCGGCCTGCTGATCTTCGCCGTCGTCGTCCTGCACAACGGTCTCGGCTACCTCTTCGGCTATTATGCCTCGAAGGTGCTCGGCCTCAATTTCTACAAACGCAAGGCGCTGGCGATCGAAGTGGGCATGCAGAATTCAGGCCTGGGTGCAGCGCTGGCCACAGCCTATTTCTCGCCGATCGCTGCCGTTCCGAGTGCGATCTTCTCCGTCTGGCACAATATTTCCGGCGCGACCCTGGCAAACTGGTTTGCTTCGCGCCAAGACACAGACGCGCCGCCGCGGCCGTGAAATCTACGGTATGGATGGGACGCGGCTTCAAACCACGTCGTGCCGGCCGAAATGCTTCCTATCGAGCAATGGGCGTTCAGCTCATATCCCTGGCAAGGGCGCAATAGACGGCTTGATCCGCGGTCCCGCCCAGTCGGGTTACGGTGAGCGCAATTGGCGGCAGCCGCGATCCAGCGCCAAGACGGATGGTCGCGCCATCGCTGCGCAGGAGGTTCAGTTGGGTCGCCAGATCAGGTTCGTCCAGCCCGTCGAAGATGCCGCGGCCGCTGATCTTCAGCGCAGCCTCCTTGGCGACCCAGAGGCGGTAGCAGACTTCCAGCGCGATCGCGCTATCGAACGTGGCAACCGCGGCCGCTTCCCTTGGCGAGAAGTGGTCGGCGGCAAACGCTACCGGCTCGAAGCCGTTGATATCTTCGACCTCTATATCCACGCCGACAGCATTATTGGGCGCAAAGCCCGCCAGCAGCAGATCGGTGCGATGTGAAAGCGAAACACCCAGCTCGTGATAGGGCTGCCTTAGCGCCGGCCGCTCGCTCGGTCGGCGATAGATGGAAAGATCGTCCCGCCGCGTAGCTGTCCTCAAGGCTGTTTGCGCGATCTGATCACGCTCCGCTCGCCCGCCAGGCATCGGGCGGACGAGGATGGCGATCGCATCTGCGACCGTCAGGACGACCTCGAATCGAGGGGCCGTCATCCCACGCTCACGCTGCGGCGGAGGGCAGGGCCTCTTTCTGAGCAACGGGAGCCGGCTCTTGCTCGGTTTGAACCGCCTGGGCGGGTGCGCCGACCCATGACGTTCCTTGCGGGATGGCCTCGCCCTTCATGACCAGTGTCAACAGTCCGATTTCGGCGAAATTGCCCACATTGGCCTCGTAAAGCACGGTGCTGCCTGAGCCGATGGAGACGCCGTCGCCGATCGTGATGCGGCCGACCTTCATGATGCGGTCTTCATAGAGATGGGTCTGCGGGCAGGAGCCCATATTGAGGACCGCATGGTCGCCGATATGGGTGCAATCGAACTCGCAGATATCGGTGCTGTTGATCCATGCCCCTTGGCCGATCTTGGTGCCGAAGGGACGGAGCAGCCAGGGCAGGAAGGGCGTACCGCGCAGATAGTCGAGCAGCATCTTGCTGGCGAGGCCGCCGTAGAAGACCGCGACGGCTTCGGTGCGCATGGCCCACCATGACCACATCGGCCGGTTCATCGGCTTGTAGGTGCCAATCAGCGTCCATTTGAATGCGACGGCAACGAGATACAGGATACCGGAGGTCGCCAGGCCCGCGGCCATCAGGGTCCAGAACAGGCTGCCCCAGGCACCGTTGTCGATTTCGTTGGCCAACATGTCGGACATGGCAAGTGCCATGACGATGAGGATGGCGGTCGGCAGCGACGTGTGCATGGCCTCGAACAGGATGCGTACAAGGCGCATGCGGAGCGGCGGTGCATAGGTGGTGTTGGCGGCCGCCTGCAGCCTCTCGCGCGTCGGGAACTGGAAAGCGGGGCTGCCGCACCAGGTTTCGCCAGACTTGACGTGCAGGGAGTCGGGCAGGCGCGTCTTGATACCGATGAGCGAATCGCTTTCGATCACGGCACCCTGCGAGATGACGGAGGAGTTGCCGAAGAAGCAGCGATCACCGGTCTTAAGGCGCTTGAGTATCATCCAACCGTTCTGGATTTCCTCGTCGCCGAAGATGGTCTCGTCACCGATGAAGTTGTCGCGGCCCATTTCGATAAGGTCGTATCGACCGGCGAAGTTTGCCGAAATCTCCGTGCCCTTGCCGATCTTGGCCCCCATCAGACGGTACCAATTGCGCATGAAGACGGTGGCGTAGAGCGAATTCAGGGTTTCTAGCATGGCCTCTGTGGTCAGGCCGACGACCCATTTGCGGAAATAGAGATTGCCGAAGATGGAATAACGGCCTGGTACGACGCGAGGCAACAGCACCCATCTGAGCGCCACGACGACGGCCATGGACACGACGATCAGCAGGAAAGCGGCCGGCCAGGAGAGCGCGGCGATCATGCCCCAGGACAAGGCCTCGTCGGAGCCGGGTGCGTAAATCTGCTGGACGGCGGTGAAGAGATAAAAGGCCGGGAAGATCGGCAGCAGACCGACGACGAGGCTGAGATTGTAGGCGACGAAATAGGCTGAGAACTGGAAGACGCGTCCGACGGTTCCAAGCTCCGGATGAGCGGGCACGTCCTCGTGCTCTACACGACCCGTCTCGCGCGCCGGCGAACCGTCCCAGCGCGTATGGGCTTCCACATACGTTCCAGCGGCAATCGCCGTCAGATCGCCGATGACGGCGCCGTCGTCGATCTTGACGTTATGGCCGATAACGGAGCCATTGCCGACCTGCACGCCTTCGCCGATATCGATCGTGCCGACATGGATCTCATTGCCGATGACTTCGACATTGGCGAGCTTGATCTTGACGCCGAGGCTAGATCTTGCGCCGATGCGCACAAGGTCGATCGCGCCTTCCTCGAACTCGTCGATCATCGCATCCTTGCCGACCTTGGCGCCGAGTGCTCGCATATAGACGCGAATGAGCGGCGAGCCTTTGAGGAATTTCGGAGCGGTGAGCTGAACGATGCGCTGCATCAGCCAGATGCGGAAATAATAGGTGCCCCAGAGCGGATAGACGCCGGGCTTTGTGCGGCCGATGACAAGCCATTTGAGGGCGATGACGATCAGTTTCTCGCCGAGATTGAGAGCGAGGTAGACGCCGCCGAGAATGAGGATTTCATTCCAGAGCGATGCACCGTCGTCGATCAGCAGGATCGAGGCGAGCAGCAGGCCTATCCATTGCAGCGTTGCGATCGCAACGATGAAGGGCAATACCACGGCCTGAGCGAGACCGCAGAGAAAACGCCGGCGCAAGGGTACCGGTTCGAAATTCTTGCGCTCCTGTCCCGAGGTGCTCTCCACGCGCTGCTCCAGGATCGCGGCAATGCCGCGCAGGGTGCGGCCGGCATAGACGTCGCGCAGGGCAATGCTGGCGAGCAGCGGGATCTTGCGTACTTCGGAAACAAAACGCGCCGCCAGCATGGAATGGCCGCCGAGCTCGGTGAAGAAGTCCGCTTCGAAACCGATTGAGCGCAGCCGAAGCGCTTCCGTGGCGGCCTTCAGCAGCTGTGCTTCTGTCCACGTGCGCGGCGGCTCTTGTGCCTGGGTTGGCTGATCGGCCACCAGCGGAATGGCGGCAAGCGTCTTGCGGTCGATCTTGCCGGAGGGAAGCCGCGGCAGCGAGACATGGCTATGCCAGGCGGCCGGCACCATGTAGGGCGGCAGCTTGGCTGCAAGCACGGCGCGCGCCTTGTCGCGATCGAAGCTGCTGCCCGTGGTAACGATGTGGGCGACCAGCATCTCCTCACCATCCGGCGGCCGATGGACGACGACGGATGCGGCCTTCACGTCAGGAAGTTCGCCGACGACGGTTTCGATCTCGCCGAGTTCGATGCGATAGCCGCGAATCTTGACTTGGTCGTCGATGCGCCCGAGGAAATGGAGCTGCCCTTCCTCGTCCATCAGAACAGCGTCGCCGCTGCGGTAAAGCACCGGGTCGTCATGGCCGGCAAAGGGGTTGGAGATAAACTTCGCGGCGGTCAGCTGCGGCAGGTTTCTGTAGCCGGCAGCAACGCCCGGTCCGCCGATCAGCAATTCGCCGGTATCGCCGCGAGCAACGAGCTGCAGGTTTTCGTCGACGACGTAGGCAGTCGTGTTGGCGATGGGGCAGCCGATCGTGATCGGTCGGGAAGAATCGAGTTCCGCGTAGGTCGCGACCACCGTCGTCTCAGTCGGGCCGTAGGTATTGATCAGGCGTCGGCCCGGCTTGGAGAAGCGGCTGACGATTGCCGGAGGGCAGGCCTCGCCGCCGACGATGATGACGCGCAGGCTTTCGACATCGCGTTCCAGCATGGTGAGCAGCGTCGGCACGGTGTCAATGACCGTGATCTTTTCCGCTTCCAGCACATCTGCGAGCCTGTCCAGCTCGGCCATGACGGCGGATGTCGCCACTTTCAGCGTTGCGCCGACCAGATAGGGAACGAATATCTCTTCAAGCGAAAGGTCGAAGGCGACCGAAGCCTGCTGAAGAACGACGTCTGATTCGACCATGCCGAGGACATCGTTGCCGGCCCGCAGATAATGGCAGATGTTCCGGTGCGTGACGACGATGCCCTTCGGCTTGCCCGTGGAGCCGGACGTATAGATGGCGTAGGCGGGATCGTCGTGAGTGGCGGCGCGCAGCGCAATGCCATCATCGTCTTCTGCGAGCAGTGTCTTGAGGATCAGCGTCTGGCCGTCGAATTCGGGGGCGAGGGCCACCTTTTCGTCATGCGTCAGCAGCCATTTCGCGCCGCAATCGGCGAGGCTGACGGCCACGCGGTCGGCAGGGGCAGACGCATCGAAGGGAATATAGGCAGCTCCGGCCTTGAGAATCGCCAGAAGCGCGACATGTAGCTCAAGGGAGCGCTGGAACCAAAGGCCGACGAAATCGCCGGAGCCGATACCGCGACGGCTGAGCGCGCGCGCCGCCTCGTCGGAGAGCCGGTCTAGTTCGGCATAGGTCATCGCCCGGTCGGTTCCGATCAGGGTCAGTGCCGTCTTGTCGGGGCTGCGGGCGACCGTTGCCTTGAAGATGTCCACCAGGGTTTCATTGCGGACGAACTCAGGCCGAATGCCGCCTGAGAAAACCGAGAGGCTGGCATTTGGGGTAATCGACGAAATCTGGATAGTCATGGTAACTTCTGCGGAACGAAACTCGGCACAATCGGCGTGCCATCTATCGATGCTTATACACCTTTCAATTTGCAGCTCTCTTACGGGCGTTGTCAGTGAATTGTAATGTTGGGAAAGCTATGCTTGGTTTGCTGCGGGGCGAGCCCTGCGTGCTATCTCGGAAGAAGGATTGATATTGATATCGTTGCGCATATTCGGGCGAAGAGCTGGCTGGCCCCGCTGGCTGTCCGTTCTCTTGGTGGCGGCTTTGCTGAGCTCGCCAGGCATGCAGGTATTAGCTCGTTCGCATAGCAGTGTTCTGGTCGAAGATGCCGGCAGTTTGCGGCCGCTGCGCGACATCTATGCGGTCGTTGCGCGCGAGATGCCGGGCAAGGTGCTGCGAATCAAGCGGGTGCGCCGGGCCGGACGCCAAGCCTACGCCGTGCGTGTGTTGAAGCCGGATGGCAAACGTGGTGATATAGTACTCGACGGCGCAACGCTCGCCGTGATCGAGAGACGCTGAGAATGCGCATTCTGATTGCTGAGGATGAGCCCAGTATCGTGGCGGATATGCGCCGCTGCCTGGAGGATCAGCACTATGTCGTCTCGACCGTGAGCAACGGCGAGGAAGCCTGGTATCGCGGCGATATCGAGCATTTTGATCTTGTCATCCTCGATCTCGGACTTCCGAAGCTTGACGGCCTGACGGTGCTGCGGCGTTGGCGCGCAGAAAAGCGGGGCATGCCTGTTATCATACTGACGGCGCGAGATGGCTGGCGCGACAAGGTCGACGGCATGGATGCGGGTGCCGACGATTATCTGACCAAGCCCTTCCGTATGGAGGAGCTTCTGGCCCGCGTGCGCGCCCTGATGCGCCGCGCCGCGGGGCAGTCCTCCCCGATCCTTTCTAATGGCGTGCTGGAGCTCGATACACGCCAGCGCACCGTTTCGTTTCGCGGGCAGCCGGTTCAGGTGACGGCGCTGGAATACCGACTTCTTGCCCATCTGATGCACAATGCCGGCACCGTGCTTTCCCGAACGCAGATCGCCGACAGCATCTATGACGAAGAGACGGAGCTTCTGTCGAACGCGCTCGAAGTGGTCGTCGCACGCCTTAGGCGCAAGTTCGATGGCACCGTCATCGAGACCCGGCGCGGCCAGGGCTACATCATCCCGCGCGAGGCGCCGCCATCATGACACCGTTCTCGCTGCGAGGGCGGTTGCTGCTGGGTTCGGTGGTGGCGATCATCGTCGCAACCTTTCTGGCGGGGGTCGGCATCAATGCCATTTCCGGGCTGGCCGTCAGGGCTCTCGCCCTCTCGGAGATAGACGAAGAGTTGCGCGTTCTTCTGGCCGCAGTCGATATCAATTCGTCCAATCAGCTCTTCCTTGATGACATGCCGACCGATCCCCGCTTCGGCATTCCGAATGGTGGCTTCTATTGGCAGGTCGGCCGCAATGGCACTGTCGAGCTGCGCTCCCAATCGCTCTGGGAGCAGAACTTGCCTTGGCTGCGTGCCCGGCCTCGCGATGCCGGACGGGCGACGGATATGAAAGGGCCAAACGGCAGCCGTCTTCTCGCCGTCGAACGGTCCATTTCGATCCCCTCGGCCACGGGCGACCAGATGGTCGATATCGTCATGGCGCTCGACAACAGCGAGCTTGCACCGGCGCGCTGGCGCTTCTTCTATGCTATGGCGCCCTCTCTTGGCGTGCTGTCAGTCGCCCTGATCGGGGCAGTCGTGGTATTCCTGCGATATGGGCTGCGGCCGCTCAATGACCTGCGCACGGCCCTGATGGCGGTACAGGAGCGATCCGCACGCAAGATCACCGGTCAGTTTCCGCGAGAAGTCCAGCCTCTCGTGGACGACCTCAACGGCCTGCTCGCATCGCGCGAAACCCAACTGACACAGGCGCGTGCGCGCGCCGGCGATCTCGCGCATGGCCTGAAGACCCCGCTCGCAGCGCTTGAGGCGACCGCGCGTATTCTCTCCGAGGAGGGCATGTCGGAGCGGGCTGCGGCGATCCAGACGGAGGTGAGCCGGATGGAGGCGCAGATCAAGCGAACGCTTGCGCAAACCCGCGCAAGCCTCGCCGCCGCCCATACCGTCGGCGTCATGGATGCCAGCGCCGATCTCCAGAAGATCATCTCGGTCATGCGTCGTCTCTCGGCCGAGCGGAAAATCGATTTCGAGCTCGTGGCGCCGCCGGAGATGTGGCTGGCGATCGATGAGGCGGATTTTGCCGACATCACCGGCAATCTGATCGACAATGCCAGGAAATGGGCGGCCGGCAAGGTCAAGGTTCGCCTATCGCAGTTGCCCGAGGGCGTGGAACTGTGCATCGAGGACGATGGCCCGGGTTTGCCCGAGGATGCGGAAATGGCTTTCATCCGGCGCGGCAGGCGGCTCGACGAAAGCATCGCCGGAACCGGCTTCGGCCTGGCGATCGCCAAGGATCTGGTCGAAGCCTATGACGGCAAGCTGACGCTCGCCCGCTCCAGCCTCGGAGGGCTGTCCGTCACCGTCAATTTGCCGACGCGGCTGGTCAAGGACAAGCAGGCGGCGCTGGAAAATTAGAGCAATTCCAGGAAAGTGCATGGCGTTTTCACGATTCGAGGAAACGTCGAGAGGCTCTAATTCGGCGCGGCCGATTGGTCTGGAAACAAGGATGGATATCGCAGATTGGTCGCCGGAGTGCAGTGAAACCTGATTTATACAGCGTTCATGACCGTACGAGTTTGAGATTCAGTTCAAGCGCGTGTTGCATCCTTGCTCGAACTGCAGGCGCTGATGGAGTCTCGTTGCCGTTGAAAATGTGGCCATGCTCGGCCATCAGGTCCAGTAGGAGGACGCTCGTATAGAGACGAAAAAGCCGGTCATCGGTTTGCCCGGCATGCCGGAGCCACGCAAAGACATAGCTCATGGGGCCACCATAGGCCATCAGAGCAGCCAGTGTTAAAGCGGCAGGATAACGTGGATCGCCAAAGCAAAGATCATCGACATCGACGATGCCGCTGAACGCGCCTTCTGGTGTCACAATCACATTCTTCGTCGTGGTGTCGTGGAGGAAAGGTGTGGCTTCGATCTTGTCGAGCTCTCCGCGTCTGGCAGCGACCTCATGTTCGATTGCGTCAACCAGCCCGATGTCAAACAATCCGGCAGATCCGATCCGGCCTCGCGAACGCGCAAGATTGGCAAGCAACACTTGCGACCATGTGCCATGCGGCGCTTGTTCCGCTCGTGCGGCATATCCGTAGCGCCCCGCGGACTTGGTTCTTGCTGTGATGGCCTGAGCATGCGCCACCTGTGAGGCAATCGCATCGAGCTTCTCTTCCGAGAGGTTTAAGATGACAGAACCCAGATCCATGCCGGGAAAGCGTTCTAGCAGAAGCCAGGGAAACTCTGCGTCGATATTTTCGGCCAGAATGGCTGGTAGCGGCACACCTCCGGGCCGCAATAATCCCGAAAGATAAACTGCACCGGCCATTTCAGCCCGAGCCGATGGCTCACCTATGCGGACGACGGCTGGACGCCGGTCAGCGAACTGAAGATCGAAGACATAGTGCCGTGCACCGGTTGTGAAGCGTCTAACGGCAACCGGTGTGCAACCAGTGACCCCTGAGGCAATGGCGGCGGCAAGCGCGGCATCCGGTGTGCGCCGCATTGGTGTTTTCTGTTTCATGTATGAGTGGGCCTATGCTTGAGGTGGAGCATCGGTTGCAAATTCTCAACTTGCGATCGCCTGCCGATATCTCTCCGCGGAACGTTCCACCACGCCGTTGCCGTCGCTCTCGACCGTTCGACCGGGAAATGCGCCGTAGATCGCTTCGAAACGATAGGGTCGGATGGTTTCCGATATCGCCGTCACGGCCTTGGCGTCGAGCGGAACAAGATTTGGGTAGCTGCGCATGAAGCTGACGAACTTGCGGTCCATGGTCACCTGCATCGTGTCGCCGACGAAGAGCGCGCCGCGCCCGCCTTCGAGCCAGGGGCAATGGAGCACGCAACTGCCGTCGAAATGGCCGCCACAGCGGATCATGGTTGCCTGTCCAATCGACAGTGTCTCGCCTGTCCATGGACGTAGCGCCGCATCGCGCCTTTGCACCCATTCGCTATCATTGGCATGGATATAAATCGGCACGCCTCCGCAGGCGGCACTCCATCCGGTCATCGATGAATAGAAATGAGGGTGGGAGATCGCGATCGCGCTTAAGCCGCCCATGGTGGCGATCCGTGCCTTGCTGGGCTCGTCGATAAGGCTGAGGCAGTCCCAGAGGATATTGCCGTTAGGTCCTTTGACCAGAAAGACGCGCTGGCCAATGCCGAAATGGGGCGAGATCTGCAGACTGAAAACGCCTTCGGCTTCCTCGCTCCAGATTACCTCATGCTTCTGGCCGAGGCTCGCCATATCGGTCCATTCCTGCCCCGATTGAGGTACGAACTGACGCTCGTCTTCACAGATTGGGCAGGCCGGAGGTGGCCCGTCGCCTTCGCCGAACTGTGTGCCACATGTAATGCAGATAAAATGCGTCATCTCGAACTCCTCGCCAGTCTACCTTTCCAACCGGTGGCCGTGGGTGGGCCCGCCGCACGGCATGTGGAGGCTTTTGTGCTATATTGGCCAGACCTTGGACGGATCAAAGCAAAAAGGCAAAGCGGCGATCCTCAGACAATCTCGTCGCAGACAGAAAAGCGTCGTTTTCAGGCCGGCCTCTCCCGGAAAAATGGATATTCCTAATGAACGATGATAGGATTCAGGGGTGGCCTATCATTATGATTTTAATGCAAAAATTCTTATTCTATTGGTTTGTGACAATCTGGCCTTGCAAAAGACGTCAAGACAAAGAAACATAGTCGGCTAAAGAAAGTTAGATAATCGCGATATTGATGCTCGGCATTTGTCCGGGATCGCAGGCAAATGGAGGTCCATCATGGCGCTTATTCTCGGCCTCGTTGCTCTGGCCGGCCACATCGCCCTTTTGCTCTGGGGTACGCGCATGGTGCAGACCGGTATCCAGCGCGCCTTCGGCCCCGATCTGCGCTCCTTTCTCGGCCGCGCGCTCAGCAATCGCACGAAGGCATTTTTTGCCGGGATCGGCGTCACTGCCATCCTGCAGAGCAGTACCGCTACCGGTCTCATGGCTTCGGGCTTTGCAGCCGGCGGGCTGGTGGATCTCGTGCCGGCGCTTGCCGTCATGCTGGGAGCGAATGTCGGCACGACGTTGATCGTCCAGGTGTTATCTTTCAACGTCGCAGCGGCTTCGCCGGCGCTGATCCTGATCGGCGTGCTGATGTTCCGCCGAACCGGGAATTCACGCGTGCACGATCTTGGCCGCGTCATGATCGGGCTTGGCTTCATGCTTCTGGCGCTGCATCAGCTCCTCGACCTCATGACGCAGTATGAGGGATCGAAGGCGCTCGCCTACGTCCTTGATGCGATCGCTGCGACGCCGGTGCTGAGTATGCTTCTCGCAGCCATTCTGACATGGGCTGCCCATTCCAGCGTGGCCGTGGTGCTGCTCATCATGTCGCTTGCAAGCAAGGGGCTCGTCGATGTCGACCAGGCCTTTGCACTCGTTCTCGGCGCCAATCTCGGCACCGCGATCAACCCACTCATCGAAGGGCAATCGGGAACGGATCTATCGGTGAAGCGGCTGCCCATCGGCAATATGTTGACGCGCATTGTCGGTGTGATCGCGATGATCGGCCTGCTGGAACCAGCCGCGCGCCTTTCGGCAATGATCGATAGCGACAGCGCCCGCGCTGTCGCCAATTTTCATACTGCCTTCAATGTCGTTTTGGCCGTGGTGTTCATGCCGCTATTGCGGCCCTATGCCGATCTATTGACCAAGTTGCTGCCGCAGAAGATCGACGAGGCCGATCCGACCCGCCCGAGATATCTCGATCCGGCGGCCAAGGAAACGCCCGTGGTTGCTCTCGGCGCGGCAGCGCGCGAGGCGCTGAGACTGGTGGACGTGCTCTCGGAAATGCTTGCAGGCGCCAAGTCTGCCTTGTCGGACACGGATCGAAAGGCGCTGACGCGATTGCGGTCGCTGGACAATATCCTCGATAGCCTGAACACGGCGGTAAAGACCTATCTGACATCGATCGATCCCGATGAGCTCGGCGAAGCCGACCGGCGGCGCCTGAACGAAATACTGCTGTTTTCGATGAACATGGAACATGCCGGCGACGTGCTCGACCAGAACCTTCTGCCGCACCTGGCAAAACGCCTGCGCCGAGGTTTGAGCTTCTCGAAGGAAGGACAGCTCGAACTCGCAACATTGTTCGACCGATTGCAGTCGAACCTCCAGACGGCGGCTGCCCTGTTCATGACGCAGAATGAAAGTGCCGCCCGCATGCTGGCGGAGGAGAAGGTGATTTTCCGCAAGGCGGAGCGCGAGGGGACGGAAGCCCATTTCCAGCGTTTGCGCCAGGGCGGGATCGAGACCGCCGAGACCAGCTCACTTCACCTCGACCTTCTGCGCGACCTCAAGCAGATCAATTCCCACCTCGTTGCCGCCGCAGCCTATCCCGTTCTGGAAGAGCGTGGCGAACTTTTGCAGAGCCGGACACCAAGCCCGGTTCCACCGGTTGCAGTGCCTGCACATGATTAAAAAGGCTTATCTCAGCCACCTGTCGGACGGCTGGGCCTGAATGCGCGACGCCGATGTGGCTTCGATACGTCCGCTGGTTATAGCTATTCCGTCGGTCGCAGCGCTGTGCCATCAAAAGTTCTTTTGACCCCATCGTATAGGGGCCGACGCTCTTCATCATCGAAGCGATGAAGGTCTTCAACAAGATCGCAGCCCCGCAGGCCGACCGTATCAGGCAGATCACCGAAATAGATGGCGGCGAAGTCGAGACGGGCGACATGCTCGCGGAGATCGCGTGATGGCGGCATCTCTCGACAGGGTGGGCCTGTCGATTTCATTGGCGACAGATTGTTGCCGCTGTGGTCGCCTATGATTCTATAAGACGCTCGGCGCTGAACTTGTCCGTTATCAGCGTATCGATAACTCCTATCCTCAGGGCGCCGGCGATTGCCGCGGTCTTCTTCGCTCCGCCGGCAAGCGCGATGACCCGATCGACTCGTTCCAGATCTTCAAGCGGGAAGCCGATGACACGCTCGTCGAGCGGCGTCTTCACAGGCTTGCCGTCCTTGTTGAAGAACCGCAGCGATATATCGCCGACTGCACCTGCTTCGGCAAGATCGGCGAGCTCCCGCGACGAGAAGATGTTGCCGGATCTCGCCAGAAGTTCCGACGGCTCCACGGCCCCTATGCCGACGATGGCGAGCGTGATGCTGCCGAAAAGATCCATGGTCTCCCGCACGAACGGATCCGCCTGCATCAGGAGTTTGGCCTCGCGGGAGGTCGTGACGCCCTGTACTGGAAGAAGCTTCGGCTCGGCACCGGTCAGTCGGGCGAGGCGGGTGGTCAGCTGGGTGGCATGGGTTTGGACCGACGGGTCGCCCATGCCGCCAAGCGTCTGCACGACGTACTTGGCCTGGGCGCTCTTCTGCGGATGAATGTTTTCCACCATCCTGAAGATCGTCTGGCTCCAGCTCGACACGCCGATGATTTCGCCGGGCGCAAGCGTCACCTCCAGAAGATGCGCGGCAGCTTCGCCGATCCGGGCCATGATGGCACCGTCGCGATCCTCCGTGCATTCGACGACAATCGCCTCGGGGAGACCGTACTTCTCGCGCAGCGCTCCCTCGAGATCGCTGTAGGTGCCTACGGGCGGGATGACGCTCGTGCGCACGATGTCTTCCGCCTCGGCTCGCTTCAGCATTCGCGACACGGTTGCCTGCGACAGGCGAAGGTGCTGCGCGATGTCCGCCTGCCGCTTGCCCTCTATGTGGTACATCTGGGCAACTCTTGAGATGAGGCGGAGTTCGTTAAGGCGAGCCATCGTTGATCCCGGGGTGAATTTTTATTCACCTTTAACCGGAGTTGTGCGCAACGTCGAGCGGGCCAGCGCATCATTCCACC
The DNA here is from genome assembly GCF_030182525.1 of Rhizobium pantanalense. Lineage (NCBI taxonomy): Bacteria > Pseudomonadati > Pseudomonadota > Alphaproteobacteria > Hyphomicrobiales > Rhizobiaceae > Rhizobium > Rhizobium pantanalense. The sequence continues at coordinate 64,184 of NZ_JAQJCH010000010.1, forward strand.
TGTTCAGGAGGCCCGTACTGTCGATGTTTTCCGGCTCGATGACCTTGTTGTTTCTCGGAAGCGCCGCGATGGCATCGAGATCCGGCCACAGGCCTATCGAAAGACCTGCAAGATAGGCTGCCCCAAGCGCCGACGCTTCCGGCGCCTCGCACTGGATGACAGCGTGTTTTACCAGGTTTGATACGCACTGCATGAGAAAGCGGTTCTGGCTCGGGCCGCCGTCGACGTAAAGCATGCCGAGATCGCCACCGCTCTGTGCCTGCATCGCTGCAATCACGTCATGAACCTGGAAAGCGATCGAGTCGGTGACCGAGCGCGCCATCTGCGCGCGGGTGGTGCTGAAGTTGATCTGCGAGAAAAGTGCGCGGGCGTCGGAATTCCAGTAAGGTGCGCCCAGCCCGACGAAGGCGGGCACGAAGCCCGGGCCATCAGGCTCGGCGGTTGCCGCCAGGTCGACAAGGGAGGCAACGTCCGGAAGGCCCAGGATGCCGGCCATCCATGGCAGGCTCGCGGCGCACACGAGGATATTGCCTTCGAATGCGAAGGTCGGTTGTCCGGCGATGCGCCAGGCGACCGTTGTGGTGATGCCATTGCGCGGTGCGATGAAGCGCGGAAGAGTGGTCATGACGGACGAGCCCGTTCCGAAGGTCGCCTTGCCGTCGCCCGGCTTGAAGGCTCCGTGGCCAAACAAGGCCGCATGGCTGTCGCCGATGGCCGACCTGATTGGCGTGCCATCCGGAACGCCGGCAAGACCAAGCGTCGTTCCGAAGTCCGAGGAGCTGTCGAGCACTTCCGGAAGGAGCCGGATATCGACCCCGAAAATCGCGCCTAATTCCCTGCTCCAGGCTTGGGCCTCAAGGTCGAACAACTGGCTTCGCGCGGCGTTCGAGGCGTCGCAGACATGCTTGCGGCGGCCGGTAAGGCGATGAATGAGCCAGCTGTCGATCGTGCCGATGCGGACCTTTTTTCCGCGCGCGACCCGATCGAGAAGCCATCGGAACTTCGGGCCGGGAAACATCGGATCAAGGGGGAGGCCGGTCAGCGCCTCCACGCGCTTGAGATGTCCATCGGCGATGAGACGCTCGCAGTCCGGCGCCGTGCGCCGGCATTGCCAGCTCAAAACTGGTCCAAGCGCCTTGCCCGTCTCGGCATCCCAAATAGTGACGGATTCTCGCTGGTTGGAGATCGCTATCGCTTCGATTGTCGCGCCAGGCGCGTTTTGCAGGCATAGTGCGATCGCTTCACAGACGGATGCGTAAATCCGATCGGGATCCTGCTCGACCCAACCGGGCTGCGGATAGGAGATGCCTACCGGAGCAGAGCCTCTGGCAATGATGTCTCCGTTCTCGGAGACCAGTACCGCCTTGGAATTGGTGGTTCCCTGGTCGATTGCCAGAATGGCCCGCATCATATCCTCCACCGAAGCATGGTGCCGAAACATGTAAGCGGTTCTCGGGCGACATCATGCTCTACTTCTTTGATTTTGGAGCGGATTCAGATTTTAGGCCGATTCGGCCTAAAATCATCCGGTTCTCACGATAAGGCGGGGGCGGCAAGCCGCCCCGTCTTGAATGCGTGCTGTTCGTCTATTTGCGCTTGATAAGCGCTTGCGCGGCGTCCGCAATAGCCGAGGGGGCCATGCCGAATTCGTCGAGCAGGAATTCGGCCGATCCGGTCGGCGCGTAGATGCCGGGAACGCCGAGGCGCGTCATCGGGACGGGGACGTTGTCGACGACAACCTCGGCCACGGCCGATCCCAGCCCGCCAAAGATCGAATGTTCTTCCGCGGTCACGATCGCGCCGGTTTCCCTGGCGGCCGCAATGATGGCATCCTCGTCGATCGGGCGAACCGTGGCGAGATTGAGCACTCTGGCCTCTATGCCGCGTTGCGCGAGAAACTCGGCGGCCTTCACCATGCGATGGGTCAACGTTCCGTTTGCGATGAGCGTGACATCGGAACCTTCACGCAGGAGATTGGCCTTTCCAAGCTCGAACTTGTGGCCTTCCGGCAGGAGGTCGGGCACGCCGACCCGCGACAGGCGCAGGAAGCAGGGGCCATTGTAATTTGCTGCCCACTCCACCGCCGCCGCCGTCTCAATGCGGTCGCAAGGCGCGATCACGGGGAGGTTGGGCAGAACGCGCGTCCAGGCGAAGTCCTCGATCGAGTGATGGGTCGGACCGAGCTCGCCATAGGCCATTCCGGACGAAATGCCGACGAGCTTGACGTTGGCATTCGAGTAGGAGATGTCGGCCTTGATCTGCTCGAGCGATCTGCCTGTGAGGAACGGCGAGGCGCCACAGACATAGGGGAGGCGTCCGCCGTTTGCGAGACCCGCGCCGACGCCGACCATGTTCTGCTCGGCGATGCCGACATTGACCAGGCGATCGGGGAATTTCGACTTGAAGCCGCCAAGCTTCGAGGATCCGACCGAATCGTTGCAGACTGCGACGATCGTTTCATTCTCGACCGCGAGGCGCTCGAGGGTCGATGCGAAAGCGTCTCGGCAGTCATGGAGGTTGGGTGCATTCACAGGCGCGTTCATTAAAGTGCCTCCGACAATTCTGCCAATGCGACTTCGTATTGTTCTTTATTCGGAACCTTGTGGTGCCAGTCGACACGATCCTGCATGAAGGAGATCCCATGCCCCTTGTTGGTATGGGCCACGATGCAATGGGGGCGATCGCTTCGGTGTTCGAGCGTCGGGACAACCTCATGCATGTTGTTGCCGTCGATTTCGGTAACGTCCCAGCCAAAGGCTTCGAGCTTCGGGCGAAGCGGCGCGATATCATTCGTATCCGAGAGCGCGGCACCTTGCTGGAAACGGTTGTGGTCGACAACTAGGGTGAGGTTATCAAGCCGGAACTGCGCCGCGGCCATGATCGCTTCCCAATTGGAGCCCTCCTGCATCTCGCCGTCGCCGGTGATCACGTAGGTATGGTAGCCAGCGCCGGATAACTTCGCCGCCTTGGCCATGCCAACCGCGACCGGCAGACCGTGCCCGAGAGGACCAGTATTGGTTTCGACACCCGGCACCTTGTTGCAATTGGGATGGCCATTGAGCCGCGAATGCGGCTTCAGGAACGTTGAAATCTCGTCTTCTGGAATGAAGCCGCGCTTCGCCAGAGTGACGTAAAGTGCGCATGCCGTATGTCCCTTCGACAGCACAAACCTGTCCCGATCAGGGTGTTTCGGTTGATCCGGCCAGACGCGCAGCACGCGGAAATACAGTGCGGTCAGGAGATCGATCACGGACATCTCGCCGCCAATATGTCCGGCCCCTGCCTCGTAGACTGCCTGGAGGTCTCGCAGACGTATCTGGCGAGCAACGCGTTCAAGTTCGGAAGGCTCCATCATTTCCTCGTGTGAATAAATATTCATTCATTTATATTTTTGCACAAGAGGATCGTTAGTCAAGCCCCCGCGGATGAGTTGTTGTCAAAATAGGCCGAAAAGACCCGGTTGACAGTGCCAAGGTGAATTGGTAATGAATTTTCCAGCATATGTGAATAAATATTCTAGCTTGAAAACCTAGCCGCCAAGCATGGCCGCTAGCTGTAAGTCCCAGGGAGGAATGATGGTGGCGATCGACGTCAATGAACAGAGCCGTCCGTCCGGTGCGTGGCTGAGAAAGCTCACCGGCGCGACCGGACCGCTTGTCGGATTGCTCGCTCTTTGCGTTTTTCTGAGCCTCAGCACCGATGCATTTCTTTCGCTCCGCAACGGTCTCAACATTCTTGATCAGATCACCGTGCTCGGAATCATGGCTGTCGGCATGACCTTCGTCATCCTGATCGGCGGTATCGACCTTTCGGTCGGTTCGGTTCTTGCGCTCGCCATGATGGTCATGGGCTGGACGGCAAATATTGCCGGCCTGCCGCTTGCGGCCGGGATCGTTGTCGCACTTGTCGCCTCTGCGGTAAGCGGACTGATCGTCGGACTTCTCGTCACCCTCTTCAGGGTCCCGGCCTTTATCGCGACATTGGCGATGATGTCGGCTGCGCGCGGCGTCGCGAACATGATCACGGATGGCCAGCAGATCGTCGGATTTCCCGACTGGTTCATGATGCTCGCGATCGATCGGCATTTCGGTGTGCTGACGGCAACGGTCTTCCTGATGCTGGCGGTCGTCGCCGTGGCCTGGGTGTTCCTTCACTTCCGCTCCGAGGGGCGCATGCTCTATGCCGTGGGTGGCAATCCGGAAGTGGCTCGTCTCGCCGGCATCAATGTCCAGCTCGTGACGATTGCCGTCTATGTCGCAAGCGCAGTGCTTGCCGGTCTGGCCGGTATCGTGCTGGCGGCTCGTCTCGATTCCGTTCAGCCGTCCAGCGGCTTTGGATACGAACTCGATACGATTGCGGCCGTCGTCATTGGCGGCACTTCGCTCTCCGGTGGATCTGGCGGTATCGGCGGCACGCTGATCGGCGTCCTGATCATTGGTGTCCTGCGCAACGGGCTCAATCTGCTCAACGTCTCGCCATTCCTGCAGCAGGTCATCATCGGCATCGTCATCGTGCTTGCGGTCGGTGCGGAAACGATCCGCAGGCGGCGGGCCTGATATTCGGGTCCGCGTCCGGCGGATCCCAGCGATTTCCTCTCCGAAAGGTTTGGAGCGGATCATTTGCCCGAGGGGGAGGATATGCCCAAGGGTTCACTAAAAAAGGAGGAAATGAAATGAAACTTGCGCGCATTCTTCTGGCCTCGGCCGCCGTGCTGGCGATGTCATTGGGCTCTGTTCAGGCAAAAGACACTAAGAAGATTGGCCTGGCCGTCGCAAACCTGCAGGCAAACTTCTTCAACCAGATCAAGCAGTCCGTCGAGGATGAGGCCAAGAAGCGTGGCATTCAGGTCGTGACCGTGGATGCCAAGGGCGATGGTCCGACGCAGATCAACCAGATCCAGGATCTGCTGACCCAGAATATCGATGCCTTGATCTATATTCCGGCCGGCGCCGCGGCTGCAACCGTTCCCGTCAAGCTTGCCAAGAATGCCGGTATTCCGGTCGTCAACGTCGACCGCAACGCCGACGGCGCGCCTGGCGACACCTTCCTTGCAACAGATTCCGTCGCGTCCGCCAAGGGCGTTTGCGACTACATCCTCAAGCAGGCCGGCGGCAAGGGCAAGATGGTGATCATCCACGGTCAGAAAGGCACCACGCCTGAAGTCGACCGCAGCAAGGGTTGCGCTGAATCGTTGAAGGCAAATCCAGGCGTGAAGGTGGTTGCCGAACAATATTCCAACATGTGGGCCCAGGACGAGGGCTTCCAGATCATGCAGAACATGCTGCAGGCAAATCCGGATGTATCGATCGTATTTGCTCAGGCCGATGCACTTGCGCTCGGCGCCGCACAGGCGATCAAGGTTGCAAACCCATCCCAGAAGATCGTTGTCGGCGGCTTCGATGGCGATACGGCGGCTCTGGAAGCGCTCAGCAAGGGTGTCTTCGACGTGACCGCGACGCAGCAGACGCAGAAAATGGGCCGCGATGCGGTCGCCAATGCCGTCAAGCTCGTCGCCGGCGAGAAGGTGCCTGCAGTACAGCTGATGGACGCCACGCTGACGACCAAGGAAAACGTGGCCGGCTTCATCGCCAACCACCCGTAATCGTCCTGAAATCTTGAGGAGGTGCGCCGTGACTGAGCCCGTTCTTTCCCTGAGGGGCATATCCAAGCGCTATGGACCGCTTCAGGTGCTGAAGAATATCAGCCTTGATGTCTATGCGGGTGAGGTGGTCGCGCTTCTCGGCGAAAACGGGGCCGGCAAGTCGACCTTGTCGGGCATTATCGCCGGGTCACGCACGCCTTCCGAGGGAGCGATGACATGGCTGGGGCAGCCCTATGCCCCAGCCACTCCACGCGAGGCGATCGACAAGGGCGTCGTCCTGATCCATCAGGAATTGCAGCTCCTGCCGCATCTTTCGATCGCCGAAAATGTCTTCATCGGGCGATGGCCGATGAAGAACGGGGCTGTCGATCGCCCCCAGATGGTTCGGCGTGCGCAGGAACAGCTTGCCCGCCTGAATTTGCATATTCCGGCGACGCGCAAGGTCGCGGGTCTGTCGACTGCCAACCAGCAGCTCATCGAAATCGCCAAGGCATTGGCGCTCAATGCCAAGCTGCTGATCCTCGACGAACCGACGGCCGCACTTGGTGGAGCGGAGACGGAAGCGCTGTTCGAGCAGGTGAGAAAGCTTCGGTCCGAAGGTGTCGGCATTGTTTACATCTCCCACCGCATGGAAGAGATCAAGCAGATCACCGATCGCATCGTCGTCCTGCGCGATGGCGAGCGCGTCCAGGAGTTCGCCGACAGCGCCACACCCGTCCGTACCATCGTTGAAAGCATGGTCGGCCGTTCGCTGGACCGGATGTTCCCGGCTCTTCCCGAACCGACGAATCGCCCTGTTCTGCAGGTCAGCGGACTGAACTCGCCTGACGGGTCCTTCCGTGACGTAACGTTCGATGTTCGCGGCGGTGAGATCCTCGGCATTGCCGGGCTGGTTGGTGCCGGCCGCACCGAACTTGTCCGCGCCATTTCCGGTGCCGATCCGATCAGCGCCGGCTCGATCAGGCTGGAGGGTGAAGAGCTCAAGCTCCGCGATCCGGCCGATGCGATCGCCAAGGGCATCGTGATGGTGCCCGAGGATCGCAAGGAACAGGGTCTCGTCGTCGGCCATCGCATCAGTGAAAACATCATCTATGCCAATCTCGACAAGCTCGGCGGGCGTTGGATCACATCACGAATCAAACGTGCTTTCGCCGAAAAGGCTGTGGCGAAGTTCGGCGTCAAAGGTCAGGCCGAGCAATATGCCTCGGACTTGTCAGGCGGCAACCAGCAAAAGGTCGTCATTGCAAAGTGGCTGATGCGTGACCCCAAGGTCGTCGTCCTCGATGAGCCGACCCGAGGCATCGATGTCGGCGCGCGCGCCAGCATCTACGACATCATCGTCAACCTCGCAAAGCAGGGGGTGGCTGTCATCGTCGTCAGCTCCGATCTCGAGGAAGTACTTGGTGTCTCCAACCGGATTCTCGTGCTTGCACAGGGCAAGCAGGCAGGCATTCTCAATCGTGACGAGGCCAATGACGTCTCTGTCATGGAACTTGCGACAATCTAGACAAACAGAAAGGAAGAGCGGTGTCCGACATCACTCTGAACGCCCTGAAGCTTTTCGATCTTGAGGGACAGGTCGCGCTTGTGACCGGCGCTGGAAGCGGGATCGGGCAGCGTATCGCGATCGGTCTTGCCCAATGCGGCGCCGACGTCGCGCTTCTTGACCGTCGCTCTGACGACGGTTTGGTGAATACGGCTTCGCATATCGAGGCGGCCGGCCGCCGCTCCATCCAGATTGCGGCTGATGTCACCAGCAAATCTTCTCTTGCGGATGCGGTTGCTCGCACAGAGGCGGAGCTTGGCGCCTTGACGCTTGCCGTCAATGCCGCCGGTATCGCCAATGCCAATCCCGCGGAGGAAATGGAAGAAGACCAGTACCAGACGCTGATGGACATCAACCTGAAGGGCGTTTTTCTGTCCTGCCAGGCGGAAGCACGCGCGATGCTGAAGAACGGACGCGGATCGATCGTCAATATCGCCTCCATGTCCGGCGTCATCGTCAATCGCGGCCTGAGCCAGGCTCATTACAACGCCTCCAAAGCCGGCGTGATCCACATGTCGAAGTCGCTCGCGATGGAGTGGGTTGGCCGCGGCATCCGCGTCAACACCATCTCGCCGGGATATACCGCGACGCCGATGAACACGCGTCCGGAAATGGTTCACCAGACCAAGCTTTTCGAAGAGCAGACGCCGATGCAGCGCATGGCAACGGTGGATGAGATGGTCGGCCCCGCCGTCTTCCTGCTGTCGAATGCCGCAAGCTTCGTGACGGGCGTCGACCTACTCGTCGATGGCGGCTTCTGCTGCTGGTGATGCGATGAAGAAACTGATTGCCGGCAACTGGAAAATGAACGGTCTCGCTTCTTCCCTGGCTGAGATCGAGGCGCTGAAGGGAATGATGGGCGAGGCGGCGTGCGACATCGTCGTTTGCCCGCCCTTCACGCTGGTGGAAAAGGCGGTTGAACGGGCGCGAGGGTCAAGGATTGCCATTGGAGCACAGGATTGCCACGCGCAGACCTCGGGCGCCTATACCGGAGATGTTTCTGCCGAGATGCTCGCCGAAATCGGCGCTCGTTTCGTGATTCTGGGACATTCCGAGCGGCGCTCGGCCTATAGGGAGGCGGATGCCGCAGTTGCGGCCAAGGCTGTCGCGGTCCATGAGGCCGGGCTGGCGAGCATCATTTGCGTCGGGGAGACACGTTCAGAACGGGACGAGGGCAGGGCGATCGAAGTGGTTCGTGCCCAGCTGGAAGCGTCAATTCCAAACACCGCAACCAGTTCGAACACGACGATCGCCTATGAACCAGTATGGGCGATCGGAACAGGACTGGTTCCGACCCTCGAGCAGATTGAGGAGATGCATTCGTCTATCCGCCAGGCGCTTGAAAACCGGCTGGGAGAAGAGGGGCAGGATGTCAGGATTCTCTATGGCGGTTCGGTCAAAGCATCGAACGCAAGGGCGATTTTCGGCGTTTCCAACGTCGATGGCGCTCTCGTCGGAGGCGCGTCGCTGAAGGCATCGGAGTTTGCCGGAATTATCTTGGCTGCCGTTTGAAGTCGTCAGCAAAAGGCAGGGCGATCGGCTCCTTGAGCCGGCGCCTGGCGTGGCTGTCACCGCGAAAGGAATAGGAAATGCAGCGTTTCGAAAACAAGACTGTCGTCATCACCGGCGCGAGCCGCGGCATCGGGGCTGCGATCGCCCGGCGGTTTGCGCGCGAAGGTGCTAATCTGGTGGTCTCGGCCAATGAGGATTCCGTCCATGCGGTCGCCGATGCGGTCAAGGCTGATGGCGGAAAGGCGATTTCCTTCGTCGGCGACGTGACGGACAAGGCTAGCGTGAAGGGCCTTTACGACGCTGCCGAGGCAGCCTTCGGCGCCGTCGATATCTCCATCCAGAATGCCGGTGTCATCACCATTGCCCGCGTCGAGGATATGACCGAGGGCGAATGGGATAAGGTCATGGCGGTCAATACCAAGGGCGTCTTCCTCTGCGCCCAGGAGGCGATTGCCCGCATGCGCAAACATGGCCGCGGGGGCCGTATCATCAATACCGCCTCCGGCCAGGCGCGGGACGGTTTCATCTACACGCCGCATTATGCGGCATCGAAGATGGGCGTCGTCGGCATTACCCAGAGCCTTGCCAAGGAAGTCGCCACCGAAGGCATCACCGTGAACGCCTTTTGCCCCGGCATCATCGAAACCGACATGTGGGCCTATAACGACCAGGCTTGGGGCAAGCTTTTGGGCAATTACGGCCCCGGCGAACTCATGAAGGAATGGGTCGAGGGCATTCCGATGAAACGGGCCGGATCGGGTGAAGACGTCGCCGGTCTCGTCACTTTCCTTGCCAGCGACGATGCGGCCTATATCACCGGCCAGACGATCAATGTCGATGGCGGCTTGATCATGTCGTAGTTCGACAATGAGGAACGGTGCGTTCATTGGGCGGATCGGATTCTCGACGATTCGGCGATCAAAGCCTCTTGCGGAATGAGGCATTGATCCCTTATCTTCCACTTGTTCTCAGGGCGGGGTGTAATTCCCCACCGGCGGTATGGGGAGTTTCCTCGAGCCCGCGAGCGCCTTCCGAGCTTTCGGAAGGGTCAGCAGATCCGGTGAGATGCCGGAGCCGACGGTATAGTCCGGATGGAAGAGAGCAACGCAGGAGACGCCGCGTCGTGGTGGCGTTCACATGCTTGTTCGCCCAAGGGAAAATGGTGGCCTTAACCGGCCATGCACGCCGCTCCAAACGGCAACCCTTGAAAGGCAGGAAAATGGCAATTTCGAAAATTGAAGATGCGATCGCTGCGATTGCGCGGGGCGAGATCATTGTGGTTGTCGATGATCGCGACCGCGAAAACGAAGGCGATCTGGTGATTGCCGCGGAAGCGGTCACACCGCAGGCGATCGCGTTCATGATGAATCATGCCCGCGGTCTCATCTGCGTTCCGATGGAGGGCGAGAGGCTCGACGAACTCGACATTCCGTTGATGGTGCCGCGCAACACGGAAGTCCTCAAGACCGCTTTCACCGTTTCGGTCGACTACATCCCGGAAACCACGACCGGAATATCTGCCGCTGACAGGGCGGCAACCGTTCAAGCCCTTATCAGGGATGGATCGCGTCCGGAGGAATTTGCCCGTCCCGGTCATATCTTTCCGCTTCGCGCGCATCCAAACGGCGTCCTGTCGCGTCCGGGGCACACGGAAGCAGCCGTGGATCTGGCCCGGCTTGCCGGCCTTTCGCCGGCCGGCGTCATCTGCGAAGTGGCGAATGACGACGGCACGATGGCGCGTCTTCCAGAGCTCGAAGTTTTCGCCGAGCGGCATGGCCTCCATCTTGTGACGATCGAGGATTTGATTGCCTACAGGGCTGCAAGCGCTCCCTTCAAGGCTGCCTGATCGTTCTGATACAGCCTATCCCGATCCTGCTGGGTCGATGCTTGTGGAAGGCTCTCCTACGCTCGTTGAGGATAAAGGAGGGCCTTCTTCAGCCGATGGATATGCCCGGCGCCGATCCCGCAACAGCCGCCGACCATCGTCGCGCCGGCATCGACCCACGAGCAGGCGAAGCGCGAATAGGCGTCATCATTCAGATCCTCTCGGGTCTCATGAAGGCCTTCGTTGGCGGCCGACTCGCCTTGTTCTCCCTCGAAAGCATTGGCATAGACGCCGATCTGGAGATTGTTGCCGCCCTGCTTGAAAACCTCCGCTGCCGCATCGACGGCCTTTCGCATGACTTCCGGTTTGCTGCAGTTGAACAGGAGTGCGTCGGCGCCGGATGAGGCGGCCCAGCGAGCCGCATCGTCGACGGGTTCGCCGGATCGGAGCTTGGGCGAGGCGCCATTCCTTTGCGCGGCATCATCCGCCAGCGTGAAGGAGATCCAGAACGGCTTGCTTGTTTCAGCGACGGCAGCCCGAACCGCCTCTCCCTCCGCGATCAGGCTGAGGGTTTCGCCGAGCCAGACATCGACATAGGGATCGAGGTTTTCAACCAGAACCTTGAGATAGTCCTGTACCCGTGACGGATCGAAATTCTGCGGCTCGTAGGAGCCGAAGATCGGGGGCAGCGAACCGGCGACCAGGATTTTTCGATCCTTACAGGCATTCGCGGCGTCGCGCGCCAGCCGCCCGGACAGGGCAATGAGATCGGCCCCTTCCTTCCAGAACCGCTCCTCACCAATGTGGAAAGGGACGAGCGCATAGCTGTTCGTTGTAACAACGTCCGATCCGGCGGCAATGAATTCGTCATGGACCTGCCGGACGATCTCCGGCGAATTGACGAGCGCCAGCGCCGACCATTCCGGCTGTTTCAATTCTGCGCCGAGACGCAGCAGTTCGCGGCTCATGCCGCCGTCGAGGATCAAGAGTTTGCTCATGAATGGAATCTCCAAAATGGCTCGGATCTGCGGAGAAGTCTGCTCTCTCCTTCGTGCCGTGGGTTAGCGCCGCACCGGCACCTGCGCTTCCAGGAAACGGAAGCTTCGCGCGATGACGGCTGTAATGATGAGATAGAAGACGGTAACGACAACAAGCGGTTCGTAGACCAGCAGGGTGTCCTGGCGAACTTTTGTGGCAACGGCGTAGAGGTCCATCACGGTGACGGTGAAGGCGAGCGGTGTCGCCTTCAGCTGCATGACGATTTCTCCGCCGATCGTCGGCAATGCGATGCGGATGGCGCGTGGCAGCCAGATGCGTCGGGTGAGCGTCAGGGGGCGCATGCCGAATGCGCGGCCGGCTTCCAGCTCGCCTTTCGGGACGGCCAGCAACGCGCCGCGCAAAACCTCCGCCTCATAGGCTGCATAGTTCAGCGTGAAGCTGACGGCTGCGAAGAAGAAACCTTCGCGCAGGATCGGCCAGAACAGGCTTTGGCGGATTCCCGGGATGACAGGCAGAAGAGAGCCGACACCGTAGTAGAGCAGCCAGAGCTGTATCAGCAAAGGCGTGCCCCGGAAGAAGGTGCAGTAGCCACGGGCAAGGCTTCGCAAGATGGGGCCGCCACTGACCTGGGCGAAGGCAAGGCCGATGGCAATGACGAAGCCGAAGACGACGGAGATCGCAAGCAGCGACAGCGTCTGCACGGCTCCCGTCAACAGAAGCGGCCAATATGATGATATCCATGAGAAGGTCATGTTGGCACTCCTCACGTAAGCTTCGGCTGACCGCGCCGCACTCGCCGCTCGACCAGATTGAATATGGCGTTCGAGACCAGTGTGAGAGCAAGATAGATGAGCGCGGATGCCAGGAAAAAGATGAAGTAGTGTTTGGTGCTTGCGCCGGCCAGGCGTGTGGCGAGAGCCAGCTCCTGGTAGCCGACGACCGCGACGAGAGCGCTGTCCTTGGTGATCGACATCCATAGATTGGCAAGACCGGGCAAGGCATTCGGCAGCAAGGCGGGCAGGATAATGCGGCGGAAGCGAAGCTGTGGCCCCATGCCGAATGCCTTTGCCGCCTCGATCTGGCCAACGGGGATCGCCAGGATCGCGCCGCGCAGGACTTCCGTCATATAGGCGCCCTGCACGAAGCCGAGCACGGCGACCGCGACGGCGAAGCCATTCAATTCGAAGGCCGGCAGATTGAGTGCAATGAGGAGCCGATTGAGGCCATCCATGCCCGCATAATATAGCCCTACGATCAGGATCAGCTCGGGAACGGCACGGACGGTGGTCGTATAGAGTTCGAGCAGCAGCCGGAGCGGCCTTATGCCCGAGAGCTTGCCCAGCGCGCCGCCCGTACCGAGCAGAAGGCCGATCAGAAAAGCGCCGGCGGAGATGGCGACCGTGGAGGCAGCCCCGGTCAAGAGTACTCCACCCCATCCGGGCGGATAGGGGGAGAGCAGATCCAGAATGCCCTGAGGAGAGGTCGCCATCGCCGCGATCGTTTACTTGGCGCCGTAGATATCGAAGCTGAAATACTTCTTGGTGATCTCGTCATATTCACCGCTGGCGCGCACCGCGGCGATCGCCGCATTGAGTTTTGCCTTCAGCTCGGTGTCTTCCTTGCGCAGACCGCCGGAAACGCCGGCTCCGAGAACTTCCTTGTCGTCGGCGACGTCGCCCATCTTGGCGCAGCAATCCTTGCCGCTGTCGCTTTTCAGGAAGGCATCAAGCGCAAGGGAATCGCCGAAGACGTAGTCGATGCGGCCTGCAGCGAGGTCCTGAAATGCCTCGTCGAGCGTCTGATAGGTCTTTTCGTCGGCGACCTTGGCAAAATACTTCTTGTAATATTCCGACTGGATCGTCGACACCTGGATGCCGATGGTCTTGCCCTTGACGTCGTCTGCTGTTGCGCCGGTCTTCTGATCCTTCGGGCCGATCAGCGTGCTGGGCGTATTATAATATTTGTCGGTGAAATCGATGATCTTCGAACGCTCGGCCGTATTCGACATCGATGACCAGATGACATCGAATTTCTTGCTCTGAAGCGCCGGAATGAGGCCATCCCAGGAAAGTTCGACGATCGAGCATTTCTCTTTCATCTGCTCGCAGACGGCGTCCATCATATCGATTTCCCAGCCCTGCCATTTACCGGAGGCATCTTTGGCGAAGAAGGGCGGGTAGGATTCGTTCATGATGCCGAAGCGAACCTCGGCCTGCGCGGTCATCGAAGAAAGCGCGAGGGCAAGCCCGGCGAATAGAGTGGAAACCAGTCTCATAAAAGGGATTCTCCTAATGGTGTTGTCTACGAATGGGATGTGGATCAAGAGGTCAGCATGCCGGTAAATTCCCGACAGCGGGTGCTGATCGGGGCGTCGAAGATCTGCTTAGGCGGCCCTTCCTCCTCGATCCGTCCCTGATGCAGGAAGAGAACGTGGTTCGAGACATCGCGGGCAAAGCGCATTTCGTGCGTGACCAGCAGCATGGTTCGACCCTCCTCTGCGAGGTCGCGGATGACCTTGAGGACTTCGCCGACCAGTTCGGGGTCGAGCGCCGATGTCGGCTCGTCGAAGAGCATCACTGCCGGGTCGATGCAAAGCGCGCGAGCGATCGCTGCTCTTTGCTGCTGACCGCCGGATAGAAAGGCGGGATAGGCGTCGCGCTTGTCGTAAAGCCCGACTTTATTGAGAAGAGCCTCTGCCTTTTCGATCGCCTCGCGACGGGGGACGGCGAGGACATGCACCGGAGCCTCGATGATGTTTTCAAGAACGGTCATGTGCGCCCATAGATTGAAGCTTTGAAATACCATGCCCAATCCGCTGCGGATGCGTTCGATCTGCCGCCAGCTTTTCGGATGCATCTGTCCATGGCGTCCCTGCCTCAGCGCGACTTCCTCGCCGTTGACGACGATGCGGCCGCGATCGGGCATTTCAAGCAGGTTTATGCAGCGCAGAAACGTGCTTTTCCCGGAGCCGGACGAGCCGATGATGGAAATCACGTCCCCTTGATGGGCGGTCGTTGAAACACCCTTGAGGACCTGATGTGACCCAAAGCTCTTGTGGAGATCTTCCACGCGAAGAGCCTGGGAGGACAGTTCTGTCATATATAATTCCGATGAAAAACAATTTGCGGAGAATATCGTGAAGGAGAGCAGAATTTGCGCGCAATTTCCGATTATTTTGCATATAAAATGCAAAAATGTATTCCTTGTGCATCTTTTGTGATGGAATAGAGATATCGTCACCTAATTTCATTGACGTCGAAAGGAGCGTGAATGGAAAATCTGGATCGCTTTGATCGCGATATTCTCGATATCGTCCAGCGCAATTGCCAGCTCACCGCCGAAGCGATCGCGGAGGAGGTCGGCCTTTCGACTTCAGCTGTGCAACGGCGCCTGAAACGGCTGCGCGAGGACGGTATCATCAAGGCGGAAATCGCAGTTGTCGACCGCAAGGCGACCGGAACTCCAATGGTGTTCATTGTCGGCATGGAGATCGAGCGGGACAATTACGATGCACTTGCCAAGTTCCGCCTTTGGGCGGAAAAGCAGGATCATATCCAGCAGGTCTATTACGTCACCGGCGCCGTCGACCTCATTGCGATCGTCACTGCCAGGGATGTCGAGCACTATGACGACATTGCCGCCGTGATCATGGCGGAAAATCCGCAGATCCGGCGCATGCATACGAATGTGGTGCTGCGTGACGTCAAGCTTGGATTGTTCGTGCCGCTGGCAGATGGCAACGAGGCCGGCCGGTAAGCCGCGGGTCGCGGGATAATCGAGGGCACGCCGTACTCGCCTATCTTCTACATGTACCAGGCGAGAAGGAATTATCCTTGGTCCGGCTCATATTGCCTGATCTTCAAGATTTTCAACAAATAATGATGCGGCCTCTGCAGGCGCGCTCAGCCAGACTACAAAGCCTTCACGCCTCAGGCTGTGAGGCAAAAGCTGCTTCAACGCATTGTTTCTATTGCTCGCAACAACGCGCTGCGGGATGGCAGGCTGGCGGCGCTTTACAAAACGAACTAGTTCGTACATTATTGCTGACGAGGAGTGACGGTGCTGCATCATGCAGCATCGAAGACTGTCAGGATGATCTCGGATGTCCTTGCAAGCGGGTGCAGGCGGAGGCCGGATGCGCACGGTTGCGATATGTTCTCGACATCCGAATGCTCTGGGGAGGAACGACCATGAAAAGACAAATCGAACATAAAACACCCAAGCGCGCGGCTCTTGCGAGCTGGTTGGGAAGCGCCGTCGAATATTATGATTTCTTCGTCTACGGTACCGCAGCAGCGCTCATTTTCCCGAAGATCTTCTTTTCGGCGGAAGACCCGCAAACGGCGGCCATCGCCTCATTCGCGACCTTTGGCGTTGCCTATATCATGCGGCCGCTGGGGGCGGTCGTCCTGGGTCACGTCGGCGACAAATTCGGCCGCAAGAAGGTGCTGACTTTCACCCTGCTCCTTATGGGGTTTTCGACTTTCATCATCGGCTGCCTGCCGACCTATAATCAGGCCGGCATCCTGGCGCCCATTCTTCTGGTTCTGGCGCGCGTGCTGCAAGGCATTTCGGCTGCCGGTGAACAGGCCGGCGCCAGCTCCATGACGCTCGAGCACGCGCCAGAAAATAGACGGGCCTTCTTTACCAGCTTCACGCTGAGCGGAACACAGGCCGGACTGATCCTTGCAACATTGGTCTTCATTCCGCTTGGAAAGCTCGATGAAGCCGCGTTGATGTCATGGGGTTGGCGTATCCCGTTCTTCCTGAGCTTCGTGGTGGTCATCGTCGGATTCTGGGTTCGCCGCACGCTTGCCGAAACCCCGGCCTTTCTGGAGGAGACCAAGAAGGGCGAGATCGTAAAGCTGCCGCTCGTCTCGCTGCTCACCAATTATTGGGCAGATGTCCTGCGCATCATCTTTGCGGCGCTGATTTCCGTCGTCAGCACGATCTTCAGCGTCTTCACGCTATCCTATGCCGTCAACACCATGCATATCGATCGCTCGACGATGCTGACCGTTCTGGTGCTTGCCAACATCGTGGCGCTGGGCGCGATTCCCGCATGGGCCATTCTCGCAGACCGCATCGGCCGCAAGCCCGTGTTCATCTTTGGCGCCATCGGCTGCGCAGTGCTGATCTGGCCCTACATCTGGGCCATCAGCCAGAACAACCTCATGCTCGTCTTCGTCCTCGGCATCCTGCTTTCCGGCGTGGTCTACAGTGCATCAAACGGCATCTGGCCGGCGCTCTATGCCGAAATGTTCGACACCCGCGTGCGTCTGTCCGGCATGGCCGTCGGAACCCAGATCGGTTTTGCGCTCGGCGGCTTCGCGCCGACGATCAGTGCGGCGGTCATGGGCACCGGGCCGATGGGTTGGGTGCCGGTTGCCGTCTTTACCTCGATCACAGCCTTGATTGCCGCCATTTCCGCGGCAACCGCAACGGAGACCTACCGGACGCCGATCGATCAACTTGGCAGGGACGAGCGACGCTTGGCAGCTGCCGTTCGCCACGCCGATCGGGCGATCTAGCGGCCAGTCCCGATCTGAGCAGCAATGACGTGTCGCGATCGCGGATGAGTTTGTTGAAAATCGTCAAGTAACGGGATGAAACAATGAAAACCTCGATTGCGACCGTTTCGATCAGCGGTGATCTCAAAGAAAAGCTTCAAGCCATTGCCAAGGCAGGTTTCGATGGGGTCGAAATCTTCGAGAACGACTTTCTCGCCTTCGATGAATCACCGCGCCAGGTCGGTCAGATGGTGAGGGATCATGGGCTGGAGATCACGCTCTTTCAGCCCTTCCGGGACTTTGAAGGCATGCCGGAACCCTTGCGCAGCCGAACCTTTGATCGGGCTGAACGCAAATTCGACCTGATGCAAGAGATGGGGACCGAGCTCGTTCTCGTTTGTTCGAATGTCTCGTCCGCGGCGCTGGGCGGGATTGATCGTGCCGCAGCCGACTTCTTCGAGCTCGGCGAGAGGGCGGCCAAACGCGGCCTGCGGGTCGGATATGAGGCGCTTGCCTGGGGTCGGCATATTCACGATCACCGCGATGCCTGGGAAATCGTCCGTCGGGCCGATCATCCGAATATCGGTCTTATTCTCGACAGCTTCCATACGCTTTCGCGCAAGATCGATGTCAATTCGATCCGGTCGATCCCGAGAGAGAAGATCTTCATCATCCAGCTTGCCGACGCGCCGTTGATCGACATGGATCTGCTCTATTGGAGCCGCCATTTCCGCAACATGCCGGGAGAGGGCGACCTTCCTGTGCTCGAATTCATGAAGGCCGTCGCTGCGACGGGTTACGACGGCTATCTCTCGTTGGAGATTTTCAACGACCAGTTTCGCGGCGGCTCTCCGACCGCCATCGCCGTCGATGGCAGGCGGTCGCTCGTCTATCTCGGCGACCAGGTTCGCCGTGCGGAAAACAGCAGCCTTACCTTGCCGCCCATGCCGGCACGTGCCGAGGTGGAGGGCGTTGCCTTTATCGAATTTACCGTCGATGAAGCGGAGGCGTCCGGCCTTTCTGATCGGCTGCGTGCCCTGGGCTTTCGCCATGTCGGGCGCCACCAGAGCAAGCGCGTCGATGTCTTCCGGCAAGGCGACATCAATCTGGTCGTGAATACCGATCCGGACGGGTTTGCGGGCGCGTCTTACGCTTTGCACGGGCAGTCGGCCTATGCGATGGGGTTATGGGTGGATGATGCCGAAGCCGCAGTCGCGCGGGCCGTGGCGCTGGGTGCCGAACGTTTTGAACAACCACTGAATCCCGGCGAGATCGAAATGCCTAGTGTCAGGGGCGTTGGCGGCGGCATCCTGTATTTCCTCGATCGCAGGAACGCGCTCGGCCGCATATGGGAGATCGAATTCGATCCGGTCAACGACGATACCGATTTGCGGCCTGTCGGGCTGACGGGCATAGACCATGTTGCGCAAACGATGAAATATGAGGAGCTGCTGACCTGGCTGCTCTTTTATACGGCGATATTGAATGCACATAAGACACCGATGGTCGATATTATCGATCCCGCTGGGGTCGTCCGCAGCCAGGTCGTCGAAAACGAGCCGGGCAGCTTGCGCATCACGCTGAACGGCGCGGAAAATCGCAACACGCTCGCTGGGCATTTCATCGCCGAAACTTTTGGCTCCGGCATCCAGCATCTTGCCTTTGCGACCGATGATATCTTTGCCACCGCGGCCGCTCTGGCGGACAACGGTTTTGCTACCTTGATGATCTCGCCCAACTATTACGACGATCTGGAAGCGAGATTCGGCCTGGAGCCGGCTTTCACGGATCGCCTGAAGGCGCACAACATCCTCTATGACCGCGACGATTACGGCGAATACTTCCAGCTTTACAGCCCCACTTACGGCGAAGGCTTCTTCTTCGAAATTGTCCAGCGTAGCGGCTATCGTGGATATGGTGCGGCGAATGCTATTTTCCGCATCGCTGCGCTGAGACGGCATCTGCGACCGATTGGTCTGCCGAAACTTTAGGCTCTCCCCATTCGCGTGAAGCCTGTGTTAAAGCTTTGATCTTCAATGTTGGGCAGGGACAGACCCAGGAAGACGGGCAAGGCATGACCAAAGCGCAAGCGGCCAAGATCGAGCGTCTTACGCGAAAGAACGATCCAGACGCGACCAAGGAAAACATTCTCAAGATCGCCACCGAGGAATTCGTCGCAGCCGGTTTTTCCGGTGCGCGCGTCGATGAGATCGCCGAGCGCACCAAGACGTCCAAGCGCATGATCTACTATTATTTCGGCAGCAAGGAAGGGCTCTATCTTGCCGTTCTCGAGCAGGCCTATACGAAGATCCGCACGCTGGAGAGCGAGCTCGATCTCGAAAACATGCCGCCCGTTCAGGCCATGGCGCAATTGATCGCAAGCACCTTCGATCATGACGACCAAAATCCGGATTTCGTACGGCTGGTCAGCATCGAGAACATTCATCGCGCCGAACATATGAAACGTTCGGTCGTCCTGTCGCAGATGAACATCGCCGTCATCGATATCATCACGGACATCCTTGAACGGGGCTACGCCGATGGTAGCTTCGTGCGCAGGGTAGACCCGGTCGATCTGCATATGATGATCAGCGCCCAATGCTTCTTTCGCGTTTCCAATCGGCATACTTTCGGGGCGATCTTCGAGCGTGACCTGTCGTCCGAAGCGTTGAAGAAGCGGCACAAGTCCCTAATCGTCGATGCGATCCTTGCATTTCTGAGACATCCTTCATCCGAAATGGCCTGACGAGGCGCAGCGTCATCCGATTGGCTTTGGCGTTTTCCCGCGGTGCTCCATCACGCCTTATATTGACTTTACGTACTAGTTCGTACATTTTGTATGCAGGCCGCAGCATGGCTTTGTTTTGCTGCTCGGGAGGAAAGATTGAACACTCAAGCCGTTATTGTTCCTCGTCAACTTCACGTCGGATTGATCGGCGCCGGGATCGGCCGATCGCTGACGCCAGCCATGCATATGCGCGAAGGCGAGCATTGCGGCCTGTCCTACCGCTACGATCTCATCGACATCGACGCCCGTGGTCTCTCGGTGTTGGATCTGCCAGCTCTTGTCGACGAAGCCGAAGCGCAGGGGTTTGCCGGCCTCAATATCACTCACCCTTGCAAGCAGGCTGCCGTCGCGCTGGTGGATGAGCTTTCACCTGATGCCCAGACGCTGCGATCCATCAATACGATCGTTTTTCGTGGAAAGCGCAGGATCGGCCACAATACCGATTGGTGGGGGTTTGCCGAAAGCTTCCGGCGCGGGTTGGCAGGCGTTTCGCTTGATCACGTCGTGCAGCTTGGCGCGGGCGGCGCCGGCGTTGCCGTCGCCCATGCAGTGGCTGAAATGGGCGCGCATTCCGTGGAGATATTCGATCTCGACCCTTCGCGCGCGCAGGCCCTCGTCGACCAACTTCAGCCGGCACATGCCGCTTGCCGTTTCTTGGTCGGTCATGATCTTGCCGCGGCACTGGATGTCGCCGATGGTCTGGTTCATGCAACACCGACCGGCATGGCCGCCCATCCCGGATTGCCGCTCGACGCGCAACTTTTGTCGGATCGTCTCTGGGTCGCGGAAATCGTCTATTTCCCGATCGAGACCGCGCTGGTGAAACGCGCCCGACAGACAGGGTGCCGCGTTCTCGACGGCGGCGGCATGGCGGTATTCCAGGCGGTGAAGGCTTTCGAACTCTTCACTGGCATCCGTCCGGCTGCCGAGCGTATGATACAGCACTTCAATTCGTTGCGCGCCTAAACGCCGATCAATAATTGAAGAGCCTCAATCCCAAAACTCCAGCACCGAAGTTTCATCCTCGGCGCCGGAGAGGTCACAGGTGGTATCAGACTGATTGCTCGATCACCAATACGCCGTAGCCGGCGAGCTCGGTTGCACCTGATATGGCTTTGCCCGTCAGCAGGTCGGTCCCGGCTGGCAGATTGACGATCTTCGTTTCATGCTCGGTATTGAGCACGAACAGCAACCTCCTGCCGCCACCCTCGCGCAGTGACACTTCGACGCCATTAGGCAGATCCTGCACCAGCGGCGCGGCAACATCGTTGCTGACGAGTACCTCGCGAATGGCCTCCGCGAGCGGCGCGGTAAGGTAGGTGCCGAGATAGTAGACTTCGCCATTGCCATGCCGGCGGCGCGTCAGCATCGGCGTTCCTTCCAGGAACCGGTCGGACCAGCGGCCGATGATCTCTGTATCCGCCGTTATCTCCAGCTTCTCGTAAAGGTGCCCGGCCTCGAGCTGACGATTGCCGATCGTATAAGCGTATTTGCGCGAAGCCGAGGTTGCGGCCGGACGTGGCGATGGTTGATGGCTGCCGATTCCGCCTTCGCGGAAACCGGTGAACAGTCCATCCGCTCCTGGAGCGGAGACAGGACCGAATTCATAGACACGCACGCCCGAAAGCTCCGAGAGCGCATTGCCCGGCGCCTGGGTGCGGATGATGTGATTGTTGTCGTCGCGGGTGCCTGTCATTGCCGACAGGATGAGCGTGCCGCCATTGGCGACGAACTTCTCCACGGCTGGCGACCACTCCTCCTTCCACATGACCCAATGGGGAACATAGAGGGCCTTGATGCGCGAGAGATCATCTTCCGGATGGATGAAGCCGCAGGCTATGCCGGCCTCATAGCATGCGCGGTGCAGATGGGCTGCATCCTGCATCGGGCTAGGCAGGCCGATCGCATAGGTCTTGTAGGCTTCCTGATTGTCGAAATCCGCGCCGGCGATGGCAATATCCATACGGACGGTGGTGCCGAGCAGCTTATCCTCGATCTTGCGTATGTCGGACGCGAATTGCTTGGCTTCCTCGTAGCGGCGGCGCGGGATGTCATCGTGGTCGATAATGCCGTTCCAGTAGATCTCGGCGCCGAAATGCGCCGGCCGCCAGCGGAAGAACATCAGGCCGTCAGCACCGCGCGACACCGAGGTCATCGCCATGCGGCGCATCTCGCCGGGCTCCGGCACGGACGAGGAAAAGCCCGGCTGGCTGCCGAGACCCGAGGCCTGTTCCGGAACGATGAAATTGCCGGAATAGGCGCGGCATTGATCGAGATGAAAGGCCTGCGTGATCGCATGCCCGCCGCCGCGGCGCATCTCGTCATAGAGGAACGGGTAGATATCGAAGCCGATGAAATCGAGATCCTGGCCGAACTGGCCGCGGAAATCGATGTCGGCCAGGTTGCCAAGATTATGGAAGATGAACCATGCGGGATTGATCGCCCTCAGGATGTCCACCTGATCGTGCTGGAAGAGAGCCGTCGCGAAGGCGAGGAAGCGGTGATAGTCCTGCACATGTCCGGGGCTGGAGAAGGACGGGTTCATCGGCTGCGGGAAGACGATCTGGTCGAAGGTCTGATAGGCCGTCGCCCAGAAGTCGCCGCCCCAGGCAAAGTTCAGGGCTTCAATCGTGCCGTATTTCGCGCGGCAGAACTTCTGGAACTCGATGAGCGCGGATGGTGAATAGCTTTCGGAAGTCGTCGTATTGAGCTCGTTATCCGTCTGCCAGCCGATGACATCAGGATTGTCCCGATAATGCTCGGCCATGGCGCGCGTGATGCGTCGGCTGTGCCGGCGCAGTACAGGGCTCGTCGTGTCGCAATGCTGGCGCGATCCATGGCTTGCCTGCCTGCCATTGGCATCGACGCGCAGGACTTCCGGGTACTTCGCCGTCAGCCAGCGCGGCGGCGTTGCCGTCGGCGTGCAAAGAATGGTCTTGATGCCGTGCTTGGCCAGGCCGGCAATCGCCTTGTCGAAGAGCGAGAAGTCGAAATGATCCTCATGCGGCTCCATGATATGCCAGGCGAATTCCGCCATGCGAACCGTATTGAAACCGGCAGCCGCCATGCGTTCGGCATCGCGGTCCCAATAGCTCTCGTCGATATGTTCCGGATAATGCGGAACGCCGACCATGAAGCCGTCGAGATTGAGCGTCCGCCAGACCGAGAGCGGCTTTCTTTCCAAAACTTTCATGAGGTCACAAGCTTTCTTTACAGAGAGGCAATGATTGACTTCGGCCGGCTGAGGGTTCTGCCATCGGGGCCGAAGAGGTAGAGGGAGGATGTCGAGGCGGACAGCTTGATCTGCTCGCCGGACGAAAAGCCGGCGGCATTGCCGAGCTGAACGGTGAAATTGCGCGTGCCGCTTTCCGAGCCGATCGTGGCAAGCGGACCCCCATCGACGTAGAGGATGGTCTCGCGACCGAGCTGCTCGACGAGGCCGACCTTGCCGTCGAAGGAAATTGCGGTGTCTTCGGTGGAGGGGCCAATCTTCAGCGATTCCGGCCGGATGCCCAAGGTGAGATGGGACTCAGCCTTAAGATCGCCGACATCGCCCACCGGAACATGGACTGTTGTGCCGCCACCTTCGAGCGCGACTTCAGCGATGCCGTCGCGAAGCGAAACGAGCTTTGCATTGATGAAATTGATCCGTGGCGCACCCAGGAAGCCAGCGACGAATTGGTTTGCCGGATTGTGATAGAGATTGAGCGGCGCGCCCTCCTGCTCGATGATACCCTTGTTGAACACGACGATGCGGCTCGCCATGGTCATTGCCTCGACCTGATCGTGCGTCACATAGATCATCGTCGAGCCGAGCTGCTGGTGCAGCGTCGAAAGCTCGACGCGCATTTGCGTGCGCAGCGCGGCATCTAGATTGGAGAGCGGTTCGTCGAAGAGGAAGACCTCCGGCGAGCGGGTGATGGCGCGACCGATGGCGACGCGCTGGCGCTGGCCGCCCGAAAGCTGCTTCGGGCGCTTGTCGAGCTGGTCGGATATTCTGAGGATTTCGGCCGCGCGCTTGACGGCTGCATCAATCTCGGTTTGCGGGCGCTTCGCCATCTTCAGGCCGAAGCCCATATTCTCGGCGACTGTCATATGCGGATAGAGTGCATAGGACTGGAAGACCATGGCAATGCCGCGATCGCCCGGCTCCTCGCGCGTCACATTGCGGCCGTTGATCCAGATCTCGCCGGAGCTGATGCTTTCGAGCCCGGCAATCGTCTTCAGGGTCGTGGATTTGCCGCAGCCCGATGGGCCGACCATGACGATGAACTCGCCTTTGTCGACGGAAAGATTGATCGAACGCAGGGCATGATAGCCGCCATAATGTTTGTCGATATCGATCAGCTTTACATGGCTCATAAGTGATACTCCAAATCTGTTCGCGCGGTGCGGAAAGCGTCAGCCTTTGACGGCGCCCATGGTCAGGCCCGCGATGAAATGCTTCTGCATCAGGAAGAACATCAGGACCGGCGGGACGGCGACGAACAAGGTTGCCGCCGCCACAATATTCCAGGCGGACGTCCACTCGCCTCTGAGATTGTTGAGGCCCGCCGTTACCGGTTTCACGACGTCGCTTTGCGTCAGCACAATTGCCCAGAAATAATCGTTCCAGACGAAGGTGAAGATCAGGATCGCAAGCGCGGCTAGGGCAGGTCGCATCAGCGGTATAACGACGTGGCGCATCGTCTGCCAGGGGGAGGCGCCTTCCGCGCGCGCCGCCTGGAACAACTCGTCCGGCAGAGCCGCGATGAAATTGCGCATGAATAGCGTCGCAAAGCCGGTCTGGAAGGCGACATGGAAGATGATTAGCGCGAAATAGGTGTCGTATAGACCGACCGAAACCATCAGATCGCGCACCGGGATCATCATGATCTGCGCAGGCAGGAAGTTGCCGCCGACGAAGAGTGAGAAGAGCAGGGCATTGCCGCGGAAATTATAGCGGGCAAGCACATAGCCGGTCAGCGTCGAGAATACGAGGACGAGTAGCACCGAAGGCAGGGTGATGATGAGGCTGTTGATGAAATAGCCCCACATGTTGGTCTGCTGGAAGACCGCCTGGAAATTCTCGACGAGATTGAAATGCTCGGGCCATGTCCAGTATTTGCCGGCCATGATTTCATCGGCCGTCTTGGAGGCGGTCAACATGACCGCGAAGAGCGGCAGCAGCCAGAGGATCAGGATAAGTCCGACGAAGCCGGCATAAAGGCCGCGAAGCGCGGGCTTTTCTTCGGGGATGGGGCGAGGATACATCAGCGTGTCTCCCGTTCCATGCGCACCATGACGCGCAGATACCAGGTGATGAAAACGATCATGATTGCAAAGAGGATGGTGGCGATCGCCGCGCCATAGCCAAAGCGATAGGAGAAGATCGACTGCTCGTACATCTGGTAGGCCAGCACTTCCGACGAGCCGAAGGGACCGCCCGATGTCATCACCGCGATCATGTCGAAGGATCGCAAGGCGCCGACAACGGTCACGGCAAGAGCGATGAAACCCACCTGGCGCAATTGCGGCAGAACGACGTGCCAGAGCATGTTCCAGCCGCGGGCGCCATCGACACGTCCGGCCCCGATGATATCGGAACTCAGATTGTTGAGGCCTGCAAGAAAGAGCACCATGCAAAATGCGATCTGCGGCCAGAGCGCGGCGGCGACCACGGCGAAAGTGACGAAATGTTCGTCCGCGAGCAGGGCAGGCGCCGTCGCGCCGAAGAGATTGAAGATGAGAGCAAGAAGCCCGTAGTTCGGATCATAGACCCAGCCGAACACGACGCCGACCGTGACCGTCGCAAGCACGAGCGGGATGAAGAAAAGCGACTTCAAGATCCGCATGCCGGCGATCTGCTGGTTGACGAGCAGCGCCAGCGCCAGTCCAAGCGGCGGCGCCGCCATGAACATAACGAGCCAGATGATGTTGTTCTTCAGCGAGACGTAGAATTGCGGATCGGCAAAGAGTTCGGAATAGTTTGCCAGTCCCACCCAGCTCTTCTGCCCGACGCCATCCCAATTGAAGAATGAAATCCAGATCGATTCCACCGAGGAAGCGATGATGATCGTTCCGAACAGGATGCATCCCGGCACGATGAAGAGGACAGGCGTCAGCCAGTTCCTGTGTTTTTTCCACATGGCTCAGACTTCTTGGTTCGATAATTCGAGGCACTTCGCAAGGTGCGGGCTTTTCAAGGCAGGCGCGGCGGGGTGAGGGCTTAAAGCCGATGCCCGCCGCGCCTTGGTCCGGGAGGACTATTTGAAAATGCGCGCGCGCGTCTTTTCGAGCCGCGCCAGGATCTGGTCGCGACGCTCGGGCTTGACCGTGAATTCCTGGAAGCCTTTCATGCCGTCCTGCGCCATGTCCGGGTCGGTGTCACGGTCATAATATTGCGACGTTCCCTTCACGCTCTTGAGCGATTCCACGGCGATGTTGACCAAAGGGTCCTTGCTCGGTGGGCAATCGTTGCGCGGCGGAATGGTGCCTTCGGCTTCGAGGAATGCGCCGAGATTGTCAGGCTGATAAAAGTAAGCAAGGAAATCACGCGCGCCCTGCCGGTTCTTCGCCTTGGCCGGGATATGCACCGAGTTGACCGAGAAATCCTCGTAGCGTTCGACGTCGGAGACGATTTCCGGGAAGGGGGCGAAGGCGATCTGGGCCTCGTCGCCTGCTGGGAAGGCGGACTTGATAAAGCCTCCGAGATCCATCATCGCCGCCTTCTTCTGTGCGAGAGCCGCGCCCGCCTGTTCCCAGCCGAAGGATGGGCCGCTTGCGGAAAAGAAATTGGCCTTGATGAGTTCTTCCCATTTGTCGAAGACCGGCTTCAGCATCGGGTCGGTATAAGGGATCTTGCCTTCCATGAGGGCGAGGTGCTTGTCGAGACCGTTGATGCGCAGGTTCATGTGGTCGAACCAGCCTCCGGTCGGCCAGAGTTCTTTCGTACCCATACTGATCGGTGTCATGCCGGCCGATTTCGCCGCTTCGCCGAATTTCAGGAATTCGTCCCAGTTCTTAGGCGCCGTCCAGCCCTTCTCGGCAAAGACGTCCTTGCGATAGAAAAGACCCCAGAGAATGCCGCCGAGCGGCAGACCGTACTGCTTGCCGTTGACGGTGACCGCCGTCATCGTAGCGCCGAGCTTATTGCTATAGCCTTCCTTGGCGAACAGGTCGGAAATGTCGTCGAACAGTCCGCGATCGACGAAAGCCTTCATGCGGTTGCCGGAGAACCAGAAGCAGATATCCGGGGCACCGACGACGAGATAGCTGCGGATGGCCGTCTTGTGAGCCTCGTGATCCATATTGTTGATGGTGACTTTCGTCCCCATCTTCTTGGTAAAATCGGCAGCGATACGGTCAAGGACGGCCCGCTGATCGGCATTGCCGATATCCGAAATGATCGTCACCTCGCCGCCATTGGCAATTGCGGGGCGATAAAGCGCCGTTGTCGCCAGAGCAGCGCCCGTGCCGATCATGAACTGGCGCCGAGACGCCCTGATTGCATTAACGAGTGAAAGTTCGTTCTTCGATGCCATCTTTTTCCTCCCGAGGCACATCAAATCCAGGCCCGCCCACAGATGTTAGGCAGCCGCTAACCTTCAGAATTTACGCAATAAACCGGCAATTCCGCTTGCACCGATACAAGCAGACATTCCTCCATTGCCATGTGCTATTGCATACCGTATCTTCCGAGAAGCGACAATAGTTAATTTACAAAATTAATTTAAGGATCATCGTGCGCGGCAACCCTGGTACCTCCCGAGCTCTTAACCGGCGGCTCATCCTCAATCTGCTGCGAAGCCGTGGGCCGATGCCTCGTGCTGAAATCGCCACCGTGACGGGCCTGAGCCCGGCGGCGGTGACTTTCGTGGTCACCGAACTGATCGAAGAAGGCTTAGTTCTCGAGGGAAAAGCACAGGCCGGCGCGACGGGACGGCGGCCTGTGCCGGTCGATATCAATTATGACGGTCATCTGGCTGTTGGCTTCAAGCTTCGCCACGACAGTATCGACTGTGTCCTGACCGATCTCGCCACGACGCCGATCGCCTCCTTCGATATGCCTGTGCCAGATACGCGGCCGGAAACAATGGTCGAGGCGATTGCGACGGCCATCCCGAAGCTTCTTGCCGATGCCGGCCGTACCGGATCGCCGGTCATGGGGGTCGGCGTTTCCATCCCCGGTGAGGTGGATGCCATCAAAGGCATCTGCGTCCAGAGCCCACGGTTTGGCTGGCGCAATCTTGCCTTTCCCGAACTGTTGCGTGAGCGGGTCCATGTTCCGGTCTGGATCGACGACGACATCAGCGCCTTCACCGTCGCACAGCGGCTCTTCGGCGCAGGCCGCAATTACAGCAATTTCGCGACGATCGCCGTCGGCACCGGCGTCGGATCATCGCTCGTAATGGGCGGGGAGATCTATCACGGAAGCCATGGCCTGGCCGGAAAGCTCGGCCACATCATTACTGTTCCTGGCGGCCGTCTTTGCGAATGCGGGAGAAGGGGCTGCCTTCAGGCTCATACGGCCGAGGCCGCGATGATCGAGGACTGGGGACGACAAAGAGGCGCAAAGGCCAATCGCGATGAATTCGCAGCCGCGATTGATGGCGGCGATCCGGCGGCTCTCCAGGTCATGGCAGAGGCGGGGGAGCTGATCGGGCGCCATCTGGCTGATCTGGTGAACCTGTTCGATCCCGAGGTCCTCATCGCCGGCGGCGAAGCCATGCAGTTCGGTGAAGTGATTCTCGAGCCGATACGGCGTTCGATGGCGAAATATGTCTTCTTGAATACGCCAGAATTACTTCCTGATTGGGTGCCGGGCTCCTGGGCGCGGGGCGCCGCAGCTTTGGCGACCCAGCACTTCTTTGATCTGGATGTTGAATGATGCCGCTGCGCGCATGATCCGCATATGCGCGCCGTGTCGCCAAGAAATCGCCTACCTGAGCTGCGACTCGCTCCTTATCGGGAGCATTCCTTGGTGAAGCTGACAGCCATCGTCACGTCACGTTTTGACGGCTGCTTCAGGCATGCGCGCGCCGTAACTCCGTGGGAGATTGTCCGTAGAGCCGGCGAAAGAGCCTCGCAAAATGGGAGGCGCTGTCGAAGCCGACCTCCAGTGCGATTTCAATGAGTGGCGCCTCTGTCTGGAGAATGAGCTGCTTGGCCCGTTCCATGCGAATGCGGGTGTAGACGGCACCGGGAGAGGTTTTCATTTCCTCGGTGAACAGACGTTCGAGCTGCCGCCGGGACAGTCCGACCGATGCGGCAAGATCTTCGGTCGGCACCACGTCCTCGATATGGCTCTCCATGGTAATCAACACGGCCTTGAGACGTGGGTCCTGGCATTCGATCGCGAGCGGCTTGCGCGGCTGAATATCCAGCCCGGATCGGGCGCGCTCGATTTGCAGCACTTCAAGCGCGTTTCGCTCGGCGTCTCGGCTGATGTGCCGTCTGACGAGAAAGGCAGCCATGTCGGCGGCGCTGCTTCCGCCGGCGCATGATCCGCGGCTCCGGTCGAGATTGAACAGGCGATCGGAGCGAACGGGGTTTTCGGGGAATTGCTCCCGGTAGGCCTGATAGTGCAGCCAGCTGACGCAGGTCTGGTGTGTTTTCATCAGGCCGAGGCGCGCCAGAATGAAGGTGCCGGTGCAAACGCCGATCAGCGGGATCTTTTGAGCCGCGACTTTCTTCAGATAATCGGCGGTCTGATTGTCAATCGTGATGTCCGTGTTCAAAAGTCCACCGACGACGACAATGTAATGGAATTCCTTTGGGTCGATAAAGTCCGACGTCGGTGCGACCTGAACGCCGCAGCTGGAGGTGATGAGATGCCGCGTGCTACCCAATACCTGCCAATCGGCCAGCACCCTGCCCGATTTATCGGCTTCGTCGCTCGCCAATCTCAGCGTATCGACGAAGAGAGCGAAGGCGGAAAGCGTGAATGAGCGCGCGAGGATGAATCCGACCTTCAAGGGATCGTGCTTAGCTTCTTGTTTGACGGATTTCATGCAATGCCTCGACGGACAGACCTCTTCTATTTGATCTGGAAACCATAGGCCAAAGGATCTCGATCGTCGACGAAGATCGTATTGTGGCCGATGATCCGCGCCCAGCCTTCGACGCTCGGCCTGATGCCACGGAAATCTCCGATTTCAACCTCTGACTCGATACATCCTTCGAATATCGTGCCGATTTGATGGATATCAGTGGCTCAGCGCGTGCACCGTAAACTGGAGATAGGCCGCAAGGCTGACGGCGGAAAGCGCCACAATGGCAGCCGGGTGGGAAAGGCTCTTGCTGATGGCCGCGAGCAGCAGGCCGAGCAAGACGATGGCACTTCCCAGCAACGGTCCCCTATCGGCAAAGGACAATGCAAGGGCCGTCAGACTGACTGCCGCCGCGACCATCGTAACCGGCATCTGGTTTTGAAGACTGTCACCGCGGCTTGCGAAGGTGAGCAGAAACCTATTCCAGCTCAAACCGAGGGAAATGCTCAAAAGGAGCGGCAGGAGAATGGACAGCATGAATATCGTCTCTTCCGATGGATCGATCGTAAAGACGCAATTCATGTGCCAATAGGTGCAGGTGTTGATCCGGCCGGGTATATCGGAGCCCAGGCATCAACCGCTGCCCGTTTGTGCGGCGATCTGCCGCTCCGTTCAGCACCCCGGCGGAATCGGCAGGCTCGATGCCCGCCAGGAAAAGGGTATTGAGATCATCGATAGCGCAGTCCCGCTTGCGTGACGATCACGTCCATCGGAATGTCATGAGCGAGCGGACGGATGGTATCGATCCTCTGCGATTCGAAGCCGACGCCGATGACCAAAGGCTTGCGCTCGAGGGCCGCAAGAGTTCTGTCGAAAAATCCACCTCCATAACCAAGACGGTAGCAGGCTGCATCAAAGCCGACCAGGGGCGCGATGACGATATCGGGAACCGCTTCCTTGCCCTCTGCCGGCACGGGAATGTTCCATACCCCGCGTTCAAGCCGCTCTCCCGTTTTCCATGATCGGAATATCAAGGGTTCTGCCTTGACGACAACGACCGGCAACAGGCAATCCGCGCCCCGTGCCGCCAAGGCCGCCATCCATCCTCGCAAGTCCGGCTCTCCCGAGAAGGGCCAGAACAGGCTGATATGTTTGCCGTCGATATCGGTGACAATCTGATCGAGATAAGTGGCGATCGCGCCTGTATATTCTTCACGCTTTGCGATTGGCAGCGCCTTTCGTTCGCCGATCAGCCTTTGCCGCTCAGCCCTTCGCCACGCGAAAATATCCGAGATCCGGTTCTCGTTGGGTGAAATGCCGCTATAGGTTGGGTCGACCTCGTGCAGCATGCAGGCAGGCGATGCGTATTCGCGGATTGTCTCGTCGGTTTCATGTCGATCTGATTTTGCCATCCGCCCGTCAGAACTCCATTCCCTGGCTCGATGCCGAAACATGCTTGAGCTGCGACAATGATTTTTATATAGGGAATGATAAGATAACTTAATTCCTGAATCGAGATCTTTTCATTGGACCTCTCGTCAATCGAGATATTCCTTGCCGTGGCCAGTGACCGCAGCGTGACCAAGGCTGCGAAGGCCGTGGGACGCGTGCCGTCGAATGTGACGACGCGTATCCAGCAGTTGGAAGACGATCTGGGCGTCCTGCTCTTCAGCCGCGACGGCAAGAAGATGACGCTGACGAAAGAAGGCGAGACATTTCACTTCTATGCCAATCGGCTCGCCACGCTTGCGCTCGAGGCGCGTCAGGCGGTCAGGCCCCAGCGCCCAACCGGCACATTGCGTCTGGGGACGATGGAAAGCACGGCGGCAAGCCGGCTGCCCGCGGCGCTCAGCCGGTTCAACCATATGTGGCCGGATGTATCGCTCCGGCTGTCGCTTGGCGCTTCCCGCGATCTTGCTCAGGATGTTCTGCGCGATGTTCTGGACTGCGCGCTGATCGCCCGACCGCCAAAGGCAATGCTGGATGAAGATCCAAGTTTCGCGGCTGAACTCAAGCAGCTCGAAGCCGAACCGGTATTTGTCGAGGATCTGCTGCTCCTGCTACCATCCGGGCATCCGCCGATCCGATCGGCTGCCGATTTGCGCGTCGGTTCGATTGCTGCCCTTGAGCCCGGATGCACTTATCGCGGGATTGCGGAAGGCTGGGCGCGCAAGTCGAGCTCTCTGCCAACGACCGAACTTGGCTCTTATCATGCGATTCTGGCCAGTGTGGCGACCGGCAACGCGGCCGGTGTCATGCCAAGGTCGGTTCTCGATCTCATGTACTGGCCGGCGACATCGGCGACGCACCAGCTTGCCATCGTCGATACGATCCTTATCTCGCGCAAGGATGATCGCCCAAGTTCGCTCGATGCGTTTCATGAGGTCCTTGGCGCCACCAAGGGCAAGAGCTTGCCGCTCGTGCCGAACTAGCCCGCGTCCTGCCGTTCATCCAAGGGATATCCTTCTCTAAAACTGGTTTCATCATGCAGCATCCAGAGTCCCACAAGGCGGCGTCCAGCCGGTTCCGCCTGTTTTCCCCGATCCTGGCCGGAGCCACCTTGCGCGAACGGCTGATCGCGTGCCTTGGTGCCTTGATCGGCATCGGCCTTACCGGCGTGATCAGCGGCTATCTCTTCGGGCAGGGGCCGCATCTTCCGCTCATCGTCGCGCCGATGGGAGCATCCGCAGTGCTGCTTTTCGCGGTTCCGGCAAGCCCGCTTGCCCAGCCTTGGTCGATTATCGGCGGCAACACCATTTCGGCCATGATGGGTATCATCGCCGCCTATCTCATCCATGATCCTATCATCGCGATCGGGGTCGGCGTCTCGCTTGCGATCGGAGCGATGTCTTTTACGCGATGCCTGCATCCGCCAGGCGGTGCCGCCGCCCTGACCGCCGTTCTCGGCGGCCCGGTCGTCGCAGGCTGGGGTTTCCTGTTTCCGTTCGTGCCGGTTGCCTTGAACTCCTGCATACTCGTCGGCCTCGGACTTATGTTTCACAAGCTTTCCAGGCGCAATTATCCGCATGTCGTCGCAAAGCCCGCCGAGAATACCCATCAGACACGTGATCTGCCGCCGCCCTTGCGGGTGGGCTTTCGGGAAGAAGACGTCGATGCCGCCCTGGGCGTGCTTGACGAGACCTTCGATATCGATCGCGCCGACCTCAGCCGCCTCTTGCGGCAGGTCGAATTGCAGGCAGCGGTGCGATCGCATGGAGACATAAGCTGCGCCGATATCATGTCGCGCGATGTCATTGCCATTGGTGAGGATGCCGAGCCGGATCACGCGAGACACCTTCTGCTGAAGCACAATATTCGAACATTGCCGGTCAAGGATCGGGAAGGCCGTCTGATCGGTGCGGTCGGTTTGCGCGAGCTCTCCGTCGGCCTCGATGCCATCACGCACGCCATATCGAAACCGGCTGTCGCCGATGCGGGCGATCCTGCTCTTTCGCTCCTGCCTGTTCTGACGGACGGACGCACACACGCGGTCATCGTCATTGATGCCGATCGGCGCGTTCTTGGTCTGATATCGCAGACGGACCTGTTGAGCGCGATGGCACGACTTCTACCGACTGACGATGCCCTGGCTCAGGTCGTCGCCTGAAACCCGCGCGGAGGTTTCGACATACTTCCATCTTCGGGCGATCACAATGCCGGTCAATGATCTACCGATTGGTGAGGAAGTCCATGAGCACGACAGCGTTATTGTGCTCGGTGTCTCTCGCACCATAAAGAAGCGTGACGGTCGATTGCCCGATTTGCTCTCTAAGCTCTTTCACGGCCTTCGAATTCTTCTCGAGTTCATCCTGGTAGCGCAGGCGAAACTCATCCCATTTTTTGAGATCGTGACCGAACCAGCGTCGCAGCTCAGCGCTTGGCGCAAGGTCTTTCAGCCAGGCGTCTATATGAGCGTCGTTCTTGCTGATGCCGCGAGGCCATAGACGGTCGACCAGGATGCGCTTGCCGTCGCCGTCATCAGCGGGTTCGTAAATTCGTTTGATGTGTAGAGGCATGTCCATCACCTTTCCGGGGCGGCTGCCCCTTGCCGATGATAACATCCGTCTGCGGAAGCCTGGCCGATAATCGGACATCGGCGCAGCTTTCGCATTCTAGAAATCAGCGACCTTGCCCCAAACGGATGAGGCGAAGCGGCTTGGATGATAGGGCGTCGGATCGACGACAGGTGCAGCGCCGGTGACGATGTCGGCAATCAAATGACCGGCGCCGGGTCCGATCCCAAAACCATGACCGGAAAATCCGGCGGCCAGGATGAAGCCGGGAAGGCTCTGAATTTCCCCAATGCCGGGAACACCGTCCGGTGTGCTGTCGATATAGCCCGCCCAGGCGGCCGTGATCTTCGTCTTGCGAAGCTCCGGCAGGAGTTCCAGGGCTCTCGCATGCGTCAGTTCGATCGTGGCATGGTCCGGTCTTGGATCGAGAATGCGCATATGCTCCATCGGCGTCGCTCGGTCGAGCCGCCAACGCTTCAGTGATTCATGACCGGAGCGAAAGCCTTCGAGGCCGCCGGGCGACAGGCTTTTTCGCCGCTTGAGGAACATGGGAATGAATTGCGACGAGAACCGCAATTGCTGAGGCGTCACGTCGACCCGGCCGCGACCGCTGATGGCCAGCGTATAGCCGCCGTCGCCGCGTCGCGTGACCGATACGCCGCTGGTGTGCAAGGCATCCGGCAATCCTTCGGCACCGGCCGAAACGGCCATAATGGACGAACGAACCGAGGCTTGAGGAAAGCGAATGCCCAGCTGCCGGCAGAAAGATGACGCCCAGGCGCCACCGGCGAGGATAGCGGTCTTGGTGCGGATCACCCCGCTTTCGGTGATCACGCCGCTGACGCGCCCCGCTTCCGTTTCCAGACCTCGCGCGGCGCAATTCTGATGGACGGTGCCGCCTAGCTTCATGATCGCGCGTGCCACCGCCGGCGCCGCATTGGCCGGATCGGCAATACCGTCGGTCGGCGAGAAAACTCCGCCTTTCCAGATGCGCCCCGTGGCGCGGCCACGCTCGGTCGCAGCAGCGCTGTCGAGTATATGCGTCGTGACGCCGACCGTTCTCGCAAAGTCGCGCCAGCGCGCCCAACCGGCTATCTCCTGTTCGTCATTGCTGAGATAGAACAGGCCGCAGCGGCGGAAGCCTGTGTCTTCGCCGCTATCAGCGGCAAATCGCTCCCAGAGATCGAGGCTTTTCGTCGCGATCGGCAGTTCCCGCCCATCGCGGTTCTGCTGCCGGCACCATCCCCAATTGCGGCTGGATTGCTCTGCCCCGATCCGACCTTTTTCGACAAGGGCGACGCGCAGGCCCGACCGTACGAGATAGTATGCGGCGAAAACGCCGACAATTCCCCCGCCGATCACGACGGCATCGGCTGACTTCGGCAATATCGGCGAGCTTTCGACAAGGCAAAGCGGTGCAGGCATGCGCGATCTCCAGGTTCGAACCAAATCTACCTCATTGCTTCGCCAGACGTTGCCGGAGATGGTGGATCTGCCAAATTTTATGCCGTGATTGATGCAGTCTATAAACTATTGTGCTTCAAAGAAGATTTGTCTTCCGGATAGACATAACCGGGCGATATGCTACGCTTGACTTTGCGTGACAACAGCATTTTGTGCCGTCTTTCCCCGGCGCTCTTTCAATGGCGGGCCTCTGATGAAACTGGATCGGATCGATATCAAAATCCTCTATGAGCTTCAGAGAAACGGCCGCATCACCAATGTCGAGCTGGCGGACCTGGTGGCTCTTTCACCCAGCCCATGCCTGATGCGCGTCAAACGCCTGCAGGCGGAGGGATATATCGAAGGCTATTCGGCTCAGATCAACCTCGCCAAACTCGGCCAGACGCTGACCGTCTTTACCGAAATCACCTTGAAGAACCACAGGCAAATCGATTTTGCACGCTTCCTCAACGTGGTCGAGAAAATCGACCAGGTGATCGAGTGCCATCTCGTATCAGGCGGCTACGACTATCTCATCAAGTTCGTCACCGCCGGGATCGGCGAATACCAGACCATCATGGAACGGCTGACCGATATGGATATCGGGATCGACAAGTATTTCAGCTTCGTCGTGCTCAAATCACCGATCGTCAAGTCGCATATGCCGCTGACCAGCCTGTTTCCCATGTGACAAGTCTTCCGAGGTCAGGTCGGCTCTAGAATCAAAGAAGTAGAGCGTGATGTCGTCCGAAATCCCCTGACACTTTTCGGCATCACGCTCTAGCCATGCCCATATTCGCGCTTGAGCTCCGGGTCCTGGACGAGATTGTCGAGCCAGGTCGGATCGAGCTTCGGAACTGAGCCGAACAGCAGTTGGGAATAGGGGTGGCGGGGCGCATTCGCGGTCTCGCGCGTGATTTGCTCCACCTTCTTGCCGCCATACATCACGACGATCTCGTCGCAGATTGCCTCGACGACCGACAGATCATGACTGATGAAGATGTAGGACAGATGCAACTCGCGCTGCAGTTCCTTGAGGAGATCGATGATCGCGGCGGCAACGACGGTGTCGAGAGCGGAGGTGATCTCATCGCAGATGATCAGGCGTGGTTCGGCGGCAAGGGCGCGGGCGAAATTCACGCGCTGCTTCTGTCCGCCTGACAATTCCGACGGATAGCGATAGCGAAGCGCGCGCGGCAATCGCACCATATCCAGCAGTTGATCGACTCTCGCCTCCCGGGCCTTGCGATCCATCCCGTGATAAAATGCCAGGGGCCGCTCGAGAATATCGGCGATCGACTTTGCCGGATTGAGCGCGGTGTCGGCATATTGAAAGACGATCTGCATCTCTCGCAATTGATCGCGCGTACGCGATTTAGCGGCGCGATGCATGTCGCTGCCATTGAAGCCGATGGTGCCGGACACGGCCGGCAATATTCCGGCGATCGCACGTGCCAGCGTTGACTTTCCACATCCGGATTCGCCGATGATGCCGAGATTTCTGCCTTTCTCCACCTCGAGGCTTACCGATTGTACCGCGCAGACCGCCGGCAGGCCATTGGGTTGGAGATCGCCATAGCCGGCAACCAGGCTGTCGATCCTCAATACGGGCGCAATCGACCCGCCTGTTCTGCTGTCGCGGACGGCCTGTTTCGGCTCGAAGGCAGCCAGCAACTCACGCGTATAGGGATGGCTCGGCCGCGTCAGGATCGCTTCGGTTTTCGCCAGTTCCTGGATTTCACCGTCCTTGAGCACGGCAATGCGATCGGCGATCTGGGCGACGACCGCCAGATCATGTGACACATAGACGCCAGCAATATCACCGGCGCGAATGACGGATTTGAATGCTTTCAGCACGTCGATCTGCGTCGTCACGTCGAGCGCGGTGGTCGGTTCGTCAAAGATGACGAGCTTGGGTTCGCCGATCAGGGCCATGGCGGCGGCCAGCCTCTGCAACTGGCCGCCGGAGACCTGATGCGGATATCGTTCGCCGATCGTCTCGGGATTTGGCAGCGACAGCGCCCGGAAGAGCTCGATCGCGCGACGACGCGCTTGTTCAGAAGGCATCAGCCGGTGAATGCGGGTGACCTCGATCACCTGTTCGATGATCTTCGTGGCCGGGTTGAAGGCGGCGGCCGCGCTTTGCGGGATATAGGCAACCGTCGTGCCGCGAACCTTCGCACGCTCGCTTTCGGAAAGCGCGGCCATGTCCCGACCGTCGACGTCAATCTTGCCGCCGGAGATGCGACAGCCCTCCCGAGCATGTCCCATGAGCGTCAGCGCGATCGTCGTCTTGCCCGAGCCGCTTTCGCCGATGAGGGCGATAATTTCGCCCTTTGCGATGTCGAAGCTGACATCCTTGATAATCTCGATGACACGGCCGGAATCTGTCCTGGCCTCGACCTTCAAGTTCCTGATTTCTACGAGGTTGGTCGTCATCATGCGCTCCTGTCCCTGATCCTGCGTGGCAGGTTGTCGATCAGCAGGTTGACGCTGATGGTGAGGCTGGCAATGGCGAAGGAAGGCACGATCACCGCAGGGGCGGCGAAGGGTAGGCCGCCGATATTCTCGCGGACCAGAGCTCCCCAATCGGCATAGGGCGGCTGCAGGCCGAGGCCGAGAAAAGAAAGGCCCGACAGCAGGAGCACGACAAAGACGAAGCGCAGGCCGAAGTCCGCCAGGACCGGCCGGATAATGTTCGGCAGGATTTCGGAGGCGATGATGTAGCCGACCCTCTCGCCGCGGGTACGCGCAACGGTGATGAAGTCCATCGTGTTGATATTGACGGCGAGCGCGCGGGCAAAGCGATAGGCGCCGGGGGTGTAGATGACGGCGAGCGTGATGATCAGGACGGGAATGGAAGAGCCAACGGCAGCAACGACGACCAGGCCGAAAAGCTTGCTCGGGATCGAGTTCAGGGCATCGAGAAACCGGCTCAGGATCGTGTCGAACCATCCGCCGATCACGGCCGCGATCATGCCGAGCGCCACGCCGCAAAAACAGCAGAGCGCCACCGCAGCCAAGGAAATACCGACCGTGTAGCGTGCGCCCATCAGGACGCGCGAAAGCATGTCGCGGCCGAGATAGTCCGAACCGAGCCATAACTGATCGCTTATCGGACCGAAATAGTCCGTATCGACGATGTCACCGACGGAGTAGGGGACGATATAGGGCGCGAACAGGGCAACGATCGTCCAGCCGAGAATGATGGCGAAGGCGACGACGCCAACGAGGCTGACGTTGTAACCAAACAGAGATGAAGGGCGGGGAGCCAAGCTTTTCGTGATCATCGCAGCCTCGGATTCGACAGGATTGCAATGATGTCGGCGGCGGTGATCAGCAGGAGATAACCTAGGCAAAAGATCATCGCGCAGCTCTGGATCAGCGGCAGATCGCGGGTCGCGACCGCGTCCACCATCAGCTTGGCGATGCCCGGATAATTGAAGATGGTCTCGACGATGATGACGCCGCCGACGAGATAGGAAAGCGAAAGCGCAATCGCATTGACGATCGGCCCGAGAGCATTGGGCAATGCGTGCCTGAACACCATGCGGCTGCGTGAAGCGCCTTTGAGCAGCGCCATTTCGACATAGGGGGTCTTCAGCGTTTCGATAAGCGCCGCCCGGGTCATGCGGATCATTTGCGCGGAGATGACGAAGGTGAGCGTAATGACCGGCATGGCATAGATCTTCATGAGGTCGAAGAGCGTATGGGCCTCGCTCGTCGACGACAAGGCTGGCAGCCAGCGCAGATAGACGGCAAACAGCAACACAGCCAGCGTCGCGACCATGAATTCGGGCACCGATATGACGCCGATGGAGATGACGGTTACGAGCCGATCATAATAGGTGCCGCGAAGCATGGCGGATGTGATGCCGAGCAACAGCGCAAGCGGCACCGAGACGAGCGTCGTTATGGCAGCAAGCTCCAACGTCGCCACCAGGCGGCCGCCGATCAGCTGCGCGACAGGCATGTTATTCGCATAGGAGATGCCGAGGTCGCCTCTCATCAGACCCAAAAGCCATCCCATGAACCGCAGGATCGCTGGCTCGTCGAGGTGCATGGCCTTGCGCAAGCCCGCAACCGCCTCGGGCGTGGCCGCCTGGCCGAGCAGGATCGAGGCGGTATCTCCCGGCAGCATGCTGGTTGCGAAAAAGACGGCGAATGACACGATCAGCAAGGAGATGATCGCAATGAAAAGCCGGTTCAGGACAAGAACGGAAACCTCGGATCTCAAATAAGTTGCTCCTGCGGCGTTCTAAGGAACGAATGGCATTTGCGGGACGAAAATCCCCCCGAGGCGGCGTCAGCCGTCCCCGGGAGAGGTGTCCAGCGGCGGTCAGGCCTGGAGCCAGAGATATTCCGCCATCGCGTAACCCATCATGCCACCGAGCGGATTGGCTTCCAATCCGTGTACCTTGCTCGAAATAGCATCCACATTCGAGATATAGGCAGGGATAATGGTGCCCGCTTCGTCGGCGATCATCACCTGCATCTCGTCGTAGATCTGCTTGCGTTTGGTCTGATCGAGCAAGCCGCGGGCTTCGATCAGCATCTTATCGAATTTCTCCGACTTGTACTGGCTCTCGTTCCATGGTGCGTTGGAGGCATAGAGGAGCGAGAACAGGATGTCGGGCGTTGGGCGCGGATTGATGTTGCCGAAATGGATCGGCGCCTTCAGCCAGTAATTATCCCAATAGCCGTCGGACGGAACGCGCTGGACATCGAGCTTCATGCCGATGTTTGCGCCTGCGGCCTGGATGATCATTGCCATATCGATCGACGAGCCTGCCGCGTCGGAGGCGATCACCGGAATGGACTGTCCGAGCACGCCCGCCTTCTGGAAATGGAACTTGGCCTTGTCCGGATCAAAGGCTTTCGGCTTCAAATCGTTGTTATGGTAGATGTTCGCCGGGGAAACGGGCTGATCGTTAGCCACTTCGCCAAAACCGCGCAATGCCGATTTGACGATCTGCTCGCGATTGACCAGGGACTTCATCCCGTCGACGAAGTCCTTCTTGTTCCCCGGCGTCATGTCGAGGCGCATGTTGAGGTTGGTGTAGTTGCCGCTTGTCGTTTTCGAAAGGGCAAAGCCGGACTGGCCATCGACCAGCTTCACGGCGCGGGGATTGATGGCAGCGGCAAGATGGATGTCGCCCGAGAGCAGGGCATTCACACGGGCATTGTCGTCGCTGATCGCGAAGAACTCGAAGGAATCGAGATAAGGCTGGCCAGACTTCCAGTAATTCTTGTTCTTGACGACGACCGAGCGATTACCCGGATCGAAGGTTTCGAGAACGAAGGCGCCGGTGCCGTTGCCTTTCGAAAAGTCCGTCGTGCCGTTGGCAACGATCATGAAATGATGCAGCGCCAGAATGGTCGGCAGGTCGGCATTCGGGTCAGCAAGGGTAATTTCGACCGTCGATTTGTCGACGGCCTTGAAGCCGGTCATCTGGGCGGCAATCTTGGCGACCTTGGAGCCGACGCCCGGGTCGAGATGGCGCTTCAGCGAGAAGACCACGTCATCGGCCGTCAGTTCCTTGCCGTCATGGAACGTCACGCCCTTGCGCAGCTTGATCGTCCAGGTCTTGGCATCCTTGCTTTCGATGCTCTCGGCAAGCTCCATTTGCGTCACGCCAGCCTTGTCGATGAAGGTCAGGCGATTGTAGAGCGAGCAGCAGCGCACATAGTCGGTCGATAGGGATGCCTTTGCGGGATCCAGCGTGTCGGCGGTCGAGGACGACCAGCCGGCCCCCTTGAACGCGCCGCCGGAAACCGGCGTGGCTGCGACGGCCTGAGTGGCACGGCCGAGGATGATGCCCGCCGATGATATCGCGACACCTCCCGCCAGCATCAGTTTCAGAAGATCGCGCCGCGTTGCACCGCGCCGAATGGCGTTCTCCACCATTGCGTCGTCGGCAGTGGTCCAGTTCGTAATTCTGTCAGTCATCTCATTCCCCTTTTTCTATTGATTGATGGGATGCCCGTCTTGGTCGCAAGCTCTCCCGGGTTGGGTCACCGTCTTTCGGTCAGCCTTTCCTTGACCGCCGAGGCGAAGGCCGCCATCGACGTGAAGTGGTAGTCGGGTTGAGTGAAGCTCTCCGGCTCTATCGTGCCGCCATAGCCGTCCTGCGCATGACGACGCTCGATCCAGCAATTGGTCAGCCCAAGCTTTCGCGAAATGCCGATATCGTGGTACTGGCTTTGAGCGACATGCAGGATATCGTTCTTGCTCGCCCCTTTGCCGTCGACGAATTCGAATACCTGTTCGAAGAAGGCGGGATCTGGCTTTTCCGTGCCGGTGTCGTCGGCCGTAAAGCTCGCGAAGAACGGCGAGCCGAGCTTTTTTTCAAAGTGATCGAGCGCCCAGCGGCGAGCATTTGTCATTGCGATGAGGCGATGCGTTTTCTTGAGCTCGGCAAGTGCTGCCGCGCTATCGTCGAACGCGTTCCAGTTGGCGACGGAATCACGCAGCCGCCGCGCGTAGCGATCTTCTGCCGGCAGGCCGAGTGCGGATGCGATGGCCATGTAGACCCGGGAGAGATCGTCCGGAAAGAGATCCGCATCCTCGCTGTAGCGCGCCTGGCGATAGAGCCTCAGCGCTTCCTCGCCGTCGATGGAGGTACCAGCTTCCGCCGCAATCTCGGCGAGGCAGGTCTTTATCCCACCTTCGAAGTCGATGAGGGTGCCGACGACATCGAAGGTAAGATATTTGAAGTCCTGAAAGTCTTTGGCCAAGTCATGCTCTCCTTCATGATCCGCTGCGGATACGCCGCGTGCAGCATAAAATTCTGACCCAAAGGGCGGAAATCCTCCTGCCAAGGCCCGGAAAAGCCGGCTTTCAGCCGTTCTAGGAGGCAGTTTGGCAGTTCCTGAACGGCGAAGTCGCCGAATCGATGGTGTACCGCGGCACAAAATTCCGAATTTCCGGCTCTGTCCGACATTTCGCCAACGAAGAACGACATATGCCGCTTCAACGCATGGCGTCCCGAACGTCCGGATCTTCCAAAGTCTGGTCGAGGGTCTTTCGCGTGCGCTCCAGGATCGCGTCGATATCATCGTCCGTGCAACAAAGCGGCGGGGCGTATCCAAGCACGCCATGGGCAAACGCGCGGATGACGAGGCCATTGTCCCAGGCGCGATCGAAAATCCGGCGCGCCGGCGCGGCAGCACTTGGCAATGGTGTCTTCCTGGCTTTGTCAACGACCAGTTCGACGGCCGCCAGCATGCCGCGACCGCGGACATCGCCGACCAGCGGATGGTCACGCAGGCTTTCCAGCCCCTTCATCAGGCGCGCACCGGCCTTGATGCCATTTTCGAGAAGGCCGCCCTCATACAGCTTCAGCACTTCGAGCCCGACGGCGGCGCTGACGGGATGGGCCGAATAGGTGTAGCCATGGCCGACCGCTGCATTTCCGGCGCTGTCAGCGATGACATCATAGACGCGATCGGACATGAACACGGCGCCCATGGGCACGTAGCCGGAGGTCAAGCCCTTGGCCGTCGTCATGAAGTCAGGGACGATTTCGTCATACGAGCAGGCAAACAGCGGACCGGTCCTCC
The DNA here is from genome assembly GCF_030182525.1 of Rhizobium pantanalense. Classification (NCBI taxonomy): domain Bacteria; kingdom Pseudomonadati; phylum Pseudomonadota; class Alphaproteobacteria; order Hyphomicrobiales; family Rhizobiaceae; genus Rhizobium; species Rhizobium pantanalense. The sequence continues at coordinate 106,956 of NZ_JAQJCH010000010.1, forward strand.
CGAAGCCGGTAATGACCTCATCGGCGATGAAGAGAATGCCATATTGGCTGCAGAGATCGCGGATCGCCTTGAGCCAGCCTTTCGGCGGCACGATGACGCCGCCCGATCCCTGGATAGGTTCGGCATAAAATGCCGCCACGCGCTCGGCGCCGATCGCTTCGATCTTCGATTTGAGGTCCGCGATCGAGGCGGCAATAATCGCATCCGCCTCTTCGCCGGCCGGATTGCGGTAAGGATAGGGCGAGGGGATCTTGTGCTGCCAGTCGAAGGGGACGCCGAAGCCGGCATGGAAGCCGGGTAGCGCCGTGAGGCCGGCCCCAACGGTCGAGGAGCCGTGGTAACCCTGCTCGATCGAAATGAACTGATCGCGCTCCGGCTTACCCTTGGCATGCCAATAGTAGCGGACGAAACGCACCGTGCTATCGACGGCATCCGATCCGCCGAGCGTGAAGAAGATATGATTGAGATCGCCGGGCGCCCGGTCGGCGAGTTCGGCGGCAAGGCGAATGGCCGCCTCGCAACCGATATCGAAGTAACCCGTCGCATAGGGCAGTTCACGCATCTGCCGCGCTGCTGCTTCAACGATGCTCTCATGCCCATAGCCTGCGTTCACGCACCAGAGGCCGGCAAATCCATCGACAAGCTGATGGCCCGATGCATCGGTGACGGTTGCACCCTTTGCGGATCGTAACACCCGCACGCCCAGTTTTTCATGGCCGCGATAGGATGAGACCGGATGGATGAGGTGCGCGCGATCGAGTTCGATGAGCGAGTTGGCGAGCATGATGATCTCCAGATTATCCGAGAGCCTGATTGGCCAATGCAAATATTCTCGCGTCCTGGCTGAGGGCTCCAGCGCCAGGCGGACGTCGCATGGCGATACCGCCACCCACATGGTTGAGGCCGATCTCCGCCAGCCAGCCGGTCAGCCCCGAGCTTTCGTTCGTATCGACGCGCAGGAATCCGCTCGGCTTGCGAAGGGCAAGCGCCGTTATCAGCGATTTTGCATCCTCGGTATTCGATGCGATGACAGGCCCGATCACATCGCCGCGCCCAAAGGCGCGCAGCGCGCCGAAAGCCTCGATACGGCCATGCCGCCGAATGACGAACATTTGCGCGACCTCTGTGAGCGCGTCGATCAACGTGCAGCGATCCGCACCGAAAGCTGCGTGATCGAGCGCTTTGATCGCGGAAAAATCATCGGCGGTCGCGGCCTCGACATACCCTGCCGGAACAAGATCGGCCAAATGTCCCTGATGCTGAAAGATTTCGCCCTCGGCGACAAAGCCGAGTTTGCGATAAAGCGGCAGTCCGTCCGTGGTTGCAATGAGCCTCAGAGGGCGGTCGCCAGCAAGCGCCATTGCGGCATCCATGAGCTTGCGGCCAAGCCCGCGGCCGCGCAGGTTCTCGTCGACGATCACCATATTGATCGTCGCGCAGTCTTGCCTATAGGGGGTCATCAGGATGGTGCCCACGACACGACCCGTCTCGTCCGTGGCTGCCACGCCTTGGCTCAAACGCAAGGCCAGATGCCAGTCCTCGGCACGATGAGGCCATTTGGCTTGACGTGAGAGGGCGAGTGCGCCGTCTATATGCTCCGGTGTGAAGCTGACCAAATTTATGCTGTCGGTTCGCATGGGGCATCCTTTCCTTGCCCCAAGTCTCGGCGATCCCCGCACGGCAGATTATCTGAAGGCGCGGTTCGTCGTGATATCTTTCGCCGTAGCGGGCGCGCTTAGCCGCATCTTATGCTGAGGATGCGTTTTCGGTCGCTCTGCAATGGTCCAAAACCAACGTCGCGACACATATCCGTTGCAACACTCTGCCAAAGGATGCCGCGCATACGAAACAATATGCTTTGCGGAGAGGTCAATTCGATCATGTCCGTCGAGGCACTTCAGCCTATGATCGTCTCAGTAAAGAACGCAAATCCCTTTAGATAGAGGACGAACGGACATGGCGCCTTTCCGGCCGAAATATATCACCTTCGATTGCTATGGCACGCTCACCAATTTCGAGATGGCCGAAGCTGCACGCGACATCTATGGCTCGGAGCTCGATGAAGCGAAGATGCAGCAGTTTACAAAGAACTTCGCCGCCTATCGGCTGGACGAGGTTCTCGGTGACTGGAAGCCCTATGCCGAAGTCGTTCACAACGCGGTCGAGCGGACCTGCCGCGCGAATGGCGTCAAGTTTCGCGCGGAAGACGCCAAGGCGATCTATGAGCGTGTGCCCGGCTGGGGACCGCATCCCGACGTGCCGGCCGGACTGGCGAAAGTTGCCAAGGAAATCCCTCTGGTCATCCTGTCCAACGCAATGAACAGTCAGATCATGTCGAATGTCGAGAAACTCGGCGCGCCTTTCCATGCCGTCTATACGGCAGAACAGGCCAATGCCTACAAGCCGCGCTTCAAGGCGTTCGAATATATGTTCGACATGTTGGGTTGCGGGCCGGAGGACATCCTGCATTGCTCGTCCTCCTTCCGCTACGACCTGATGTCGGCGCATGATCTCGGCATCAAGAACAAGGTCTGGGTCAATCGTGGCCATGAACCGGCAAATCCCTATTACGGCTATGTCGAGATCGCGGACATATCCGGCCTGGCCGGCGTCGTCGGACTATAAGGGAAGGCAACCTCATGAAATTCGTCTCCTATTGGCACGATACAGCGCTGGCCTTTGCCGGAGGCCGGCAAGGCCCGGTCGAAGGGCGATACGACGCCTGTGTCATAGGAGCCGGTTTCACCGGACTGTCCGCGGCCCGGCAACTGGCCAAGGCCGGCGCCAGAGTCGTGGTCCTCGAAGCCGAGCGCGTCGGCTGGGGCGCCTCGGGTCGCAATGGTGGTCATCTGAACAATGGTCTCGCCCACAGCTATCCCGCCGCCAAAGCCGAACTCGGCAAGGAGAAGGCGATCGCGCTATATAAGGCGCTCGACGCCTCCATCGATACGATCGAGGCGCTTGTCGCCGAAGAGGGGATCGACTGCAATTTTCGCCGGGCCGGAAAGCTGAAGCTGGCATCAAAGCCACAGCATTTCGGATCGATCGCCCGCAATTTCGAAGAGGTTCATGCCGAAGTCGATCCGGATACGGCGCTGCTTACGCCGGACGATCTCAAACAGGAAATCGGCTCGCCTTTCCATGGAGCCATGCTCTTCAAGAAAAGCGCGATGATGCATATGGGCCGCTACGCTGTCGGCCTTGCGGATGCAGCGGCTCGCCATGGCGCAGCGATTTATGAGGCGGCGCCGGTGACGAACAGGTTGCAGGAGAAGGGTAAGCATCGGTTGGTGACACCGCGCGGCGAGATCACTGCCGATAATGTGCTGGTGGCGACCGGCGCCTACACGACCCCGAATTTCAGTTATTTTCGCCGGCGGATCATTTCTGTCGGCAGCTTCCTGATCGCAACCCGACCGCTGACGGCGGATGAGATCGCGTCGGTCATGCCGGGAAACCGCACCTGCGTCACCTCGATGAATATCGGCAACTATTTCCGCCTGTCTCCCGACAACCGGCTGCTGTTCGGCGGCCGCGCACGATTTTCTGCGACCTCCGACCATCGTTCCGACGCCAAGAGCGGCGCAATTCTGAAGGCAGGGTTGGCCGAGATATTCCCCCAGCTTGCCGGAGTCGAGGTCGATTATTGCTGGGGCGGTCTCGTCGATATGACGAAGGATCGCTATCCGCGCGCCGGCTATCATGATGGAAGCTGGTATGCGATGGGCTATTCCGGCCATGGTGCACAACTGTCGACGCATCTCGGCATGATCATGGCGGATGCCATGCTCGGCCGTGAGGATCGCAATCCCATGAAGGATGTCGATTGGCCAGCTGTGCCGGGTCATTTCGGCAAACCATGGTTCCTGCCGTTGGTAGGCCTCTACTATAAGACGCTGGACAGGTTCCAGTAACGACAGTTGCCGGGATCATGGCGGGCCGATCGCGAACAGATTGACCCGCTATGGTCCTGGATTCTGATCTAGCCCAGCCCGCCCATGTGAAAGCTCTTCATCTCGAGATATTCCTCGATACCGGCTTGTGCGCCCTCGCGGCCGATTCCGGATTGTTTGACGCCGCCGAAGGGGGCGACTTCCATGGAAACCGAGCCGGTATTGAGCCCGACCATGCCGAATTCCAGGGCCTCGCCGACGCGCCAGGCGCGCTTCAGATTGTCGGTATAGAAATAGGAAGCCAGGCCGAAGGGTGTGCCGTTGGCGATCGCGATCGCCTCCTCTTCGGTCTCGAAGCGGAAGAGCGGCGCCACCGGTCCGAAGGTCTCTTCGCCGGCAAGCTCCATCTCTGTCGTCGCGCCGGTCAGGATGATCGGCGCCGTATATTGGCCGCCTTCAGGCAACTGTCGAGCGGCTGTGATGATCGTTGCGCCCTTCGCCAGCGCGTCGCGGACATGCCGATCGATCTTTTCGAGTGCCGCCTGGTTGATCATCGGGCCGATCGACACGCCGGCCTCGGTGCCTGGGCCGACCTTCATGGCATCGACCTTTGCCTTCAGTTTCGTTGCAAAGGCATCATAGATGCCCGATTGCACGAGGAGCCGGTTGGCGCAGACGCAGGTCTGCCCGCCATTGCGGAACTTGGAGGCGAGCGCGCCTTCGACTGCTAGATCGAGATCGGCGTCATCAAAGACGATGAAGGGCGCGTTGCCACCGAGTTCGAGGCTGAGCCGCTTGATGCTGCCGGCAGCGCCGCGCATCAGGAGCGCGCCGACCCTGGTCGAGCCGGTGAAGGAGATCTTGCGCACGGTTTCGTTGCCCATGATCTCGTTGCCAATCTCGGCCGGCATGCCGGTGACGATATTGATGACGCCGGCCGGGATGCCGGCGCGCTCGGCGAGGACCCCAAGGGCAAGCGCGGAATAGGGGGTGAATTCCGAGGGCTTGATGACAACAGTGCAGCCGGCGGCAAGGGCGGGCGCGACCTTGCGCGTAATCATCGCATTGGGAAAATTCCAGGGCGTGATGATACCGCAGACGCCGACCGGCTCCTTGAGCACGATGATGCGGCGATCGGGTGTGGGAGACGGTATCGTGTGACCGTTGATGCGGCGGGCTTCCTCGGCGAACCACTTCACGAAGGAGGCGCCGTAGCGGATTTCCCCACGAGCTTCATCGAGCGGTTTGCCTTGCTCCGTTGTCAGAATGAGGGCGAGATCGTCGACATTCTCAAGCATGAGATCGTGCCAGGCTTCGAGAAGGGCAGCACGCTCCGCATTTGTCTTGCGCTTCCAGCTGCGCTGCGCGCGCTCGGCAGCCGCGATCGCGTCGCGCGTCTCTGCAGAACCCATGTCGGGCACCGTGCCGATGGCGGCCTGTCTGGCGGGATCTTGAACATCCACCGTCGCGCCTGAAGCGGCCGCGACCCAGGCTCCGTCGATCAATCCCTTGTCACGGAAAAGCTGCTTGTCTTTCAAATCCAACATGAGGTCCTCTGCAATCAGGAGAGCGCGGCGATAATGCCGGCGGTGATGGTTTCCGTTCGATCCTTGCCCGGAAGTGTGCCGATGCCGCGCGCGGTTGTGGCCTCCATCGCCGCGATGATGCGGGTGGCAGCATCCCTCTCACCCAGATGATCGAGCATCATCGCTCCTGACCAGATGGCGGCGATCGGATTGGCGATGCCACGCCCGGCAATATCGGGGGCCGAGCCATGAACCGGCTCGAACATCGATGGGGTGTTGCGCTGCGGATTGATGTTGGCTGAAGCCGCAAATCCAAGGCCGCCCTGAATGGCGGCGCCAAGATCGGTCAGGATATCGCCGAACAGATTGGAGGCGACGACGACATCGAGGCTTTCCGGCACCATCACCATACGAGCCGCCATCGCGTCGATGTGATAGCTCGTGACTTCGACATCGGAATATTCGGCCGAAAGCCTGGCCGTGATTTCATCCCAGAACACCATGGAATATTTCTGCGCATTGGACTTGGTGACGGAGGCAAGCTTGCCGCGCCGGGCACGCGCCTGCTCGAAGCCGAAACGCAGGATGCGCTCGACGCCCGTGCGTGTAAAGATCGACGTCTCCACTGCGACTTCGTCGCTCGTACCCTGATGGACGCGGCCGCCGGCGCCCGAATACTCGCCCTCGGTATTTTCGCGGATGCAAAGAATGTCGAATGTCCCCGCCCGCAGCGGTCCCTGGACCCCCGGCAGCAGCCGGTGCGGTCGGATATTGGCATATTGCACGAAGGCCTTGCGGATCGGCAGCAACAGGCCGTGCAGCGAGACCGCATCAGGCACTTCGGCCGGCCAGCCGACGGCCCCGAGCAGGATCGCATCGAACGCTCTCAGCGTCTCGATCCCGTCTTCTGGCATCATCCGCCCCGTCTGCTTGTAGAATTGGCAGGACCACGGAAATTCGGTGCTATTCAGTGCAAAGCCGCCAGCCTTGGCGGCAACTTGCAGCACCGACCATGCGGCGTCTGTCACGTCCTTGCCGATGCCGTCACCGGGGATCAGAGCGATGGAATAGGTCTTCATGTATCGGTCCCCTAGAGGTTGATGAGCACGCTTTTCGTTTTGCGATTGGCAAGATAAGCCTCGCGTCCCAGGTCCTTGCCGATGCCGGAGCGCTTGTAGCCGCCGGTCGGCAAGATATGATCCCGCGAGCGGCTGTAGCGATTGACCCAGACCGTACCTGCCTGGATCTGCCGGCTGAGGCGGATGGTACGCGACAGGTCGGATGTAAACAGGCCCGCGGCAAGCCCGTAAGAGGGATGATCGGCAAGCACCATCGCTTCGTCTTCGTCCTCGAAAGTTTGCAGCGTCAGGACCGGCCCGAAGATTTCCTCGAGAATGGCGGGAGAAGAGGGATCGAGATCGGTCAAAAGCGTCGGTTCGTAGAAGTAGCCCGGCCTGTCCATCGGCTTGCCGCCGGCGATACAGCGGCCGCCTTCGTTGATCGCGGCAGCGACGATTGCGTCGATCCGGTCGCGCTGGCGCTCGGAGATGATCGGCGAATAGCGTGTCGTCTCATCCCAGGTAGGGCCGGGGCCGATATCCGCCATCCGCGCGATGAGGGCTTCCGTAAATTGGCCGGCAACGCTTGCTTCCACGATCACGCGCGTCGCGGCGACGCAAGCCTGGCCGGCATTGAAGAGAATGCTGCCGACGATCGCATCGGCCGCTTTCGAAAGATCGGCATCTTTGAAAACGATCTGCGGGCTCTTGCCGCCAAGCTCCAGGGTCACCGGCTTGATGCCGGTGCGAGCGATATTCTCCATGATCGCGGATCCCGCTCGGGTGGAGCCAGTGAAGCTGACCTTGGCGATATCGGGATGGCCGGTGAGCGCCGTACCGGTGGCGGGTCCGTCGCCGAGAACGACGTTGAAGAGGCCGGCGGGCAATCCGGCCCTCACGGCGAGCTCGGCCAGGTAGACAGTCGAAAATGGCGTCATTTCCGAGGGTTTGAGGACGACGGCATTGCCTGCAGCGAGCGCCGGACCGAGTTTCCAGCCGGCCATGGAGACTGGAAAGTTCCAGGGCGTGATCGCGCCGACGACGCCATAGGGTTCGCTGAGGATCATGCCGAAGGTCTTGTCATCGGTCGGGACGACATCGCTGCCTTCCTTGTCGGCGAATTCGGCAAAGAAACGGATCTGCTCCGCGGTGACCGCTATGTCGCCGGCCGGCAATTGACTGATCAACCGGGTGGAGGACAGAGCCTCTATTCGAGCGAGCGTCTCCGTCTCCGCTTCGATCAGATCTGCCCAGGCATGCATTACGCGGACACGTTCGCGCGGCCGCAGGCCGCTCCAGTTGCTCGCCTTCAATGCCGCCTTGGCCGATTCGACGGCGCGGTCCACCATCTCGGGGCCTGCAATCGGACAACCTGCATAGGGCTTGCCGTCGGAGGGCCTTTTCATGTCGATCTCGCCGGGAACTTCAATGAGCTCCCCGCCGATGAAATGGCCGATCGGCAATGGCAAAGTGTCAGGATTGAAGCTCAAGCTCATGGGAAGCTCTTTCTTAAGGCTTTGCCAAAGCCTAGCGCCGGCTTACGAGCAGCTTGCTCCGTATGCCGGCGGGCGGGCCGACGAATCTTGCGTTTTGGTGAGGGCGAACAGTGATTTCTGTTGCGGCAGCAAGCCGCTTTTATCCCACTGTCACATAGATCTTGCGAACGGTCTCGATCGTCTTCCACCTGCCCACGAAGCCCGGCTTCATCACAAAGCTGTCGCCGGCCCTGTAGACCATCGGCTCCCCGTCATCAGCGGTGATTTCGACGACACCCGAGAGGATGTGGCAGAATTCGAAGGTCTCGCCCTTGATCGACCGGGTCTCGCCGGGCGTTGCTTCCCAGACACCAGTGCGTACCGTACCGTCCTTCGCCTCATCCTGCGCCCAGGTCTTGAACGAGGGATCGCCGGCAATCAGTCTTTCCGGCAGGGCCTTGGATTCACGCGGGGCCGTACCGGGATTGGTTACGACGGTCTTGAGGAGGGTCATGGCGAGCCTTTCATTGCTATGGATTCAATATCCGCGCTGCCGGTCGACGAGCCCGATGGGATCCTGGCCTGCGCGATAACGACGGATGTTTTCGATGACCGCGCGTGCGGCGGTATCGGGCTGTGTCACGCTGGCGATATGCGGAGTGAGCATGATTTTCGGGTGTCGCCATAAAGGGTGATCCGAGGGCAGGGGTTCTGGGTCGGTCACATCGATCACCGCCGCTGCCAGACGGCCGCTATCGAGCGCTTCGATCAGCGCGTGCGCATCGAGCTGTGGGCCGCGACCGGCATGCACGAGCATCGCCCCGGCCGGAAGGCCGTCAAGAAGCGTGTCGTTCAGAAACCCTGTAGTCTCTTGCGTCAGGGGCAGCAGGCAAATGAGAATGTCCGTCGCCGCAACCATGGTTCTGAGGCCGATTTCGCCGTGGTGACATTCGACACCCTCGATCGTCCGTGGCGATCTGCTCCAGCCGGCGAGCGGGAAGCCGAAGGGCTTCAGCCGCTCGAGTACGGCTGTTCCGAGAAGCCCCAATCCCAGAACACCGATCCGTCTTTCATGCGCCTGGCGCTGGGGCAGGCCGCGCCATTCTCCGGCCCGCTGTTGGGCAAGATAGGAAAGAAGGTCACGATGCAGTGCGAGCACCGCCAGCGTCACATATTCCTGCATCATCCTGACGATGCCATCCTCGACCATGCGGACGATCTTCACATGCTCGGGCACGAGATCCGTCTTGAACTGGTCGACGCCGGCACCGATCGAAAACAGGATTTCCAGATTGCGATAGCGGGCGAGGTCGTCCGGCACTGTCCAAGTGATCAGGAAGCGAACCTCGTCCGGATCGACGCTTGCCGCATCCATGGAAAATGCCAGATCAGGGAGTTCCTCGGCGAAGGCCCGAGCAAAGATCGCTCCGCGCTTGGCATCCGAATTGAAGAGAAATGTCATGGCAATCGCTCCCTCAAGACCGTGTGCATCGCGCAGCCAAGGCCAATATCATTTGGCGGCATTCCTCGAGTTCGTCCTCCAGAATGTATTCGTCGGGCTTGTGGGCGCGCTCTATATCGCCAGGCCCGCAGATGATCGCATCGATCCCGGCTGCCTGATATAGGCCAGCCTCGGTCCCGTAGCTGACCGCTGCAAGCGACGGCCTGCCGGTCATTTCTTCCAACAGGGCCGCAAGTGGCGCGTCCTTCGCAAGCGACAGCGCGGGATAGGCGCTGAGCGGCGTCCAATCGACGGAAAAGCCCTGTTCCCTGAGCATGTCAGCGCTATGCCGGATCGGGACAAGCAGTTCCTCAGGGGCCACGTCGGCGATAGCGCGTGCCTCGAGGTCGAGCCGGCAGTTGTCGGGAACGATGTTCAGCGCCAGTCCACCGGACACAATGCCTGCCTGAAGCGTTGAGTACGGAGGCTCGAATACGGGGTCGAACGGACCAAGCGTCAGCCTCCGAGCTTCATCGACCGCCGAATTGAGCACCCGCGACATGGCATGAATGGCGTTGAGTGCCAGATCCGGACGAGACGAATGGCCCGCCCGCCCGCCGACGGTGATGCGAGCCGCCGCTTTCCCCTTATGAGCGCGCACGGCCTGCATGCGGCTGGGCTCGCCGATGATAGCGCCTTGCGGGGGCGCGCAGAGTTCCTTCATCCGCGCCAGTAGATACGGCACCCCCCGGCATCCCGCTTCTTCGTCATAGGAGAATGCGAGATGAATGGGGCGGGCAAGATTTGCCCTGGCAAGTTCCGGCGCCGCGGCAAGCGCTGCGGCAAGAAATCCTTTCATGTCGGTCGTACCGCGCCCGTAGAGCCGGTCTGCTTCCTTTCTGAGCGCGAAAGGTTCCGAGGTCCAGCCCGGCTCTCCAGCGGGAACGACATCCATATGCCCGGACAGGATATAACCTGCGGCATCCCTGGGGCCGATCGTGGCAAAGATGTTGGACCTGTCGCCTTCGGGCCCTGGAAGCACGGTGACGTGGATTCCGAGGCCTTGCAGATACGCCTGGACCCAGCCGACGATCCCGTCATTCGGCGTGCCGACGACGCTCCGAAAGGCGACAAGACGGGCGAGGATTTCAACAGTGTCCATATGCTCCTCGGCGGCTGCGGCAATTTGCCGATATTTCTAATAGCATTGGCGCCCGCTTTCATAATTGCATGCCGAATGTCGAAGTGTTTCAGTCGATTGTTGTGCAGGCACACGCAATTCGAGCTAATTGTATCGGCGGGCGTCGCCTATCCTTGCTGACGGGGAGCGCCTCTGTTTTGGCGTATGGGTATAGGTAGCAAGTTTTGAGGTGGTCCAGTGAAGGTATCTGACAGTTTGCGGGTCGATGCTTTCTCCATGCATGTCGGCGACATCAAAGATGTAGAGCTCGATCAGTTGCACGCGCTGTCGATCTCGGTCCGGTGGCCGCATCGAGCCGAAGACTGGGAATTTCTGCGGCAGACGGGTAGTGGCATCGTCGCACTCGACGAGATCGGTCGCGTCATGGGATCTGCCATGTGGTTTCCGCACGGAGACGAGTTTGCCACCGTCGGCATGGTGATTACCTCTCCGCGCTTGCAGACCAATGGCACCGGCCAATGGCTGATGAGCCGGATCCTCGACAAGGTTGCGGGACGCCGCCTCAGCCTCAGCGCGACACGGGCGGCGCGGCGTCTGTATCTTTCGCTGGATTTCAAGCCGGAAAAGACGGTCTACCAATGTCAGGGGGAGGCGCGGATCGCAAAGGATTTTGCACCGTTGACTTCGGAGGGCACGGTACGGCAGCTTCGCGCCGACGATCTTGCTGCGATCCTACGGCTCGATGCCATCGCCTTCGGTGCCGATCGCTCGGAGCTGGTCAGGCGTCTCAGCGGGCAATCGATCGGTTACGGTCTGTTCCGGGGAGCGGATTTGCAGGCTTTTGCCTTGTGCCGGCCCTTCGGACGCGGCCATGTCGTCGGGCCTGTGGTTGCGTCGAGTGATGCCGATGCGATCGTCGTGGTCGAGCCGCACGTGGCGCATCATGCCGGCCAATTTCTTCGTCTCGACACGCACATGGAGAGCGGCGATTTCGCCTCTTACGTGTCGCAGTGCGGAATGCTTGTCTACGATACCGTCCTGACCATGTCGTTTGGAAATCATCCCTCCAATAGAAACAAGGCGAGCGCCGGTATGGCGGTCACATATGCTCTTGCCAGCCAGGCGCTCGGCTAAAACCTCGGCACGGCCTCACCGCGGCAGGCCTTTCGCGTGTCGGCCAGATGTTATTTAGCCAAACCGAGGAGGTGGCGCGGCGTCATCGTCAGCCGCCTTCCGCCCTCCGGCGTAACGACTACCGTCTCGCTGAATCCAAGTCTGGCGGCTGTCGCGTAGACATGGAAAACCATGCCTTCCTCCAGCGGCCAATTCGCACCCGGCAGAAAAACCCGGGAGAAATCGCTGGTGCGCGGCGTGCGGGTATAGAGACCAAGCGTATAGGCCGTTACATTGTCGTAACGCTGTCTCAGTCCTGACGACAAGAGACCCTGACGGACAATGGCATCCACATCGCAGGCAGTAGCGCCCGGCTTCATGGCTTCGATTTGCCGATCTTGCAATGCGATAATGCGCGAGGCGATATCCTGGAGCCTTGCCGATGCAGTGCCGATGACGATCGGCCGCATGAGACGGGCACCATAGCCGCCCACGCGCGGAATAAGCTCCACGTGCAGAATATCGCCTGCGTCAAGCAATTCACTCTTGAAAGAGCCGTGCAGGAATTGGTGGTCGCCGCTGGCCTTGACGATCGGACCGGTTTCGCCGCTATCAGCACCTTCAAGCAGGAAGGTGGCGGCCGCGGTTGCAGCAGCCGTACGGGTCGAAGAGCCGGCCCGCGTGTTCTGCGCTATCGCCAGCATGGCCCTGTCGGCGATGCCTGCCGCTTGCTTCAGAACGGCAATCTCGCGAGCCGATTTGATCCATCGCAGACTGTCGCTGATACCGGGAAGAGCGACGAATTGCGCTTGGGGCAGGTACGCCCGAAGCTTGGCCGCCGTATCGGCGCTGAAGCTGTAGGAGGCGAAGTCGGCGCCGATGCGCGCGCTGGCGAAACCTCGAGCATGGATGCTGCCGGCGATCGCCTCGTATGGATTGGTCGTATCGCCAAACCCGATGATATCGGAAATCCAGGTTTTTCCCCTGCACGGTGCTTCGTCGAGCTCGCGCAGGACGAACCAGGGCGCACCGTGTCGCGGAAGAAGGGCGGCACGGTACATGGTTTCCGAAACGGTATAGCCGGTAAGCCAGGCAAGGAGCTCACCGCTGTCGATCAGGAGGAGATCGACGGCGGCAGCGTCCATGGCGGCATGTGCCTTGGCGATACGCCAATCATATTCGTCACGAGGAAACATGCGGTCTCAGGCAACCTCGCAAATGTCGAGAATGGTGAGCATGTAGACGCGGATCATGTCGAGATAGTCGACGATGTCGACGCGTTCGTCCGGCATGGTGTTGTACCGACCGCCTGGTCCGCAGACGATGCCTTCCATGCCGAGCTCATGGTAGAGATGGCCGGCATCCGTTCCGTAAAAACGTGTGGGCGTAATGGCGCCCGTCGGCTGCGTCTCGCCGCGGACAGTCTCATAGGCGGCGTTGATCGAGGTCACGATGCGTGAGGTCGGCGAGACTTCGAAAGGAGGCATCAGGGGACGGCCTTCGATCATCTCAGGCACCAGCTTGGCTTTCAGGCCGGGAAAGCGCTTTTCGAGCTCGACCAATTCCGCCGCGAGATCGGCAAGGACGCCATCCTGTGTCTGGCCGGGTGCATAGCGGGCCGAACCTCGGATGCGAACGAAGTCGGAAACCTGCGGCGGGCGCCATTCCTCCAGCTCACGCCCGAGCGCACCGTGGACGACGCCGACATGGCCGCGATTGATCGAGCGGTGCACGTCGCTTCTCGCGCCGTTGAAGGTCATGGCGTTGATACGCGGGATGAGATCGCAGGCGGCGGCGATGGCGTCGACCGATTGTTCGCGTTTGGACAGGTGCCGCGTGTCGCCGGTCAGCTCGATCACGAAGCTTAGCGCGGCGGCATGCATCGTCACGGCGGCAAGATCGCTCGGCTCACTGTTGATGAAATAGTCGGCCTTGACGCCGTTGCGGATGGCGGCAAGCGTTCCGACGCCGCCCTGAAGTTCGCCGACGACATAGGTCAGGATGACGTCGCCCTTCAATTTGACGCGGGCGTCGAGCAAGGTCTTGACCGCGCAGAAATAGGCGGCGTCCCCTGCCTTCATATTGGAGACGCCGATACCGTAGATGAATTTGTCGTCGACGAGGCCGCCCCACGGATCGACGGTCCAGCCCTCGGTGACCGGATTGGTGTCGAGATGGCCGTTGAAGAGCAGGCTCTTGCCGCCGCCGGTTCCCTTCAGGCGTCCGATCGCATTGAAACGCTCGCCATTGTCGAAGGGTTGCAGTTCGGACTGAAGTCCGATCGCCTCCATCTGGCGCGCCATGATGCGCGCAAGCTCGCGTTCACCTTCGGTCTGGGAATGGCTCTTCTGACGAACCATCATCGACAGGAAGTCGAGGCAGCTCTTCTCATCGATTGCTCCGATGAGCGATTTCGGGTCCATTTTTGATGCTCCTTAGAAGTCTCGTTCTGTAGGTGCGGTGCCGGCAGGCGTCGGAACTGCAGCAAGCAGCCGGCGCGTATAGTCGGCCCGCTCGGGGCTGGTGATGTCTTCCGCCGGCACGACTTCGAGGAGATCGCCGCGATACATCACCGCGATGCGGTGGGCGATCTGGCGAATGAGGTTGAGGTCGTGGGTGATGAAGAGAAAGGCGGTGGAATGCTCGCGATGCAGTTCCAGCAGCAGCTCGATGATGGAGGCCTGCACCGAGACGTCGAGCGCGGAGGTGATCTCGTCGCAGATCACCAGCTTCGGTCTGGACGCGAAGGCGCGCGCGATCGCGACGCGCTGCTTTTCGCCGCCGGAGAGCTGATGCGGATAGCGATCGGCATGGCTGCGCGGCAGGCGCACCTGCTCGAGCATGTCGCCGATCCGTTGGGCGATGGCGCCGTTTTCGTCTTCGCCATAGAGTTTCAGCGGCCTCGCCAGGATTTCGCGGATCTTCTGGCGCGGATTGAGCGAGGCATCCGGATGCTGGAAGATCATCTGGACGTTCTTGCGATAGGCCCTGTCCATGTCGGCAAGGCTCGCAATCGTCCGCCCGGCGAACGTCATTTGGCCCTCGAACGGATTGAGCCCGGTCATTGCCTTGGCAAGTGTCGATTTGCCGGAGCCGGATTCGCCGACGATGCCGAGGATCTCCCCCGGCTGCACGCTGAGGCTAACGGCACGATTGCCAGCGAAGCGCTCGAAGGAGCGGCCGGTCAGCGCCGACAGGAACGGCTTGCGGCCGTAGTGCACGCTGACATTCTCGACCTTCATCAACGGCTGGTCCCGATAGGACGGGCGCGTCTGCGTCCGGCGGTCGCTCGGTCGAGGGGCTGCGGCGATCAGCTGACGCGTATAATCATGCTGTGGCGCATTGAAGATGTCATCGACCGTTCCCTCCTCGACGATTTCGCCGTGGCGAATGACGGCAACGCGTTTTGCGGTGCGCGACAGCAAGGCGAGGTCATGCGAGATATAAAGCGAGGCGACGCCGGTTTCGGCCTGCAGATCCAGGAAGAGGTCAAGGATCTGACGGGAGGTGATGACGTCGAGTGCCGTGGTCGGCTCGTCGAAGATGATGCATTCCGGATTGCAGGCAAAGGCGGTGGCGATGACCACGCGCTGCTTCTCACCGCCCGATGCTTCATGCGGCATGCGCTTCATCATCTCCGCGGGGTTCTTGAGGCCGACGCGATCCAGCATGGCTTCGCCCTCACTCCACGCCTGCCTTGCGGTCAGGCCGCGATGGCGCCTCAGCGTTTCCGTGAGCTGCGTGCCGAGCGAGAGCGTCGGGTTGAGCGAGGTGCCGGGGTCCTGGAACACCATGCTGATCCGCTTCCCCCGTATGCGATGGACCTCGGCCGGCAACTTTGCCGTCAAGTCCTCGCCGCGAAGCCGGATGTCGCCGCCGACCTCACGGGCATTTGCCGGCAGATAGCGCATGATCGACCAGGCCATCGAGGTCTTGCCGGAGCCGGACTCGCCGACGAGACCGAGAATTTCGCCGGCACCGACTTGGAGATCGATATTCTTCAGCGCATGAAATACGCCGCCCGCCGTCAGATAGTCGAGTGAATAATTGCGGACCTGTAGGACGGTATTGGTTGCCGTTTCTGTCATCTCAGCCTCCGGTGCGCGGGTTCAGCGCGTCGCGCAGGCCGTCGCCGAGAAGATTGAAGCCGATGGCGACAATGGCGATCGCGAGGCTCGGCCAAATCAGGATGCCGGCGCTGAGGTGCATGTATTGTCTCGCCTCCGAGACCATCAGGCCCCATTCGGTGGCGGGCGGCTGGGCACCGAGCCCAAGGAAGCTCAGCGTCGCGAACAGCATGACGGCGAAGGAAACGCGAATCGTCGTTTCCACCACGATGGGTGCCACGACATTTGGCAGCATTTCACGCAGGATGATGTAACGCGAGCTTTCGCCGCGAGCGATCGCCGCGCTCACATAGTCCTGCTTGCGCACGGCAAGGGCTACGCTGCGAGTGATGCGCGCCATGCCCGGCGCGAAGGCGACGGCAACGGCGACCAGTGCATTGATGCTGCTGGACCCGAGCAGATTGACGATCAGCAGCGCGAACAGGAGGTTCGGGATCGCCATGATCGCGTCGATGGTGCGCATGATGAATTCATCGGCGCGGCCGCCCAGGAAGGCGGATACCGTGCCGATGAAGGCTCCGGCAATGGTGCCGGCAAGCGTGGCGAAGACTGCCATCGTCACGGTCGAGCGCGCACCGAGCAGCAGGCGGCTCAGAATATCGCGGCCATACTGGTCCGTGCCGAGAAGAAAATTCGCGCTCGGCCCCTTATAGCGGGCAAGTATCGACATGGCTTCCGGATCGCGTGGAGCAAGCCACGGACCGAAGACGACGACGATGAAGACGAGGACGACCAGGATAAGGCCGACTGCGCCTTGCGGCGTGCGCAGCAGCCGTTTGAGAAGCTCAATCATACTGGATCCTCTTGTCGAGCCATGCGTAGAGAATGTCGGCGGCGAAATTGACGATGGAATAGGTCGCCGCCATGAGCAGCACGCCGGCCTGAATCGCGGGAAGGTCACGCGTCTGGATCGCGACGATCAACTGCCTGCCGATGCCGGGAAGGGCGAAGATTTCCTCGACGACGATGATGCCGCCAAGGAGATAGCCGACATCGAGCGCGACGACGGTGATGGTCGGCAGCAGGGCGTTGCGCAGCGCATGACCGAACAGCACTCTTGATGTGGAAAGACCCTTGAGCCGTGCCGCGCGGATGTAATCGGTATGCAGCACATCGACGAGTTCGGAACGCACCATGCGGGAAACATGCGCGATGAGGATGATCGACACCACGCAAACCGGCAGTACCAGGTGGGCAAGCCCGTCGAGAAAATTCTCGGTCAGCGGCACATAGCCCGTTGGCGGCAAAAGCTTCGCCCAATCGGCGACGAAGAGCACCGCAAGCGTCGCCGTCACGAATTCCGGCAGCGATACGCCGGCATAGGAGATGAGGCTGACGATCATGTCGGCGAGCTTGCCGCGCCGGATCGCAGCAAGCACACCGAGCGGTATGGCAAGCGCCAGCATCAAGGCGATGGAGAGCACGGCGAGCAGAAGCGAACGGCCGAGCGCCTGGAGCATGGCCGGCCCGACGGGCTGGCCGGTGCGCAGCGACTGGCCGAAATCGCCATGCAGAACACCGCCCAGCCAGTGCAGATATTGCAGCCAGACGGGATCGTTCAACCCCATCTGCTGGCGCAGTGCCTCAAGCGCCTGATCGGTAGCGTTCTCGCCCAGCATCATGACGGCGGCATCCGCCGGCAGGACCTGGGTGATCGCGAAGACGACGAGCGACACGATGAAGAGCGTGTAAACGATCATCAAAAGCCGCTTCAGGAGATAGTTCGGTGACAAGGGCCATTCCCTGGCGTTGGAGCGACCGGTCGCTTCAACATAAGCGCCGATCTTCTTGCTATGGGATGCGCCGCGAAGGTCGTTGGCCTCGCGACGCTCATTCAGCTCGTAGGTGCCGTCAGCTCCGCTTCGGCGCCTTGTCGGTCAAGGAGACGTAATCGAGACGGAAGACGGAAGCGCGCGGATGGACCTCGAAACCGGCGACCCAATCTCGCTTGGCGGCGAGAACATCGAAGAAGACCGGAATGATGGAAGGAACGTCCTCATTCATCAGCTTCTGCGCCTCGGCATAAAGCTCCTTGCGCTTGGCTTCGTCGGTGATGCCGCGGGCTTGGTTGACGACCTTGTCGAAGGCGGCATTGTTCCAGCGCGTTTCATTCCAGGCGGCATCGGAGGTGTAGAGAAGCTTGAAGATCGCATCCGCCGTCGGCTGCATATTGTAGAAACCGACATAGAAGCCACCCTTCTTCCACACCTGTTCCAGATAGGTCGCGTGCGGCATCGTCTGGACGTTGATAGTGATGCCGGCTTCCTTCGCCATCTCGCGCAGGGCAACGGCGAACTGGGTGCGCTGGCTCGGCTTGTCCGATGCAATCAGCGTCGCCTCGAAGCCGTTCGGATAACCCGCCTCGGCGAGCAGCTTCTTGGCTTCCTCGATATTGGCCTGGCGCAGCGGCAGGTCGGCATAGAAGCGATAGGAGGAATTGAGAGCGGTATCGTTGCCCGGCGTGCCGAAGCCTTCGGTGACGAAGTCGACCATCGCCTGCCGGTCGACGGTGAGCGCCAGTGCGCGGCGCACGCGCGCATCGTTGAAGGGCTTTGTGTCGCAGCCGAAATTGATGTTGCAGAACTGGCCGGAAGGGACGCGCAACGGATTGACGCCTTGCGCATCCTTCATCCGCAGATATTCGGTCGGCTGCACGGTCGAAATGATGTCGATATCGCCGGCAAGCAGGGCCGAGGTCTGCGCCGAGGTATCCGGAAAGACCTGGATTTCGACGCGATCGAGATAGGGACGCTTCGGATCGTAATAATCGGGATTGCGCTCGACGACGATCAGACGGTCGGGTTCGTAGGAGACAAGCTTGAACGGGCCGGTGCCAATGGCTGTCGTCGACAGCTTCTTGAAGTCTCCTGTGGCGATGGAGGCCGGGATGATGCGCGCGACTGTATAGGCTGTCGCCACTGGGAAGTCGGCGTAAGGGGTCGAAAGCTTAAAGACGACCGTCAGCGGATCGGCTGCGATCACATCGGCGATGGGGCCGACATTGTTGAGTGCCGGCGAAGCATTTTTCGGATCGCGGATCGCCTTGAAGCTCTGGACGACATCGTTGGCGGTCAGCGGCGACCCGTCATGGAACTTGACGCCGCTGCGAAGCTTGAAGGTCCATTCCGTCAGCGCATCATTGGCGCTCCAGCTTTCTGCGAGATCCGGCTCAACCGACATATCGACCTTCAGCCGGGTCAGATTGCTGTAGAGCAGCTCGGTGACCATGTATTCCGGGTTGACGCGTGTCAGCAGCGGATGGATCACGCTTGCGGCCTGATCGACGGAAATGCGCAATGTGCCGCCCTTGGCTGGAGCGGCGGCTTGAGCAAGGCCGATGGCAGGCGTTGCCAGAATGGCGGCGGTGCTCGCCAGGAAATGACGGCGATTCAGCTTCAGCATTGGAATGTTCCCTTATTTTGATGGTGCGTGTTCTGGAATGAGGCCGGTCTCAAAGTCGCGGGCGAGATAGGCAAGGATGCTCTGTGCCAGCGCGATGATATCCGTGGTCGTCGTATGTTCGTCGGCGCTATGGATGCAGCTCTCCGGACGCCCAAGGCCGCCGAGCAGGACTTCCTGCATCGCACCCGTTTGCTGCACGTAGCCAAAGTCCGAGCAGCTGGCGGCACCCCATTTTCTGAAATCGGAATCCTGATAGCCGAAGCCGAGACTGAGAGCCTTCTGCCAGCGCGGCCAATGCGGACCGTCCGGATCTGAGGTCGGAATGAGATGGCCGACAAGATCGATCTCGACGTGCAGCTCGGGCGATCTTGCCATGACGGTGCGCACGAGCTCTTCGATTTCAGCCCTTGCCGTTTCGTAACTCTCCTCGGGCGCGTAACGACGGCTGACGAGGATCTTCAGCTCCGCAGGAACCTGTCCTCCTGACGTGCCGCCATTGATGGCGGCGATGGAAAGCTGTGGCCGCAGCGGTCCGCTCGCATGCGGCGGCGCCGGCAAGGCGGATGCGAAGGCGGCCACTTGTGGCTTCAGGGCATGCAAGGCATTCAGAAGAGGAAGGGCTCCGTCAATGGCGTTGATGCCCGAGCCGGTGCGATTGCCTTCGCCCGCGTGAACGGCGTGACCGCGAATAGTGATCTGAAGATTGAATACGCCGAAGCAGCCCGCCCAGATGCGCGGTGCCGCCGAACCGTTGAAATTGACGATGTGTCCCTTGAGCATACCCTGTTCGGCGAGATATCGGATTCCCGGATAGAGGCCGCCTTCCTCATCGGTGCAAAGGAGCAGCATCGGATCGTAGGCGAGCTCGACCCCACAAGCATCGGCGGCACGCAGCGCAAGGAGCGTCGCCGCGATGGTACCTTTCATGTCCGCAGCTCCAAGCCCGAAGAGGCGTTCGCCTTCGCGGCGCAGACGAAGTGGATCCTGTTGCCAGGCAGGGGCGGCCGGAACCGTGTCGACGTGGTAGTACAGCCCGCAAACCGGCTTGTTGCCGGATCGCTCGGCGATGAGATTGACCCGCGCCCCTTGGGCTGGGCCATTGCTGACCTGCCACAGCTCTTCCGGCAGGGTGACCTGCCGGCAATGAAAGTCCATGGGTTCCAGCAGGCTCGACATCAGCTCTGCAAAAGCCGGATAGCCGTCGCCGGGCGGAAAAGAGGTGTCGATCGCGATCATTCGTGCGAGGTCGCCGACAGCGCTTTCGACGTTCTCTTCGATAGCTTTCAATGCGCTTGCAAATGGCTCCTCGAAAGATGACAAGATTTGATTGCGCATGATCGAATTCCGAAAAAGACGCGCAGAAACACATGGAGGTCCCGCACTCGCATTTATATAAACTATATAGTAATGATGCTGCCGCTCCGGCTTCGAGTCAACTCCAAATAAGAGGCAAATAATTGCGCGAAATGCCCAAATTTTCAGCAGATGCGCCGCGTGCATCCGAGCTCTCCGTTCCCCTTTACGAAATCGTGAAACGTCAGATTACGGAGGCGATCATGATGGGCAAATGGTCGGCCGGGACCGTGCTGCCGAGCGAGATCGCGCTGTCGCAGAAGTTTGGAGTTGCAGTCGGTACGATCAGGCGTGCCCTCCAGGACTTGACCAATGAGGGCCTGCTCAGCCGCAGGCGCAAGACGGGAACCGTAGTCACCGGCCGCACCCCGCAGCACAGCCTGCGCTTTTTCTTCCAGTATTTTCGGCTGCATGGGCTCGACGGTTCGCTGCAAAACTCGACATCCGACATTCTTTCGCTGAAACGTCGTGGGGCAAACGAAGAAGAGCGAGCCGGACTGCGGCTTGAGGATGAGGCTGAAATCATCTCGATTCACAGGCTGCGCAGCGTCGGAGGCAAACCGGTCATGCATGAAGTCATGGCACTTCCGGCAAGCATGCTGCCGGAGTTTCCCGACAAGAAGGAGGAGATTCCCTCCCTTCTTTATCTCTTCCTTCTCGATCGCTATGGGATTCGCATTTCCGCCGTTAGAGAGCAGATTGCCGCCGATATGGCGACAGAGGAGGATTGCCAGCTGTTGCAGTTGAGCATGCCCAGCGCCGTGCTGACGATCGACGAAGTGGCCTATGATCAATCCGCGGTTCCGGTTCTCGTCGCAAAACATCGCGCGACGACCAGAAGCCATCGCTATGTGCACGAGGTTCAATAGCAGGCAAAAGCGTAGCTCTCCGGCACTGCGTTCCGGAGACCACGCCGCATTATCCCGCTGCGGGTGCACGCCATCTGTGCAAAATCGGAAGGCCCACCTGCGTTCCTGGCTGGAGAATCACTGAAAGACCGGAGTTGCCGGCGGCATCCTAGCGGCCGACGATAGGGCTGCGCTCGGTCGCGGTTTGAGTGTCTTAATGTGCAATTTGCGATTTCAAAGGCATAGGCCTCTTCGCTGGTATTCCCACCTGTCGATCAGCTTCGAAGATTTGCTCGGCATCTTGCAGCTCTTCCGCCAGGGTAGCAGAATAACTTCCGGTTTCTTGTATCACTTGCGGCTCACTGGACGAGTTGCCCAATGATATAGAGTTAATGGTTGTAATGAAGTTTGGCTTGATTACAGCATAGCGATAGTGTGACTAGGTGCGGGGCTATTAAAATCTCGGGGCGTCCTTACGGATTTATTTTATGTTGGGAATGTGATAGCTGACATATATTAAGGCTGCGAGAGTGAGAATGGTAGAATTCAAATTTAGTGAACCACCTGTAGGAAATGGTGCGGACGACATTTCAAGCGAGTGCCAACGCCAATTGCAGCCTATTGTTAGTGAAATCGTTCGGGCCGCAGCGGCAGCTGGATGGAATCAGAAAGATGTTCTTCTCGCGATGGTGGATGTCGCTTGGGACTTATATGAAAAGCGTCGAGGCGATCTTTAACGGTCGCAACGCTCCGCCGCGAACTGCCTCCATATCCTCTACGATCAGGTACCGAAGGCCGCAGGATCCGTTCAACCGGACTAGAAAGTGACGCGCCCTGCCGGCTCATACTTTCTTTACCATCCGCATATCTCCCCTTCCCAACTCGGTAAATTATACTATTTAATCTTGCGCAATAAGCTGGTTTGCGGCGGTATCCGGCAGGCAGTGTTGGGAAAATGAGATCTCAAATGACGTTGGGATCAAGTCTGCTTGTTAGTATTTGCATGATTTCGTTCGGGCGGGGCGATGAAGAATGGACTACGCGGTTGAGGTACGGGAACGTACCGATCGATACGTGTTCGATATAATTCCTGAAAGTGCAGGTCCGAGAAAGGCCACCATGCGCGGGAGCGTTATCAATTCCGTGCGCGAGCCCGGATCACAGACGTTCTTGGCCAAAGAACATGCCGTCGGAATTGTGTTGAGCCCTATGCGCAAGTTGAGAGCCTCTCTCGGCAGCGACAGAATCACGGAATATGATGCACCTGTCGGATGTATCGTGATTAACCCCGCAGGCGTGGACAGCACTCTTGCCTGGTCGGAAACCAGGGAAAATCTGGTCGTCGCAATTCCCCCCCAAATTCTGTCCGAGCTGGCACTGCAGGAGTTTGATCTTGCCAACGTCGAACTCGAGCCTCCAGCATTCGGCACCGTCGATCCTATCGCCCTCGGCATAGCGCAGAGGATTTCCGTCGAGCTAATCGGGAAAGCAACTCCGAATGAACTCTATCTGGATTCATTGGTTACGCTGTTCAGTACACATCTTCTCCGTACCTATGCGAACAATATGAGACAGCTTCCGTCGCCCAGGGGAGGGCTCTCCGCCAAAAGCGCTCGACGCGTGGAAGAGTATCTTCGCGAACATTTCACCGAAAAGGTTCACGTTGCTGAACTTGCGGCGGTCGCTGGCATTTCGCCTAACCATTTCATCGTGAGGTTCGCCAAGACCTTTGGCATGCCTCCACACCGGTATCTGATAAATCTGCGCCTGGATCTTGCGGAAAAGCTGCTCGCCGAAGGTGAAATCGCGATTGCGGAAATTGCCTATATGGCGGGATTTTCGGATCAAAGCCATCTGGCGACCACGATGAAGAGATATCGGGGACGGACGCCGACAGAGCTTCGATACATGCGATAACTGCACGGGTTTGAACGCAAGCCCCGAATCGTCCCAAGCTAACTCGAATATTCCGAGACTTATGGTTTTCCGCGCGCCAACCGAGAGGTGCATCGCGGGGGACCGGTGTTTTTCCGCTCATGCGGCAGAAGAGATTTTTCGAAATGGAAAGAACCGTTTGATGCCGATCATCAGACGGTTCGCCTCTTCTTGCGGAACAGCCTTAGGTTAAGTGTGGCAAAGTGGTTACACCTGCAACCGGCTAAGCAAAAAACCGTAATTTCCTAAAAAAAATCCGGAATTTTCTAAAATACCGTTGTGCTGAAATAAGGCCATGTTCGTGGTGGTAACCATCCGGTGCTCTATGGACATTCAATTCCCTGAATTTGAAATCTTTGCTCCGAAGATCGAGGTAGCCTGGACTGCCTTGCAAGACCGATATGCAAGCCGCCTGAGCGGCGCGGAGGTCGATTATCTATTTGCTTGCCTGGTCTTCGGTTTGACCTCTCCCGCTTATGGGGAAGGCGAGCCGCTATTCCATTTCGATGTCTGCCGCGCCTTGGTGACGATGAAGCTCCCTCCCGATCGGGCCGACGCAGCATTGTATTCCGTTCCGGTATCGACGCAGCCATGGGTCGATACCGTCCGCGAACAGCTCGAAAGCCAGGCGGCGAAAATGGGTCACGCGCTTCAGCAAGCGCACAATTTCAACGACGACGCAGCCGCAGATGCGGGTTCACGCGTGCTCGGTCGTCCAGATAGCAGCGAGGAGAAAGCAGCATGAACGAGTGCGTTGGGGAACATCTGCAGACTAAATCTCGTACCGGATTTGTTGAAAGCTTCGTTTCAGCCGATCGCACCGATCGGTCGCTTCGCCGTCGCCTGATGGCCGTACTGCGGATGGCCTCTCTTATTCTCGGCATGCGCCGCAAGGACATAGGCCTCGGGTTGCTAGGTGCCGGCGGGAGCTTGCGTTCGGCAAGCGTGATCGGCGGCCTCGCCGCGCTCACCGCGTTAAGCCTTTTCTCGCCTGCGCAGGCGCAATATGCCGCCGGCGGCGGAACCGCGACGGGCGGCAACTCCGTCGCCATCGGCAACGCTGCTAAAGCGAATAACCCGAACAGTATAGCGTTGGGCACCTCCAATAGCGCAACGGGCGATGCTTCGATCGCCATCGGCTATTCGATGAGTGTTAATGGTCTCAACGCCATAGGCATGGGCGTCTTCGCGAACGCGACCGGTGTCAATGCCCTTGCCGTGGGCGGGAACGCTCGCGCATTGGCGGACGGAGCTTCGGCTTATGGTGTCAACACCACTGCAAACGGAGCCAACGCGCTTGCTCTCGGCTCGACAGCCACCGCTTCGGGTGGCGCCTCGATAGCAGTTGGGTTGTCCTCTAACGCCTCATCGTCAAACGGTGCCGCCATTGCCATGGGCGTAGGCTCTAAGGCTAACGCTGGAACAGGCGGCGGCTCTCCGATTGCCATCGGTACGAATGCCAATGCAAGCGGCACCGCTCCTTCCGGCTTCACGTTCGAGTCTATTGCGTTAGGCTCCGCTGCGACCGCCACGGGAGCATGGGCGAATGCGGTTGGTTCGAGCTCATCTGCGACAGGGACCGGAGCCAGCGCCTTCGGTACGTCGGCCACTGCGTCGGCCAACCAGTCCACAGCGGTCGGAAACGGGGCAACTGCTTCCGCCTTAAGGGGCTCGGCGATGGGCTATCTCGCCGCCGCCTCGAACACCGATACTATCGCTCTCGGCACGTCCGCCGCTGCATCGGGGACCAACTCAATCGCCATTGGCCCTACCACTGTTGCCTCGGGAGCCTTTGGTGTTGCCTTGGGTAACCAGGCGCAGACGCTCGCTGACGGCGGCGCTGTTGCGATAGGCTCGGGCGCAGTCGTCGCAAGCGGAGCGACCTCTGGCGTTGCTCTCGGTAACAATGCAAATGCCGCCTCCAACTTATCCACCGCGGTCGGTGCCGGGGCGAATGCCTCAGGGACTGGGGCCGCATCCCTGGGATTCAATGCACGGGCGACTGCCATTAATGCGGCGGCGTTCGGTGCGAATGCCGCCGCGAGCCAGTCAAACACCTTGGCTTTGGGCGAGTCTTCCGCCGCTAGTGGTGTGAGCAGCACAGCAATCGGCGGCGGGTCGGTCTCCAGCGGGACTCAAGCGATCGCTTTGGGCATTAATGCGAACGGAGGAGCCGCCAACGCAATGGCGATCGGAACAGCGGCCCAAGCAACCGGCAGCCAATCGACCGCCACAGGCTACCAGGCCGCAGCTTCGGGACCAGCAGCCACGGCTCTCGGCAGCACGGCCAATGCCTCCGGGCAAAACGCAACGGCGCTTGGCGCCGAAACCGTTGCAAGCGGCAACCAATCGGCGGCGGTCGGCCGCAATGCGCAGGCGACCGGCCTTGCTTCCAGTGCATTCGGCAATCTGGCGCAGGCGCAGGGCGATTACACGATTGCGGTAGGATCGGGCGCCGTGGGCGCGGGTCAGGCTTCGGTTTCCGTCGGTCAGGGCGCGGGGTCCGGTTCGACGACAGCTAACGCCAATTCCGTCGCCATGGGCACGGCGGCGGGCGGTCTCGTGAGCGGCGCACAGAACACCGCTATCGGTGGTGGTGTCGCTGGCAGCATGAGGGGCGCCGGCTCCGGCGTTACGGGAACGCGTAACGTTGCGCTCGGAACCGGGGACGGCACCGTTGCCTATGATGCTTCGGTGAATGCGGCCGCGGGTAATTTGGTGACGGGCAACGATAACGTCGCGATCGGCACCAATGCCGGTATCGGCGTTGCCAGCAACAAGACGACCTCGATCGGCTACAACGCCAATGTTACGGGAGACAACGGCATCGCCATCGGTTCGCAGGCAGCAGCCGGCTCTGCAGATGCCATCGCTATGGGCACCAATGCGGCGGCGTCTGGCGGCAAGGCGGTCGCCATCGGCGCGGGCAATTCCGCTTACGGTGACGGCGCGGTCGCGATCGGCGATCCGAGCTATGCGAGCGGCACCGGCGCCTTTACCGGCGGTGCCAACAATATCGCCAATAGCGATGGCACGGCGACCGCCACCAGCGCCAACCAGGCGGCCGGCGCAGTCGCGATCGGCAACAACAACAAGGCGATCGGCCAGGGCTCCGTCGCGCTCGGCAACGGCTCCACCGCAGGCGCTTCCGGCTTTGTCGGCAACGTCGCATTGGGTAACGGTGCAGCGGCGACGGCCAGTTCCGGCGACGTGGCGCTCGGTTCGGGCTCGTCGACCCTCGCGGCGGTCGGTACCGCCAGCGCCACGATCGGCGGTAATACCTACAACTTCGCCGGCACGACACCAAGCTCGACGGTCAGCGTCGGTGCGCTGGGTGCCGAGCGCACCATCACCAATGTCGCGGCGGGCCGGCTCAACAATGGTTCGACGGATGCCGTCAACGGCTCGCAGCTCTTTGCGACCAACCAGCAGGTTGACCTGAACACGACCGCGATCAACAACATCAACGCCGGTGTTGGCATCAAGTATTTCCACGCAAATTCGACGGCGGCGGACTCGTCGGCAACGGGTGCAGAATCCGTTGCGATCGGACCTCTCTCGACTGCGGCGGGGGCAAACGCCATCGCCGCCGGCAACAACGCGACCGCTTCCGGCCTCGATGCAGCGGCGTTGGGATACATATCCAAGGCCACGGGCGACTACAGCACCGCCATCGGCCCCAATGCCAATGCTACGGCCACATCGAGCACTGCGATCGGTCAGAACGCGTTTGCAACCGGCGTTCAGGCGAGCGCTCTCGGCGCAGGCGCGAATGCCGGCGGCGCAAATGCGCTGGCGCTCGGCGCTCTCTCTTCAGCCGGCAATGCAGGCGACGTCGCACTCGGCTCCGGCTCGGTGACCGATGTAGCGGTCGGCACCGCCAGCACCACGATCGGCGGCAATACCTACAACTTCGCCGGCACGACACCGGCCTCGACGGTGAGCGTCGGCGCGGTGGGCGCCGAGCGCACCATCACCAATGTCGCGGCGGGCCGGCTCAACAACGGTTCGACGGATGCTGTTAATGGCTCGCAGCTCTTCGCGACCAACCAGCAGGTTGACCTGAACACGACCGGCATCACCAATCTCAATAATACGATCACCAACATCACCACGGGCGGCGGCATCAAGTATTTCCATGCCAATTCCACTCTGCCGGACTCTCAAGCCCTCGGCACGGATTCGGTTGCCGTTGGTCCGAATGCGGTCGCCAACAATGCCGGTGACGTGGCCATCGGCCTGAATTCTCAGTCTGGTGCGACGACGGCGGTCTCGGGTGCCACCGTGGGCGGTACCGCCTATACCTTCGCAGGCACCACCCCGGCGGGCGCCTTCTCTGTGGGATCCGCCGGTGCGGAGCGTCAGATCCAGAATGTCGCGGCCGGCCAGCTCAATGGCGGCTCGACCGACGCGGTCAACGGCTCGCAGCTCTTTGCCACCAACCAGGCGGTCGACAGTCTCAACACGACGGTGACAACGATCGGCGGCAATCTGACCAATCTCGGCAATACGATCAACAACATCGCCGGTGACACCTCGACGACCTATACCGATGCAAACGGTAAGGGTATCCGGTATGTGCGCACTAATGACAGCACCCTCGCCGTCAGCGATTCCTCGGCTCAGGGCGTCGGTTCCACTGCCGTCGGCTATAACGCCACCTCTGTCGCCGACAATTCGCTCGCACTTGGGATGAATAGCCAGTCGACCATCGTCGGCGGTGTGGCCCTCGGCTCCGGATCGGTGGCCGATCGCGCCCTGGCTCCGGCCACCGGCCAGATCGCTGCTGGACCGACGAACTTCATTCAATACAACACGACGGACAAGACACTCTTGGGTGCTGTCTCGGTCGGTTCGAGCACGTCCTACCGGCAAATCATCAATGTCGCTGATGGTACCAGCGCGCAGGATGCTGTCACCGTTCGCCAGCTCCAGGGAGCCATCGCTTCGGTCGCAACGACACCGAGCAAATACTTCCATGCGAACTCGGCTGCCGGTGATTCTCTTGCTGTCGGTGCCGAATCGGTGGCGGTCGGTCCGACGACCGTCGTCAACGGCGACAACGGCATCGGCATCGGCAATGGCGCGGTCGTCGACCAGGTTGCTCCGGGCGGCACGGCTATCGGCCAGAATGCCCATGTCATGCTGGCTGATGGCGTTGCCCTTGGCACAAACTCGCTGGCTGCGGGCGTCCAATCGGTGGCTCTCGGCGCCGGCGCGCAGGCCAACAACATCAACAGCGTTGCTCTCGGCGCGCAATCCGTAACCACCGTGGGCGCTCAATCCGGCTACGCCGGCTTTGCGCTTACGAGCCCGCAAACCTCCGTCGGTGAAGTGTCGATCGGTTCGGCTGGATCGGAGCGCAAGCTGACCAATCTCGCAGCCGGTTCAGCCGATACGGATGCGGTGAATGTCAGCCAGCTCAAGGGGCTCGGCACCAACGTTACCAACCTGATCGGCGGCAACACGACGGTCAATCCGGATGGGTCGATCACCGGTCCGACCTACAATATCCAGGGCAACAACTACAGCACGGTCTATGATGCCTTCGGTGCAGTCGACAGCACGCTGACCAACATCACCAACGGCGGCGGCATCAAGTATTTCCACGCCAACTCGACGCTGGCGGACTCTCAAGCATCAGGCACCGATAGCGTTGCGATAGGTCCGCAGAGTGTCGCCAGCGGCGTGAGCAGCCTGGCAGCAGGACTTGGATCTACGGCGACAGGGCAGGGCGCGGTTGCCCTCGGCCAGGGGGCCCAGGCCAACAATGCCAATGATGTGGCCTTGGGCTCCGGTTCGTCAACGCAGGCTGCTGTCGGCACGTCCGGCACGGATATTCAGGGTCAGCACTACGACTTTGCTGGTACCACGCCAGTCGGAACAGTGAGTGTGGGTTCTCAAGGGGCTGAGAGAACCATCACCAACGTCGCTGCCGGCCGTATTTCTTCCGACAGCACCGACGCCATCAACGGATCGCAGCTTTATGCGACCAATCAGGCGATCGACAGCCTGCAGACGGGTGTCGGAACGATCACCAAGAACGCCGTCACCTATGACCTCAATCCCGACGGCAGCAAGAAGAACAGCATCACGCTGCAAGGCGGTGACGTGAATGCGCCGGTGGTCATTTCCAACGTCGGCAAGGGTGTCGCTCCCACGGATGCCGTGAACGTCGCTCAATTGGGTGATAGCATCACTCAGGTCAAATCCTATACGGACACGGCCGCCGCCACTACGCTGGCTTCTGCCAACAACTATACGGACCAGAAGTTCGGCCAGCTGAACCAGGAACTTGGGGACGTTCGTTCCGAGGCAAGGCAGGCGGCCGCAATCGGGCTTGCAGCGGCATCGCTTCGTTATGATGACCGTCCGGGCAAGGCGAGCGTGGCTCTCGGTGGCGGTGTCTGGCGAGGCGAGGGCGCGGTGGCCTTCGGCGCCGGTTACACTAGCGAGAACGGCCGCGTCCGGGCGAACTTGTCAGGTACGGCCGCCGGCGGACACGTGGGCGTCGGCGCTGGCGTCAGCTTCACCTTGAATTGAGGCCGTCATGGTCAAAGGAGCGCTCTTCGGCGTCCCGACTTTTATGGCTTGCATGCTCCTGTTCGGCTCGATCGCAGCCGGACAGGATGCGGCCTCTCCCACGTATCGCATAAAGCCTTCCGAAGTCGTTGCTCCTCCGGAAGTGAAGCCTGGCGACTATCAGCGGACCATTCGTCCCTTTGAAAACTGGACGCTGATCTGCGACGAAAATCTCAAAATTCGCCAGCGGGTCTGCAACGTTACGCAAATCATCGAGAACGCTGCCGGACAAATTGCATTCAGCTGGTCGCTTGCCGCGACGAAAAAAGGCGATCCCTATATGATCCTGCGTGCGGCTCCGGTTGCCAAAAGCGACGGCGGCATCCAGTTGCAATTCGAGGGACGGAAAGAACCGATACAGGTCCGGTTCAGCGGCTGCAACAATACGGTTTGCGTCGGCATGCTGCCGGTCGGCCCCGCCATGCGCGAGCAGATTTCCAAAAACACGGCGCCAACAATCTCCTATCCAACCTCGGATGGAAGGACGATCAGCTTGACTGCAAACCTCAAGGGCCTTTCCACAGCCGTTAAGGCGATAAAGTGACGGACGGATTTTCAATGAGCCAACAATCGATCCACGATCGCATCATGTCCCGAAACGCGAGTGAGGCGGTAATTCGGAATTTAGCCGACGAGCCGGCCAGGCCGCGGCGAAGCTGGTGGAAGGTGACTTCCTTATCGGTGCTGGCCATCGCAATCGCCGGCGCTATCGGTTATGCCGCCTTCCGATATGATGTCTTGGGCAATCTTCTCTCCCAGCCGGCGGTTGCGGCGGCGAACGACGCTAATCAGGCGCTGCCCGATACGCCGTTCCTGCAGCATGCCAAGCAGGCCGGCTTGCACTCTTGTTCGACGATTTTCCCGGTTCTCGGACAGCTGCTGACCAATGGCACGCAGTATAATGTCCAATCGGTGTGGAACAAAGAAGCAGCCGACAAGCATGCAGTACAAGCGCTTGTCGGCATGAACTATGCCACTCAGGGCTATAGCGGTCCGGCCGCCGGCATTGTCTTTGCAGCGCCCGTCGCATCCGGCTGCGAAGGATCAATGGTTCGTGTCGCACCGTTCACAATGTCTTGCCCGGAAGTTTCGGCCAAGTTCCCGAACGGAAGCAAGCTCGTCAACAATCTCGACCAGGTCGGTGTCTACCAGCTCGGCAACGATGGTGGTGATGCAATGCTTTTGCCGACAGGAAGCGGCTGCGTCGTCATTTCCGTGGCTTCGGCAGCAGGAAAGCAAGGGAGTTAAAAATGAGACTGAAATCCGCGATTGCCGCGATAGGCATGCTTCTAGTCTCCGCCGCCCATCCGTGGGCAGCCGATCTCTTCCCGACAGAGCAGCCGCCGGCTCCCCCGCCTGACGAGCGCGGCATATGGGCAGCGATCGCCTATTCTGCCCCGGATGAAAAATACGGCTTCTTCTGGGGGGCCGACAAACGCCAGGAAGCCATGGATATCGCGCTCAAGCATTGCGAGCGGGATAAGGGCAAGAGCTGCGTCGTCGTCAGCGTATTTCGCAATCATCGGCATTGGGATGACGACGACAAGACCGGCTTTCCCTACAATCATTGCGGCGCCCTTGCCATCGGCAAGGAAGGCGGGAAGCGCGTTACGCCGTGGGGCTCGAATTCGGCGCCGACACGCCGCGAGGCCGAAGACCTCGCACTCAAGGCATGCGAGGGCTCCGGCTCCCACTGCAAAGTGCGGGAGTGGGTATGCACCTGACCAACCCCGGTCACGGCAATCATAAACAACGAACTTCGTCCCGACGGCGATCATCATTGACCTTATTTCGTTGCCTTCGCTCCCAATGGAACCGACCGCGGAAGGTCGTACTTCAAGTCGAGAGATTTTATCCCTTGTCAAATTTCAAGTTTACTTCATTTCGGATAGTTGGCCGCATATCTTACACGGTGCTCGCCCTTGTCGGTGCGGGCTTTGCTTCTTCGGCCTTTGCCCAATCGGCTCTGCCGAATGGCGCTTCGAGCCTGCAGGAGACATACCAGGACTGGCGCGTTGCCTGCAGCCAGCGCGACAAGACGTCGGCATGCACGATTTCGCAAGATCAAACCCAGCAAAACGGCCAGAGGCTGCTTGCCGTCGAAATGCAAATACGTCCCGACGGCGGCGCGCTCGCAACGCTGCTGCTACCCTTCGGAATTGTCCTCGACTCGGGCGTGACGCCGAATATCGACGATCAGCCGCCTTTGAAGCCGGTGCGTTTTCGCACATGTCTGCCTAACGGCTGCATCGCCTTGCTTCCGGTCGATGCTGCAACACTTGGCAAATTGCGAACCGGATCGCGCCTGAACCTCAAGGTCGTTGCCGATGGCGGCAACCCGCTCGGCTTCCAGATATCCTTGCAAGGTTTTTCGGCGGCCGCCGATCGCGTTGCCTCGTTGGGCGCACGATAGAAGCCGCATCTTCTCACTGCGCGGATGCGCCGTCAGGCCGATTTGTGCGGCAAATCCGGAGGTCCGGCCCAGTAAAGCTGCGGTTTCCAGCATCTTCGGGAGCAGCAATTTGCCGCTCTCGCAATAAGGCTGCCCCTTCGATACCGGATACCTGCGCTAGCGAGGCTCCTTCAAGAGCAGCCCGTGCAAAACAAGGTCGATGTGGGCCGTCAGATAGCTTGCTTTGTCCAGAGTTCGCCGCTCATCGAAAAGCAGCTTGAAGAACAGAAAGGCGATTGCGGGCGCAACGATGGCATCGGCGAACGCGGCCGGCGCCGCTCGAAACTCTCCGAGCTTTACCCCCTCATCAATAAGCGACTGCATTTGACGCTCGAGAGGATCGATGAATATGTCGTGATGCCTGTCGACGATATGTGGAAACCGCGAACCTTCGGCAATGACGAACCTCATCAATTCGCGCAACTTGCGATCATGAATTATGAGATCGTAGATCAGCTCGATATTTTTCCGAAGCCGCTCCGTAGCGGTTCCCTTCAGCTCATTTCCGCTTATCAATAAATCTTCGAGGGGCGTCGAAATGTGCCGGATCATTGCTTCGAAAAGCTGCTCCTTGGTCTCGAAGTAGACGTAGATGGTTCCCTTCGTAACTCCAATCCTGGTGGCTATATCTTCGACGCGAGTCGCGACGTAACCGCGTTCGACGAACTCCTCAAACGCAGCATCCAGGATCTGAACGGGGCGGCGGGCTTTCTGCTCCGCGCGCGTCAGCTTTTTCGTATCAGGCATATCGCACCTTGAGCGTTATTCGTCGTTTGGCGTCAAGACAATTTCCATTGACTTCCTAGTCAGTCAATAATATTCGTCTGCCGAACGGATGCAAGAGGTCAAATTCATGAAAACTGTCCTTGTCGTCGCCTGGCTCGGTGTCAGCGCCGTCGCGCTTGCCTCATGCGAAAAGCAAGGTGCGAGTGAGGCCAAGCCGAAGAACGTGGAGACCGTCGTGGCCAAGCTCACGCCGGTCGTCGAAAATAACAGCATCACCGGCGAAGTCAGTGCCCGGGTCGAGAGCGATCTTTCCTTCAGGGTCAGTGGGCGCATTGTCGAACGCCTCGTCGATGTCGGCTCGTCGGTGAAGGCGGGGCAGGTGCTTGCGCGCATGGATGCCGAAGAACAGAAGGCCGATCTGGGCGTAGCCACGGCGAACCTGCAGTCGGCGCTCGCCCAGCAGACCCAAGCCCAGTTGGCCTTCGACCGGCAGCAGAACCTCTTCAAAACACAGGTTACGACCCGCGCCGCGCTTGACCAGGCCCAGGAAACCCTTCTGACGGCCCAGGGAAGTGTGAAATCGGCGCAAGCGCAGCTCGACACCGCCCAGGACGCGCTTTCCTATACGGAACTGCGCGCTGATGCCGACGGTGTGATCACCGCCAGAAACGCCGAGGTGGGTCAGGTCGCGCAAGCGGCGCAGCTGGTCTTCACCCTTGCGCATGACGGTCCGCGCGACGCGGTCTTCAACGTCTTTGAATCCCTTTATCTGGGCCGCAATCTTGAAAACAAGGTCGCCGTCAGCCTCCTTTCGGCGCCGTCTCACAGGATAGAGGCCTCCGTCCGGGAAATCTCGCCCACGATCGACTCGTCGACCGGGACAATCAGGGTCAAGGTGGCGCTCGAAGGGGCGCCGGACATGCCGCTCGGCGCTCCGGTAGTCGGGCTGTTTCGATCCGCAGCGCGGGACGCAATCGAACTGCCGTGGTCGGCGATGGCGTCGAAGGGCGGCAAGCCGGCGGTCTGGATCGTCGATCCCGCCTCATCGAGCGTCTCTCTTCGCCAGGTCGATGTCTCCGGCTATGAAACCGGCCGTTTTGCGGTGCGGGCGGGCGTATCGCCGGGCGAGACCGTCGTCGCTGACGGCGCGAAATTCCTGCGATCGGGCCAGGCCGTCACATATGATAACGGAGCTGCAAAATGAATATCCGCATCACAGCCGGCCTGGCGATCCTCGGGTCATTGCTGCTGACTTCTTGCGAAAAACAGGACGAAGCCCATTACGAGCCGCCGCGTCCCGTACTTTCCGTCGTCGCCCAGTCCACCGCTGCCTCCGCGCTGACCCTTCCGGGGACGGTCGAGGCCAGGATCGAGACCCAGCTTGCATTTCGGGTCCTGGGACGGGTCATCGCGCGCAAGGTCAGCGTCGGCGATATCGTCAGGAAAGGCGATGTCGTTGCCGCCATCGATCCGCTTTCGCTCGAGCTTGCGGTCAAGAGTTCCCAGTCCGAGCTTTCGAATGCTCAGGCGCAGTTGGCAAATGCCGCATCCACGGAAGAACGCCAACGGTCCTTGCTCGAGAGCCGGTCGGGAAGCGAAGCGGCCTACGAAGAGGCCGAACTTGGCCGCAAGAGCGCGAGTGCGGCGGTTGCCAAGGCGCAGGCCAATCTGGACAAGGCCGAGGAACAGCTGGGCTATGCGCAGCTACGCGCGGAATTCGATGGTGTCGTGACCGCAACTTCCGCCGAAGTGGGCCAGGTCGTCTCCGCCGGCCAAAGCATCGCCACCGTTGCGCGTCCCGATCAACGCGATGCGATCATCGACATACCGGTGGCAAGCTTCGACGGTCTCAAGGTGGGCTCGCCCTTTGAAGTGGCGCTCCAGCTCGACCCGACCATCCGTGCGAGCGGTGTGGTCCGAGAGATTGCTCCGGAAGCCGAGGCCACCACCCGCACGCGGCGCACGAAAATCACGCTCATCAATCCGCCCGCGGCATTTCGCCTTGGCTCCGTTGTTACCGCGACCGCGACCGTTGTCGCGGATCCGATGATCCTGCTGCCGTCCTCATCCGTGTTGGTGAAAGACGGAAAGCCGAACGTCTGGGTGGTCGATACCGCGGCTCGCAAAGTCTCCATTCGCACGATCAAGATTGATGGGGACCTCGTCGAAGGCGGTTCGGTGAGGATCACCGAAGGCATCAGCCCCGGCGAACGCATCGTCGTTGCCGGAGTTCACAAGCTTGCGGACGGCCAGGCCGTCAGGGTAGACTAAGGAAAGATTCCCGTGAAAAAATTCAATCTGTCCGACTGGGCGCTCGAACATCGTTCGCTCGTCTGGTACTTCATGATCGTCTTCATTCTGGCCGGCGCCTTTTCCTATATCGGTCTCGGTCGCGAAGAAGATCCCGCCTTCACCATCAAGACCATGATCATTCAGGCCCAATGGCCTGGCGCATCGGCCGAGGAGGTGACCAAACAGGTCACCGACCGCATAGAAAAGAAGCTGGAGGAGCTGGATTCTCTCGACTATACGAAGAGCGAGACGGTTGCCGGCCAGACCACCATTTTCGTCGAGCTTCTGCCGACGACCAAGGCCAAGGATGTCAACGCCATCTGGATGCGTGTCCGCAATATGGTCGGCGACATCAAGGGAGATTTTCCAAGCGGCGTCGTCGGGCCGTTTTTCAACGATAACTTCGGCGACGTCTATGGCAATATCTATGCCTTCACCGGTGATGGGCTGACACAGCGCCAGCTTCGTGATCTGGTCGAGGATGCGCGCGCGAAAGTGCTGACGGTCCCCAATGTCGGCAAGGTCGATATCATCGGCGCGCAGGACGAGGCCGTCTATCTCGAATTTTCCACGCGAAAGATCGCCGCTCTCGGCCTTAACCAGCAATCCGTCATCGACACGCTTCAGGCACAGAACGCCGTGACGCAGTCCGGTTTCGTCGATGCCGGCCCCGAGCGCATCGCCTTGCGCGTCAGCGGCCAGTTCACATCCGAAGACAGCCTCAGATCGATCAATCTTCGCGTCAACGATCGCTTCTTTCCGCTGACCGACGTTGCGACGATCAAACGCGGCTATGTCGATCCTCCTTCATCGCTGTTCAGATTTAACGGGCAGCCGGCCATCGGGCTTGCCATAGGCATGAAGACCGGGGCAAATCTGCTTGAGTTCGGCAAGGCGCTCGACAAGGAGATCGAGCAGGTCACGGCCGATCTTCCCATTGGGGTCGACGTTCAGCGCGTGTCCGATCAGCCCGCCGTCGTCGACGAGGCCGTATCGGGCTTCACACGCGCGCTGTTCGAGGCGATCGTCATCGTGCTTGCGATCAGCTTCATCAGCCTTGGCGTCCGGGCGGGACTCGTGGTCGCCATTTCCATTCCGCTCGTACTGGCGATCACCTTTCTCGTTATGGCATATACCGGCATTTCCATGCAGCGTATTTCGCTTGGAGCGCTGATCATCGCTCTCGGCCTTCTCGTTGACGATGCCATGATCGCCGTCGAGATGATGGTAGCCCGGCTGGAAGTGGGCGACGACCTGAGAAAGGCGGCGACCTACGTCTACACCTCGACGGCCTTTCCGATGTTGACGGGTACGCTTGTGACGGTGGCGGGCTTCATCCCAGTCGGCCTCAACACCAGTGCGGCCGGCGAATTCACCTTCACTCTCTTCGTGGTCATCGCCGTTTCGCTCCTGGTTTCATGGATCGTTGCGGTGTTGTTCACGCCGCTTCTGGGCGTGACGATCCTTCCGAAGACCATGAAATCGCACCATGATCAGAAAGGCCGTTTTGCGCGCGTCTTCGCCTGGCTCCTGGGCCTCGCCCTGCGTTGGCGCTGGATAACCATCGGTGCGACCGTGGCCGCGTTCGCCCTTTCCATCGGCGGAATGGGCTTGGTGCAGCAACAGTTCTTTCCTTCCTCCGATAGACCCGAACTGATCGTCGATTGGAACCTGCCACAGAACAGCTCGATTTCCGAGACGAACAAGCAGATGGCCAAGTTCGAACGCGAGATGCTGGCGAACAACAAGGATATCGATCATTGGACGAGCTATGTCGGACAGGGCGCTCCCCGCTTTATTCTGTCCTTCGATGTGCAAACACCCGACGTCTCGTTCGGCCAGACCGTGATCGTCACCAAGGGGCTCGACGTTCGCGACAAGGTCAAAGCCGAACTGCAGGATTACCTGACGAAGACCTTCCCTGGAACCGACGCATTCGTGAAGCTGCTCGACATCGGCCCTCCGGTCGGCAAGCCGGTACAGTATCGGATCAGCGGACCCGATATCCAGAAGGTCCGGGACATCGCCCAGCAATTTGCAGGCATCGTCGGTCAGCATCCCTTGCTGTCCAACATGACCTTCGATTGGAACGAACCTTCGCGTGTCGTCAAGGTCGACGTTCTGCAGGATAAGGCACGGCAATTGGGCGTCTCGTCTCAAGATATCGCAACGGCTCTAAACGGCATCGTCGAGGGAACGGCCGCAACGAACATTCGTGACGACATCTATCTGATCGATGTGATCGGTAGAGCCCAGACGACCGAACGCGGCTCGATCGAGACGCTGCAGAACCTTCAACTGGGCGGCTCAAATGGCAAATCCGTGCCCCTCTCGGCGGTTGCGAATTTCCATTACGAGCTGGAGCAACCGACGATCTGGCGGCGGACGCGCATACCGACCATCACCATCAAGGCTGCGGTGGTCGGATCGACGCAACCGGCGACGATCGTCAGCGAACTGCAGCCGAAAGTCGACGAATTCCGCAAGACGCTTCCAAGCGGCTATCATATCGTAGATGGCGGCTCGGTCGAGGAAAGTGCCAAGGCGCAGGGGCCGATCGTGGCGGTAGCGCCGCTGATGCTGTTCGTCATGGCGACGATCCTGATGATCCAGCTGCAAAGTTTCAGCCGGCTCTTTCTGGTGTTCGCTGTCGCTCCTACAGCGCTTATCGGCGTCGTTATCGCACTTCTCTTCAGCAACGCGCCTATGGGGTTCGTCGCAATCCTTGGCGTACTTGCTCTCATAGGTATCCTGATCCGCAACTCGGTGATCCTTGTCGTGCAGATCGAGCATCTTCGAAGCGAGGGCGTGCCGGCCTGGCAAGCCGTCATCGAGGCGACGGAGCATCGAATGCGGCCCATCATGCTGACGGCCGCTGCGGCAACGCTTGCGCTTATACCGATCTCCAGAGAGATATTCTGGGGTCCGATGGCCTATGCGATGATGGGCGGCATCGTCGTCGGCACGGCTTTGACGTTGCTTTTCCTTCCCGCCTTGTACGTCGCCTGGTTTCGCATTCCCCGTGATGGCGCGCAGCACGAGGTGATCTGATGTCTGGCGTTCGAAAGGCGACCTGTGCTCCTAGGCGGTCATGTCTTTCTGTCCTGATGGCCCTATCGATATTGGCCGGATGCGCGGGGCGGCTGGAGAATGTTCTCCAGCCGGTCGCCACGGCGGGACCAGGCACCAGCACCGTGGACATGATGGTGGCGACGACACGCCAGCCGACGGACAAGCCCGGCGAGCTTTACTCCGGCGAACGTGGAACGGCGATTTCTCTCAACGATATCGTCGTTTCCATTCCTCCCGATCGAAATCGCAAGATTGGCGAAGTGCAATGGCCATCGCAT
The DNA here is from genome assembly GCF_030182525.1 of Rhizobium pantanalense. Taxonomy (NCBI): domain Bacteria; kingdom Pseudomonadati; phylum Pseudomonadota; class Alphaproteobacteria; order Hyphomicrobiales; family Rhizobiaceae; genus Rhizobium; species Rhizobium pantanalense. Next base: position 145,670 of record NZ_JAQJCH010000010.1, read on the forward strand.
GTGCCGGCCAATCCCGAAAAGGAGTTCGCTGTCCTCAAGGTCGGCAGGGTGGCGTCCGAGCGCAATATTTTCGAATGGTTCAGCAAGAACCGCAATGCCAAGCGCCAGGTCGTCATCTTCGTGCACGGCTTCAACAATACCTATTCCGACTCGGTCTTTCGCTTCGCGCAGATCATTCATGATTCCGGAACCGACGCCGCGCCGATCCTCTTCACCTGGCCCTCGCGCGGCAATGTCTTCGATTATCTCTACGACAAGGAGAGCACGAATTTCTCCCGCCGGGCATTGGAGGATCTGATCCTGCAATCTGCCAGAAGCCCTGACGTCGGGGAGGTGACCATTCTTGCCCATTCCATGGGATCCTGGCTGACTGCCGAGGCACTGCGCGGCGTCGCGATGCGCAACAAGACCATTCCGTCGAAGGTAAAGGATGTCATCCTGGCATCGCCCGACATCGATATCGACGTATTTCGTCGGCAGATGATCGAAATGGGGCCGCAGCACCCGCATTTCACGATCTTTTCATCGACAAGGGACAAGGCATTGCAGGTTTCGCGATGGCTCTCCGGCGGCGTCAACCGTGTCGGCGGCTTCGATTCGACACCCTATGCCGCCGATTTGGCCAAGCTCGGTATCACGGTGGTCGATACGAGTTCCGTTAAACCCGAAGATGCGCTGGGCCACAATACGTTTGCGGACAATCGCGATATGGTCCAATTGCTTGGACGGCGGCTGGCAGGACAGTCGTTGGACACCGGGCAAACTTCGCTTGCGGATCGAGTCGGCATGGCGGCGGTGCGAACCGCGGACCTGGCGGGCTCTGCAGCGAAAGTTGTGGTCGCCGCTCCCATGTCTATTGTCAGCGACGATGCGAGGCAGGTCTTGAAGCAGCAGCTTTCATCTGGCTCCTCGCCCATCGTCGATGGACGTATTTCCTACTGAACTACGGTCGTGAAGCCGTTGTTCACGAGTGGATCAAGTCAAACCTGTCGATATTGAAGGACGCGGCCGCATGTCGCGGCCGGTCCAAGCAGCAATCAAACTCCAATAGCAGCCGAAACGTGGTGAGATTAAACACGCGCACGCTCGGTAGGATCGCGAGAGACTTAATCGCCTACAGAGTTGACGACACGGCAGAGATTGTCGCTCATGTTGGGAGCAACTTGGCCCTGCGGCACCATGAAAAGCGCATCAACTCGGCTGCCCTTGCCGCTTTTTCTGACGACGACGCGCAGGGTCTGAGGCCGACCCGAACCGGTCGTTTCCTGCTGCGCGGTTAGCGTGCCGAGCTGCTTCTCGACATTCACATCCACAAAACCTTCGGCCAGCACCGCCCGCGAAACCTTATCAAAGGCGACAGCTGGGCTGATTGACGGAAATTCCATCCAGGTCTTATAGGTCACGCCGGTTACAAGCGGAACACCGGTGCTTTGATAATGTTGCGAGCATGGGCTGGCAGCGGCGGAGCCGAGAGAAATAGTGGCGAACGCAAAAGCGTAGAAAGCTGTCTTATACAAAGCGAAAACGTCCTCTGTTGATGATACGATAAAAGATCTATTGGGCAGGGATAGGACAGTCGCGGTGGCCGACCTCGCGTGCCGTGCTGCGGCTCGATTCGTGGCGAAGCTGGCGATTAAGTTCATCTTTTCACCGATTCTATTGCCGACAGCATATTGGTGCGGCCTGGATCATCGGCCGGCGTCAATGCAAGCGCCTTCTGAAAATCGGCCAACGCGGATTTGAAGTTCGATTTGCTTCGATAAACCTCGCCTCGCACGAAATAGGTCGAGTTTGATTGATCGTTGAGTTCGATAGCCTTGTCGAGGTCGCTAAGCGCCTGATCGGTCCTGCCGATCTTCAAATAGGAAAGGCCACGGTTGCTGTAGGCGTAGGGATAGGATGGATCGCTTTCTATGGCTTTCGTGAAGTCCGCAATGGCCCTGCCGAAATCGCCGGTCATGTTGTAGGCGTCACCCCGATCATTGAACGCTCTTATATTTGAGGGGTTCAGGCGCAACGCACGGGTATAGTCGTCGATCGCCGCACCGTAGTTGCCGTCTTTTACATACAAGCCGCCCCGCTCGACATAGGTAACCTCGAACGTCTGGTGCAGCATGGCTGACAGCTCAGGCTTAAGGGCGACGGCCTTGTCGAAGTCGGCCAAGGCCAAATCGTATTTGCTTTCGGCAAGATAGCCGTTGCCCCGTCCGGCATAGGCTTCCGCAAAGTCGGGCGCAAGTGCAATAGCCTTGTTCATATAGCCGATCCTTGCCTCGTGATCACCATTACGATCGGCTAGGGTGCCGAGGATGAGATACACCTCCGGATGACCATCCGGCTTCAATTCTGCCGTCTTTTTGGCGTCGGCGATGGCCTTCTCATAATCCCCTTTCGCAAACTCGGCATCGCTTCGCCCCGCATAGGCGAGAGCCGATTTTGCATCGAGCTCGAGTGCCCTGCTGAAATACTCCTCAGCCAGATCCAGTTCGTTGCCGTCAATCTTGATATAACCAGCGCTGCTATAGGCAAGCGATCGATCTGCGTTTGTTTGCCTGTCGTCCTGGGCAATGGTGAGGCAAGTCGATAAGGACTTGCATATGGATGTATCGTCGTTTCGCGCCGTCGCTGAGCGGGCGGACGCAGACTGTTGTGTCCCTGTGTACCCAGTTGTTTGCACATCGCTTGCATCAGCGTGTGACGTCGTCGCCAGCTGCACTCCAAGAAGAGCACAGCACAGAAAGCCCGACAACTGCATTGGAACGCGCACGTGACTACTCCGCCAGGGCCTTGTCCAACGCGGTCTTCTGTGCTGCGGAAGGATTGCCCAAATAGAGCTTTGGACTCTTCTCGTCCTGGACCTCCGCCCATGCCTGCGTGCCATCCACTTTAAAGAGGATTGCTGCCTGGCCGTCGTTTGTCGCATGCTGCTTGGCAAGGAGGCTGATCGAGTAGTCCACCGAACCGATGGAGACGGTCTTGACCGGCTCCGCGATGAACCTGTTTTCGTCGCGTACCCAGGCAGGCGTTCCCTTGGCGGATGACAGCATGGCCTTCCATGACCGGGCATGAACCGGGTCCTTCAGAAGATCAAAAAAGTTGATGTCCTCTGCGTGGGCGATGCCCGCAGTGCCGGCAATCGCGAGAATGAATGGGAGCTTACGCATGAATCCGTGTTTGTCCTCTCACGACAGCGGATCACAAAGGGAAGCTCGGCGCCTCGAACGGCACCTCTGTCGCAGTCGCGATATCCGCATAGCCTGACAGCGTGACCGATGACAGCCGATTTCCGAAATCTGAACGCAAGTGCACTTGTTATGGATGATCCTGCACTGCGCCGACGCTGAATGCGAAAACGGCTTTGGCAGATTTGCGACGCGGCCGGCAATGTCCAGCTACCTCCTGGGAAAAGCGATTGTCGCGAAATGAATCGGTGCGAACTCGCAATTCTGGACGCATGTGCACTTGAGATGGAGGGGAGTAGACCTCACTCAAGTCCGCACGTCTTGAACGGTACACAGCCGTTGAATAGACATCCCTATATTTTTGCTGATGTCCACGTCTTTGAGGCCCTCTTGATCATTCATAAGCGTATTCTCCAACGCTCCGCCGGTCGCGCTTTGCTCGTACTGGCCTTTCTTTTGGGTGGCGGTCCGATCGCGGTGGGCCAGGGTGCGGAGGTTGCACCGAGCATACGATCGCGGGTTCCGGGGCTCGAAATCGCGCTTCTATCGCAATTGCCCAAAGCGCCTGCCTCGGCCCAATCCCGGGAGGAATGCGAGGCGCTGGTCGTTCCGAAAAGCGTGGGCGGAAAGGCGGCCAATGCTCTCGGCTGGGGAGTGACGGGGGAAGCAAAGCTCGGATCCTATGACGCGGTGAGCTTTGCTGGGGAATTCGAGCCTTCGACAGCCGGCGCCTGCGAAATCAGTCAGGGCAATATTGCGCTCTTTAGCGGCACGCGGCTTTTCGTCATCATCTATGCAAATAAGAGCAGCAAGCTATCGATCGGCAGGATCATCGCGGCAAGGGATAGCCTGCGCATTGTCGATGGCGACCTTGTTCAAACGCCTATTGGCGATGTCCGGCTCGTTGACGGCCGTGCGATTGAAGTCGAGCCTCTCGCGAAAGAACAATCCGTCTGCGGCGGACAGGCCATGGTGCCGGATGTTTACGGCAAGCCCGTCGCCGAGGCTCGCGCGGCGATCATTGCCGAAGGGTGGGAGCCGTTTCGCAGCCCAGCCCCCGCCTATCAGGATTTCGTCGGCGACAATATTCGCAAGAGCGGGATCATCGAGGCGACCGATTGCTCGGGCACGGATCTCGCATCCTGCAGCTACTATTACCACAAGGGCGACATGGAATTGAGTCTCACCAGTTTTGGCGACGGCAAGCCAACGGTTTCGGACTTTCAAGCCACCTGCGAGCGCTCCAAATGGCATAAGGCGAATTGACAACCGCACATGGAAGCTCCCGGCCTTCTTTCCGCCTCCGGTCTGAAACGAACTCATCGTTCATCGGGGAAATGCGGGGAGCTTTCGATGACGGTAACGATCGACGAGATTGCGATATCACCCAGCCGGATCATCCGGCGGAAGAAGTAAAGGAACGGAAGCCACCATGTGTCGTCATCAATCCGTGGCAGGAGTTCGGCTGACGATCGCCACCTTTCTGGCGATCATTGGAGTGAGTGCTGCAACTCCTTCCTGGGCAATTGATTGCACCAAGGCGAGCGATCCGATCGATAAGAGGATCTGCGGCAACGCCGGCCTCAAGGCAGCCGACGCCGCCATGGGGCAAGCCTATGCCGCACTCCTCAAATCGGCGCCAGATCCCGAAATCCGCTCGATGCTGGTGAATAGCCAGCGTCGCTGGATCGCTGCGCGCGATGAGGGGCTGAAGACCGGCTTGGACGGCTCGGCCATGCCCGCCGGAAAGCTGCGCCAGGTGATTGCAGAACGCACCGCACAGCTCGGTGATCAATCGGAGAAAGGGTTGGTCATGCAGGCTCAGGCGCAGCGCCGCTTTCTCGCGAAATACAGCGGAGGCGCCTTTGCCGGCTTCGATACGAGTTGCGAGTTCATTCCCAACGACAGGGATGGGTCGAGCTATTCCTATCAATGCAGCGGCGCCATGCATGTCCAGAACAAGACCCGCCTTTGCAGCGCCAGCACGGAATGGGCCAGCTGGTCACTCTATGAATATCACGCCGTCAGCACCATCGAAGGCGACAATGCGAAGCCCGCCGCTCTGTGCAGCGATCAATCGGGCGATATTTGCGGCGGCGGCAAGGATGTGACCTGGACGTCGAATCCCGACGCGGATCAACATTTTCCATCGCCGAAGACAGGCCTTGCCAAACTCGATGTCGAAGGTATCTGGCCGCTGGAAACGGCGGATGCAGACTGGTTCGACCAGTGCCTGACGAGCTCAATCTATCCGCCGGCACAATGAAGGCAGCTCGATGCTAAGGACAGAGCCGGCGCGAACATGCCGCGCCCGGAGCCCAAGCAGGCGACATAATGGCCCGTCCGTCTCGATCACAAGGAGAAACAATGGCTGTTGTTTTACCAGATGAACCCGTGACCAAGACGGCGAGTGCCCGGCGATCGATCCGTGTCGGTCCGCCGATCGCCGCAGCTTGCGTATTTCTTATCGCCAACGCGGCGCTTGCGAGTGGATCTCTGCCGCCCGAACCTCTCGCGGCCGGCCCCTTTTCGACCTTCGCCGTATGCTTGGCCTATCTAATGGAGAAACATCGGGAGCAGACGGCCTTGGCCATGCCGAAGCCTGTGATAATGCAGGAGGGCGGCACACATCAAACCCTGGTCTCGACGAAGGGTGTCTCTCAAGACTCTGGTGAGCGGGCCGTCTATGAGGCGGAGATTGACTATCAAAACCGGGCCATGGACGTGCAAACGCAGCGGATCGTCACCAACATTTCTTGGGAACGCTATTCCTTAAGTTGTCAAGGTGCGGCCTTTAGAGGGACGGTTCAACGCGGCTACTACCTTCCGGCGCTGGAGCCAGCCCCCTAAAGGGCCGGCGTCCAGGAATAATTTTGAGCTTGGCCATCAGGGAAGCCGACCTTCCAGCTCGGTGGCCCGCTTGGATGTCGTTTGCACCAAACAATCGTCGGCAACGACCAAAGCAGCCGTGCCGCCGTCTTTGTCTACGGCACATTGTTGGTCGCGTTCGGCAATCCAGCCCCGTTGTTCATCACGCAGCTGCATGGCACTGGGTTGCTTCAGCTTTACCCGCAGGGTGCGATAGGCTCGATTGAGGCGATCGTCTTGATATTCAAGTTCCGCACCTGCGCAGTCCCGCATGGCGACGGTAACGCCTCCGGATTTGTCGAGGCAGGCCTTATAAGAGGGGCGCACCGCGTCGGCCTGCTTCTGCACCGTGGTTAATTTTGGCGTTCCGACTTTTTCGGCGGGTGCCTTCTCGTCGGCCCGACGATAGACCCGGGAAAAACTTACGTTGACGCCGCCGCACATATGATTGTCGCCGACGACAAGATAGCGTCCCAGTTGGGTCATCCTGACCTGGCAGAGGCCTGGGATATTCTTATCCTGGTAGGGGAGAAGTTTCTCCGGCCGACCGTCATCGCCCGGCTCATAGCCAAATGCAACTTGGGACTGCCTGCCATCGATCAGAGCTGCAAACGCGCCTCCCTGTTCACCGTTGCCGAATTGTAGCTTCGCCGTGGCGTCGATGCGGATCTTGTCGCCCTGAGCTTTGGCAACGATTGTTGTATCGCTGTCTCCCCACCGCCCGAGCCAATTTGGCGCAGGCGATATTTGGGCGAGCCGCGCCAATGGCAACCATCCCGCGGTTTTGTCATCATACGACTGTTTTGCGGGGCTCAGATATTCGGCGCAGGCGCGATTGCCATCGACTCTGCTCACGGCCACCTGATCTCCAGGTAGGAGAAACGCGCCTTTCTTGCAGTACACGGATTTTTCAGGGCACTGAAACTCTACTTTGCCTCCCGGCTTGATCTCATAAAGCTGAACTGTGAGCGGATTGTCGTCCATTGCCTCGAAGCCATAGCAATCCGTCCTTTGCTCGGCCGCGCCAACAAGTGTCGGACTAAGCAACACCAGAGTAGACAGTAGGAGATGAAATGAAGCGCCACGCCAGATGTTCATGCTGGTATCCTTTCAACGAGATAGAACGTTGATGGGGCTAGGCCTCGCCGCGATTTGTTGCGCTTGCGGAGCAATGTTTCGCCCCAGCTAAAATACTGATCATCCATATTCATGAAGAGTGACAGGCTCCCTCGTTCGCCCGCGGATGAATACGATCTTCGGGCCTCGACGCGTTTCATGGCGCTTTCAATCTGCCAGAATTTTTATCAGCGGATCGTCTGCATAAGCGGATCGAAAGAGCTGGATATAAAATCCCGCTCAGCAATTCGCTTCGGCACCCTTACGACACGCAGGAGTTGCCGGCCAGCCGCGTGGATAGGGATTTGAAAATATAGACGGATGTACACTTATAACGGACGCAGGGATATCGGTGCAACGCAGGCGTTCTGATAATTGCCGACCGAACCGAGGTGATCCGGCAGGCAACGGCCCTTGAGAATGGGCCTGGAGATATCCGGCGTGTGATGATTGAAACCATTATTGGACGTTGGATTCGCATGCTCGAGCCGATGAGGAATGCGCACCTCCGGCAACCGCGGCTCACAGCTGCGATATCCGTCATCAGTATCTGCCTGGCGCCGCCGATCGCAAGAATAATCCTGACACTCCGGCCAACCCCAAAGAACCGGCTTAGCGGAACCTTCTTCTGAAAGATCTAGCAATGCGTTTTATTCCCCTTGCCCTTGGCGCCTTGATACTCTTTTCCACCCATGCCCTCGCAGACGACAGTTCGGCCACGCTGGGGACCGGTGGCTTGATCCTTCAGAAAACCGACAAGATCGCGCTCCTCTCCGAGGATCTCTACCTTTCTGCCGCCGGCATTCGCATTTCCTACCGCTTCCGCAATCTGACGAACGCGGACTATACGACCACCATCGCCTTTCCGATGCCCGCGTTTCCGGGCGGCGGATCCAACTCCACGACCGTCGTTCCCGATCCGGTGCGCGACAATTTCATGAAATTTCAAACCGCGGTCGATGGGCAGCCTGTTGCCTCGCAGCTTGAACAGCGAGCTTTCCTCGTCGTGGACGGTCAGCCAGACGAGGAGATTACGGATAAACTCAAGGCGCTGCACATATCCCTGGTGCCGACAGCAGAAGCCACCGAGGCGGCAATCGGCCGCCTGACGAACGCGCAGCGCAAGGAGTTGGTGGATGCCGGTATCTTCGATACCGGCGAGGGCGATTATAACGGACAGCCAGCCACTCTCTATCCGCTATGGACACTGCGATCCAAATATTGGCGGAATCAGACCTTTCCGAAAGGGAGTGAGATTGTCGTACAGCAGACCTATGTGCCCGTCGTCGGCAGTCAGTCGACGCTATCGCTTGGCGCACCGGACATGGACGCAGATCAGCTCAAATCCTATCGCGAGAAGTTCTGCACCGACGAAACCTTCTTGAAGTCGGCCCGCTCTCTCTACAAGCGGATATCTGATGATAGTGCCAAAGGCGTTCAGGCTTTCGAGCAATATCTTTCCTATGTCATCACTTCGGGGGGCAATTGGGCCGGGCCGATCGGAGAGTTCAAGCTGATCGTCGACAAGGGCGATCCCAAAACGCTGGTCTCCTTTTGCGGCAACGGCGTGAAGAAGATCTCTCCGACGCAATTCGAGATGGATATCAAGAATTATGCGCCGGAACGCGACATCGACGTGTTGCTGCTGCGAACCGTCTCCGGACAATGATTTTCCGGCATGTACAAGCGCCTTCTCATGTCAAAAACACTCCATTTTACGACATCCCATCCAGAGAGCCGGAGCTCGCCCATGATGAATTTCGCCCTGAGATTTTGCTGCTCCAGGAAAATCTTCTTCGTCCTGGCTCTTCTCCTGACCTTTCCGTTCTCCGCATCGATCCAGCCTGCCTTGGCGCAATCTTCAAACCAGGATGCCTCCCGGCCGGATCTCGAAAGCACCGATTCGATCGAAGATGCTTTGAACATTTGGGAGAGGCGGCTCACGCAGGAAGGGCTCATTCTGCTCGGCTACTATAACGGCTTTGCCGACGGCTCCTTCGGACCGAGTGGCCGCAACGCGATTGCAAGCTATCAACGTGATCATAACCGTCCAGCCACGGGCAAGCTTTCCGCCCCGGACGCGCTTGAACTGGGCAGAACGGCCCTCGATCTGCGCAAGCAATTGCAATGGCGCGCACTGGACAATTCCCTGACGGGCATGACGATCTCCTATCCTGCGGGCCTGTTGACCCAAAGGCAGGGCAACAAGATTGGTGGTGAGACCCTGCAGACGGAGGATGGCGCCGTCGCGCTGAAGACGGCGCGTTTTGCCAATAGTGGCCCGGGCGATATCGATGCAGTCTATCAAAACCTTGCCAGCGAGCAGGGCAGTACGATCACCTACCAGCTCAAGCGCCGAAACTGGTTCATCATCTCGGGCACGACCGGCGATCGAAAATTCTATTCGCGCTTCGAACAAAGAGGCAATGAGATCCGCGGCTATGATCTCAGCTGGAACGCCGACAAGAACAGCAAGATCGTCGAAAACATCTCCGTGTTGATCTCGAACGGCTTTTATCCGTTCGGAGAAAATCCGGCTGATGGCGATCCGAGCTACCCGACAATGGCGAAACTTGCGGACCTCGCAAGCGCCAGCAGCCGTGGATCTGCGACAAATGGCAATGGCTCGCAGGACAGTTCGACCGGCGGTCAGACGCAATCGGAGCAGAGCAATGGTTCCGCAGACAGCCAGACAGCGCAGGCTGGCGGCGATGACGGGCTTACGGAACAGAAGGAGGGCGCACTGCCACCACCTTCAGACGGCTCGTTGGTGACATCGGACGGCAAGGGATTGCGCTTCGTCTATCACTATTTTCCGCCGGAAGATCCAAAGCTGAATTACGCTTACAAATGGGCCGTCGATACCCGTCTCTTTTTGAATATTCCCGAAATCGACGGTCTCGACGGGCTTTTCGTGACGCCGCGGCCGTTACACTACGTCACGCGGCAATGCGATACGATCAATGCGTTCTACAACAAGAAGAACGGCGCGGTTTTTCTCTGCTATGAGATGATCGACAGTCTCCTGCAGATGGGCAAGGCGCTCTCGAAAGGCGCATCGGATCCGGAGGCGTTGACGATCGAGTTCGTCAAGGACAATCTCCGCTTTATCCTGCTGCACGAATCCGGCCACGCGTTGATTGACCTGCTGGATATTCCTGCAGTCGGCCGCGAAGAGGATTCCGTCGATCAGCTCGCGGCGGTCCTGTTACTTTCGCATGTCGACGACAACGAAACCAAGAACGATATTGCGCGCGTTCTCCAGCTCGCATCCGTCTGGTTCAAGGTCAACAGCCAGTCGTCGGGCACGCCGGATACAGCCTCATTTGCAGACGAGCATTCGCTCGACGCACAGCGCTACTTCAATCTGCTTTGCATGGTCTATGGCCTTGACCCGGCAAACAACAGCCCCATCGTCGACAATGGCATGCTGCCGAAAGAACGGGCTGCCCGCTGCCCCGACGAAGCTTCCAAGATCAATCGATCCTGGGCACGGTTGATGCTCCCGCATTTCTCACCGAGATTCCAACCAAAGTCCGATGACAGCAGTGGCAGCCAGCAGAACGCGGCTGCCTCGCAACAGCCGACAGGCGGCAATCCGCTCGAATGGGATGGAAAGGCCAATCCGTTCGGCAAATAAGCATTGGTGACGTCGACGCCACCGCACGCGAAGAAATGACAGGTGGTGTCGGCTGTCGCCTGGCAGATATTTTCAGTTGCCGGGTACGCCGAAAGGCAAGGTCCAACCGGAAGGCCGAGTATCGTGCTCTCGACGGCGATGAGAAGCGGCGTGTTTCAGCGAGGAACCGGCGCGTATATTTTCCAAGGTGTCGCCGGGAGTATGGCCGAATTCGGCTTTGAAGAGGCGGTAGAAATATTTCTCGTTGGAGAAACCATGCCGCCAGGCGATCTCGGCGATATGGGGCTGCGGCCGACTGGGATCTGCCAGCATTTGGTAGGCGCGGTGCAATCTCCTGCGCTGTATTTGCCGCATGACGCCGCCGCTGCCTTCAAACAGCTGATAGAGTTTTGCGCGCGACAGGCCGACGTCCCGGCAAATGCGATCGGGCGTAAGATGGGCATCCAGCAAATGTGCATCAACGTAGCGCAGGATCCGATTGAAGAGCGCGTCTCTTATCGGACTGGCCGCTTCAACGATCGCATCCGGCGTCAGCGAAACCGCGGCAGTCAGAAGCTGCAAGGTCGATTGAACGACATAGGGGACTTCGTGCTCGCCCAGGCTTTCGAGGTTCCGCGACAATGAAAGGAGATGGTCTCCAAGGAGACGGCCGACGCCACCCGCGAGAGTCATCCCGTGCAAAAGCTGGGTGCGGCTCGGCAGGAGATCTCTCGGCACCACCAAAGAGATCACTTCACCGGCTGCAACCATGCCTTGGTTCACTTGAGCAGCATCAAGAACGAAAAGATCACCAGCTGATTTTACGGGTTGATCCGTGGTCCATCGGCACAGGAATTGGCCGCTCACCATCAAGGTGAAACGAAAGAAATCCTGACCGTCGCTCCGTATATGTCGTTCTGTTCGATTGATCTCATAGGAAGAAGGGCGGACCTGATTGAGCCACCGCCTCGTGGATAGGATAAGAGGGCCGAGCGCCGCGCCGCTTGCTTCAGCGTCGAACGCGATGGGAGCATCGTCACGCAATGTGCAATCGCAGTGGTTGTCGCTGACCCAAGCATGAAACCGATCTTTTTCGGGAAAGTCGAGCGTTGAGAAATTGAACATGAAGGTCGAATGCATCTGGGCCACAAGAACTGTCTACTTCCAGGCCTGCGGCCTTTGAGCGATAGGTAGAGCAACCGGAGAATGTGACAATAGGTGCCCAATCAAACGTTATGCGTGCTCGCGCAGAATCTCGTCCGGCAGCCTTGCGGCAGGGAAATGCGACGAGATGGCTCCTCATTACATTCATGGAATACCGCGAACTTAGGAGGCGCCGCCAGCGCCGATTGACTATTTAGATAGAACGGTCAGTATAGAAAGTCCATACGGGAATTGCTGGACAACGAGGCATAATCTGTCCATTGCAGGGTGAACTTCGCTTGAGGCATCGATGAGCCCGAAAAAAGAGCAACTTATCCTCGTTGCGACCGACCTGTTTTCAAGGCACGGCTTTCATCCTGTCGGCATAGACCGCATTCTGACCGAAGCCGGCGTCGCCCGCATGACGCTCTATAATCATTTCCCCGGCAAGGATGACCTGATTGCCGCCGTGCTGGATCGTCGCTATCACGACATCATGGCCGGTCTTCGGGCATGTGTTGAGCCCATGGCGTCGGCGAAGGAACAATTGAGGGCTATTTTTGCCTGGCATGAGACATGGTTCGGCACTCCGCAATTTTCCGGCTGCCTTTTCGAGCGTGCACTTGCCGAATTCGGTACCGATTATGCGAACATCTCTGCCGTCGCGATTCGATACAAAAAGACCATGACGGCATGGATGGCCGACATGCTGAAGGCGCTTGTGCCGGAACCTGCCGCCGCGCGCATCGCTTCAATCCTGATGATACTTCTCGACGGCGCGACGATCGATGCGCGCGCATTTCACGATCCGACCATCGCGACAAAGGCATGGAATGCCGCCGAGGCCGTCATCGAGCAGGAAATACTAGCTTCGAAGAAGCCGATGTGAGGTCGAGATATCGAATTTAGCTGGCTGATGTTTCTCGTCAGGCAGCTTGCAGCGACCAAAATTGCTTCCCGACAGGAGAACTCACCGCCCGTTCGGTCGGCGTCGGGGTGCAGGCTAGCATGCCATCCTGGCTAAATGATAGATCGACATGGATTTGCTGACGGCCTTGAGTTCCGCCTCGTTTCTTGAGAGCGAATAGGGCGCAATAATTTCCGCCGCAGTTTGGAGGCGGAAGCGGGTTCTCGCCCATTTAAACGGAATTCCGTTCGGTTGCTACACCGTCTCGATGGTCCGTTCAACACAATACGCCCGACTGATCTTTTCGACCTCCTTGCGAGAACCAAAAATTACCGGAACCCGCTGATGCAATGAGGTTGGTTCGATGTCGAGGATCGCGGTCTTCCCGGCAATGGCGGAACCACCTGCCGCTTCGACGAGAAAGCCGATCGGATTTGCCTCGTAAAGTAGACGCAGGCGGCCGCCGGAAGCGGGCTTGCTTCGATCGGCGGGATAGAGGAAGATTCCGCCGCGGTTGAAGATGCGATGTGTGTCGGCAACCATCGAACCGACCCAGCGCATATTGTACCCAGGAGTTCTGATGGACCTGTCGACATATTCGGTAATGATGTCGTCCCAAGACGGGCGACGTGCCGCGTTGATCGCAAACTCCTTGGTTTCCGGAGCGATCTTGGCATCCGCAGTCGTCATTGCGTAGACGCCGTGTTGGTCGAGCGTGAAAATCTGTACGCCATCTCCGATCGCAAGCACCAGATTGGTTTGCGGTCCGTAAGCTGCGTATCCCGCAACCAGCTGACTGCGGCCGCTTTTCAGGATCTCAGCCGCGGAGCTAGCCTCGACGATGGAAAAGATCGTTCCGACCGTTACGTTGACATCGAGATTGGAGGATCCATCGAGCGGATCGAAGATCATCGCATATCGGCCAGCGGGATGAATGAGCACTTCGGCATCGAGTTCTTCCGATACCGCGAAAGCAATCGCCGGCGATTTACGGCATGCCTCGAGCATGATCTCGTTGGAAAGTATATCGAGCGGCTTCTGCGTCTCGCCCTGGACGTTGATAGCGTCGGTTGCGCCCGTCAGGCCTGACAATGACGAGCTCCTGAGCTTATCCGAAATCTGCCGGGTAGCCTCGGCAATATTGCGGAGGATGGCGACCATGTCCTCATTCAACAATGTTCCCTTATGGGCATCGAGATAGGCTTCGAATGTCGTCATCAATGTCTTTCTCCTGCGGGAGGTGTATCGTTACGGAATCAAACAATGCCTGGCGGATGCCGAGGCTGGTGGGCGCACAACGCGGCCTGCGCCGAGGTCAGGTTTCGGACACCCACACTCGAAACAAGCTCAACGGAGGAACGATCAGGTCTACCACGCGGTCCGGGCGGTGCTGAGCGCATATGAAAGGCACGACGAAACGTGCGCGGCGAGGGGTTTGACAGTGATGGCGCAGTTTCCTGGACAGAACAGCTTATGCGCGTTCAGGTGCTTCAGCAGCTCATCGACAGTACGTTTGTCTGTAAGCGGAAATGAAATCGTCATTGCGCGTTTCCTGAGAACGGACAGAACAGCCTGAGGCAATTAGGGGTGATTTTCTTCGCGTCGCAACAAGAATTTTTTAATATGCAAATTAAAATCGATTAGCTTTTCATCTCGCTTTTTTTAAAATCGATTTAAAAACTGCGTGGTCGGATTTTGATCTCCGCACGGAACTCATGATGCGTGTTGTCGACTCAATATCCACAAGCAAGGAGCCTTCTTGCTGTATTGCGGAGCCCGGTTTCATGCGCGATATCGATCGACAAGCGAAACGAGCCGCTCTACGGCAGCTACCGCGGAAGCATGGTCCTGCGAGAAGTTCAGACGCACACTGCTGTCGCAGAAGGGGCTGAACTCGGTGCCGGGCGTTACGATGACGCTTGCCTGCAACCGGAGGATCCGCACGAAATCCTTGCCGCCGACGGCAAGGGGAGGCAATTGCGGGAAGATATAGCTTCCTGCCTCGGTGGTGCGAACCTTGATATCCTTGCCCGCGCGAAATAGCCTGAGGAGATCGTCCCGAATGGCCTCATGTTCGCGCACGCGCTGATCCATCCAGCCTTGCGGTTCGTTGAACCAAGTGCGGAAAACCGCCTGACTATAGCCCCCGGCGCGCAAAGATACGATCGCCTGTAGCTTTTCCATCCGGTTGATGATCTCCTTCGAGCCGAAGGCGACGCCCAAACGGTAGCCGCTCAGCGACTCTGTCTTCGACGGCCCCATGATGGTGATGACGTTTTCCGCGTCGATGGCTTCCGCGCGCAGATGCGCATAATCGATGCCGGAATAGAGCAGCCGCGAATAAAGCTGGTCGACGATAACCGTTGCGCCATAACGGCTGGCCAGCGATGCGATCGTCTTGATCTCCTCACGCGAATAAACGACGCCAGCGGGGTTGTTCGGATTGGAAAACAGGAAAACTTTCGCCCCATCAGCGAAGGCATCTTCCAGCTGACCGAGGTCGAGACCCGCGCGCCCTTCGACATTCAGGTAGTCCATCTGAATGGGCATCATATGGCCCTCGCAGAATTCCACCAGCTTGCGGTTGGCAAAATAATCCGGCTGAACCACCGCAACCTTGTCGCCATGGGCGACGGTGGAGGCGACGGCGAGGAACAGTGCGCCCTGCGTACCGGGCGTCAGAATCATGCCATCGGCGGCGTCGACCGGGGCGCCCGTGAAGCTCGCAAGACTAGACGCAAGCTGCTCGCGGATCGAGAGATCACCGCGGTATTCGGTATAGGCCTGCTTGCCGCCGGCCTCCACCCCAGCGGTGAAGACTTCGAAAGAGCCTGGTGTCGGCGTAAACGCATCAACGTCACCATGGGAAAAATCGACCTGACGTCCCGCAATCCGTTCGCCGCGCAGCAGCGCTTCGATACCTTCGACCTGCTGCCGCACTTCCTGGCCTGGCGCGGCGTCGGTGCCCATGCGCTCGAATTTGGCTTGAATGGTCATTGAAACTCCTTTTTTCGGCGAGGGTGATCGGCAAGGGCGTAAGACTAGAAAGCTAGGATAGCTTGGATCTAAAGCAATAAAATATGCTTGCCAGTTTCTTCAGAAGATAGAAAATATATCTTATGGACACGAAATTCCTCGAAAGCTTCCTCATCGTCGCCGAATGCGGATCGGTCGCCGAAGCCGCGCGGCGCTTGAATATGACGCCGGCGGCGGTCGCTCAGCGTATGAGGGCGCTGGAGACGGAGCTCGGGCAGGTATTGGTTTCTCGCGTGGGGCGCACGGTCCGACCCACTGCAGCGGGACTTGCCGTGCAGCGCCACGGACCGGCACTTGTGCGCATGGCAAGGGACCTGCGAGCAATAGCTGCGGGCGATCTCCCGAGCGGGCAGCTTCGCCTCGGTGCGACGGCGACGGCCATGACGGGCCTCATCCCTCAGATTACCGCGGCCCTCAGCGAGCGATTTCGGCAGATCGACTATTTCCTGCAGCCGGGTTCTTCTGTGAACCTCTACCATGCGGTTTTGTCAGGTGAGCTGGACGCCGCTCTCATCATCGAGCCACAATTTCCGATTCCGAAAGCATTCGGCTGGTCGACCATCCGGCGCGAGCCCCTGGTCTTGCTGGCGCCCGCGGAGCTGGAAATTCACGATTTTCATCTGGCGCTTACGCAGCAGCCCTTCATTCGTTATGACCGCAATCAGTGGGGAGGCCAGATCGTCGACCGTTATCTCCGCCGTCATGCCATCAGCGTGCGCGAATGGGCGGAACTGGACGCGCTGGATGCCATTGCGGCATTGGTCGACCGCGGACTGGGCGTCGCGCTTGTTCCCGACTGGGCTCCGCCGTGGCCGGAGGGACTGCGGCTGCAAAAACATCGCATGGAAGATGGCGAGCTTCGCAATATGGGAGTGCTGTGGGCGAATTCCGGCCCACGGATTGCAGCCATTCGCGCATTTGTCGAGGCCTGTGAAGGGATCTCCAAAACTTGATAAGGCGAAAACTTGATAAGAGTTGGGTCGAGGCTTCGCTCGGTGCCCGAGATCCAGAAGATATCGAGACGTTGAACCGAAATCGCCGAAGCGTTGCGACGAACGTCGAGACCGCTAGCTCAGAAATCCATGTGGGGGGAATGATGAAATACAGAACCATAGGAATTATCGGCGCAGGCATGATTGGCAGAAGCCTGTTCGACTATGTCGGCAGCCTCGATGGGGTCGAGGTCGCTTATATTCTCGTATCCGACAAGAACAAATATGCGCAGAATGCCGCCATGGCTGCGCTCGTCACGGATGACGCCCGAGCATGCGCTCGACCGGAAGGCGGACCTTGTGCTCGAATGCGCGATGCCGGCTCTTCTGGGTACGCTTGGGCCGGATATCCTTGCCCATTCGGACCTCTGCGGATTCAGTTGCTCCGCGTTGGCGGATCGCACTGTGGAGGCGGCGATGCATGCAGCTGCGAGCAAGAGCGGTCGACGCCTCTTCGTTCCGCACGGCGCCGTTCTCGGTCTCGATGGTCTGCGCGATGGCCGTGAGCAAATCGAAAAAGTGGTGATAACCACGACGAAAAGCGGCGCAAGTCTCGGCCAGCCGGACGACGCCAAGGGAACGCTCTTCGATGGCTCGGCCCGCGAGGCCTGCATGCGGTTTCCGCGCAACGTTAATGTCCATGCCGCCGTTGCCTTTGCGGGCATCGGTTTCGACCATACCCGCAGCATCGTTGTCGCCGATCCCGATACGAAAACGATGCGGCACCATATAGCGGTCTCCGGCAGGGATCTCGAATGGGATATTTCGGTGAGTTCGCAGTCGCTCGGCGGTGTGACCGGCTCCTATACCCCGGCCTCGGCCATCGGATCGCTGAAGAGAATTCTCGGCACCGATGTTTTCGCCAACGCCTGACATCGTACGGCAACCGGGAACCGCTGCGATAATGTATCGCCGACGCGGCTGCAGCCGCTAAGAACGTATTCTCTACGGTCTTGATACGATGATCGGAAACGTCCCGCCACTGTGTAAAATTGACTTTGAGTACCTTGCTGGAAGATTGTGAATTCAAGGGAAACCTGCGAACATGAAAGCAGTTTCTCTTCTGGCGGTTCCCTCATGGACAAAAAAACCGATGCAATCGATGTCGAGGTTGGATTACGCATCCGATTGCGTCGGGAGGAATTGTCAATTGCGCAGGATGTACTGGCCGAGAAGCTTCGCATAAGCCCTCTGCAGCTCGACAGATGCGAACGCGGCATCGAAAAAATCAGCGCTGGCCGCCTTCTGCGCATTTCAGAACTCCTCGCTGTACCGGTCATATTTTTCTTCGAAAGTGCATCGGACGACGCTTTTCCCTCCAAGGAGGCGCTGGCCGATTTTCGACTTGCGAAGCATCATAAGGCCGTTCTGCGCACGGCCTTGTCCGGGATCGAGGACAAGCGTTTGCGGGCGAAGATCCTCGCTTTCGTGCAATCATCCGAACCCGACAACGAGCGCTGACTTGGCAAGATGACATTTCATTTAACCACACTCGGCAGCTGCGCCCTTTATGATGAGATGGGCGATCGCGTGAACGTGCCGAGGCAGGCTCTGGTCATGCTGGCCTATCTTTACGACTGCCGGCAACCCATGCCACGGAAAGATCTGGCGGCTTTTCTTTGGTCCAGCAATCTTCAGGCCGCCGGCGCCAATTTAAGGTCGACCCTGCTGCGTTTGGCGACTGCGACGTCCAAATCCCCCCAGCCGCTGATCGGCGGTGTCACGACGGACATCACCTTGAACTTCAACGCGTTGCGGTGCGATCTGGATAGCATCGAAAATGCGCCTGGCGTTGCCAGGCTCAGCGTCCTCGCCGATGCCGTCGCCAAGACGTTTCTACCGGCTTATGGCAATGGCTCCGGAGCTGTGGCTGTCTGGGTGCGCGATGTTCGGGCACGGTTTGCAAAGGAGCTACGAGCAGAATTCTTCAAGGCGATGAGCCAACCGTCCTCGTTTCAAAATCGCGGTGAATTGAAGCGTGCGGCCATGCTTCTGCTGGACTGGGACCAGACCGATGATGAAGTCAGGGTCGCGCTCGGTGAAAAAATCACCTCTTACAGTCAGTTGATTAGCGTAACGAGAGATCCGAATTCAGGCCGGTCGGCTCAGGATATGATTGCGATCGCCGACAACGGAGTGCCGCGCATCGCTCTGCTTCCTCCCGAGACCCTGGAGGATTCAGAGCGTGCCGGATCGGTCGCCAATGCAGTCATCGAAGATCTGACGATTAGTCTTTGTGTCGATCGAAGCGTATCCGTCGTCGCGCCCTACACCGCTGAACAGATTCGCTCCTCAAACGACAAGGCGGGACTTCTCAAACAACATAATGTCGTCTACGCGCTCGATACGAAGAGGACGGGCGACAGTCTTTTCGCGCAGCTGATTTTCATGCCGCGCGACGAAATTGTCTGGGCGACGCGCGTCCAGCTGGACAATGCGGCCATAACGAAACAGCGCAACGCGATCGCCACTGCGATCCAGCACTCCATCATCGAGCGTGTGGGAGCCTTCCACCATATAGTTTCTGACTTTAGCTGCAAGCCAGAAGCCTATTTTGCCTATCTCGAGGGCGTACAATGCCTGTCCCGCCTGAGCCTTCAGAATGTCCGCCGCGCGCGCAAGCATTTTAAGGAGGCGCTCGAGCACGAGCGAGGTTTTGCAGCGGCACTTGCGGGCATTGCCAGAACCTTGACGATGGAATGGGTTCTGACGGCGCGCGGCGATGGCGATCTGTTGCATCAAGCGGAAAAAATGGCGGCCGATGCAATCCGGGATGACAACCAGTTTGCCGGAGGCTTCAAGGAAATCGGCGTTGCCCGGCTCTACCGCGGCAATATCGACGGCAGCCTCGAGGCCTTGTCGAATGCCGAGGGCCTGAGCCCGCACTATGCCGATGTCATTTGCAGCCACGCCGACAGTCTCACCCATGGCGCCAATCCGAAAGCGGCATTGGAGAAGGTTGTGACTGCTCTCGATCTTAATCCGCTTGCTCCGGACTACTATTACTGGACCGCAGCAGGAGCGAGTTATCTCCTTGGGGAATATACAGAAGCATTAACCTATCTGGACAGCATGAGAGATCCGGTACCGGCAAGCAGGCTTGCTGCGGCAAGCTGGGCAATGCTTGGCGATCCTGCCAAGGCGAAGACCCATCGACTGCGCGCCTTGCGCGACAATCCGAATTTCGATCTTGAGGCATGGCTTGCCATGGTTCCACTCAAGGAAAAGTGGCAGACAGATCGTTACAGGGAAGGCCTGCAGAAGGCCGGTTTTTGAGGGGAAGAGATTATGGCAGGCGCAGTTCTGATTGGAATCAAGGGTGAAAAGGGACTTTGGCTGGCTGACCTCGAAAAGGGGACTGTCGTTCGATATACGCGGCGGTTGTCGGGCGATCTGGCGAAGGCTGAAGCTTGGCGGGCCAAAGGGGTCAGAGTTGAGAAAGACGTCGATTTCGCTGTGGCGCTGACGTCGGCAAACGTCGTGGCGTCGGGCCTCCTTGAAGGCTAGGCACTCGTCGATCGGTGTCAAACAACTTTAGAGCATTCCCTCCTGGCGAAACCTTGTCGAGGGTTTGGCCCTATCTGGGACGACTTGGCATAACCCGTGTTGGCCGCCAAACCGAGCTCGATCGCATAGGTATTCCCGTTTGGTGCGCCTACGCCCCGAATTCCAGGGCAATCGTCATCGCTCAGGGAAAAGGTCTGGACGACGTCTCCGCGAAGACATCCGCGGTGATGGAAGCGATCGAGCGATCGGTCGCGACCCAACCCTATTGTTCAGCGCTCACGGCAAGTCTGGATGATCTTGCCGCAAGCGGTCATGCCACGGATTGCCTGGAAGATCTGCTGGCGATCGGCGCGCAACCGATAGAGACCACGGAACAGATCAGATGGTCTCAAGCCCACGATCTGGCAAAGAACGCCTCGATATTCGTACCTTTCGACGCCATTCATCTTGACCGGACGCATATCAGCCCGCGATTTTGGGTATCATCGGATGGATTGGCGTCGGGGAATACTTGGCACGAGGCAGTCCTGCACGGGTTGCTGGAGCGGGTAGAGCGGGATGCTTGTGTCCTCTGGAATATTGGCGATCCGGCGTGCCGGCATGCGCGCCGGATCGATCCGCATAGCATCGAAGATGAGGGTATTTGCGAGATGCTGGAGAAGATTTTCTCGGCAGACTTCGATCTCGCCCTTTTCGATGTGACGAGCGATCTGGCCGTTGCCTCCATCGTCGCCTTGCTGCGGCCGAAAGGCGATGACGGCTCGCTCAGATATGTCGACTTGACCATGGGGGCAGGGGCATCCTTGTCCCCCGATGTGGCAGCAGCTCGCGCCATTTCCGAGGCCGTACAATCGCGGATGACCTTCATTGCCGGTGCCAGAGACGATCTTATCCCGGAGCTGTTCTCACGCCGCGCCGATCCCGCCCATCTGCAGTCGTTTCAGGCGCGATGCACGACGAACCTGAACGAATTGCCGACGATGTCGGCCGGGTCTGCGCAAGATGCGCTCGACCAGCTTGTCGAGATTTTGCTGGGAGGCGGCATTGACCAGCTTTACGCCGTCGAGCTGGCACCCGAATGGCTGCCGGCATCGGTCGCAAAGGTTTTCGCGCCGCAACTCGAACATCCGGACGGGGATCGCCGCATTCGTCTCGGCAGCCGCGCATTGTCAAAGGGTTTCCTGTGAAAGTGATTTTCGTGGGGCCGAGCCTGCCCGATGCTAAAGCGTATATCGACAATACGATGGTCATACGACCGCCGGCGTGCCAAGGCGACGTCGTCAGAGCTCTTGACGATGGCGCGGTTGCCATCGGTCTTATCGACGGCCAGTTCGAGTTCGTCGCACCGGTCTGGCACAAAGAGTTGCTCTTTGCCCTATCCCGGGGCGTTCCCATATTTGGAGCAGCCAGCATGGGAGCGCTCCGCGCGATGGAGTGCCAGGCCTACGGCATGGTCGGCATCGGGAGGATATTCGGTGACTATGCCTCCGGGCTCCGGGAGGAGGATGCGGATGTCGCTCTCCTTCATGGCCCAGCGGAATTGGGCTACCCCCCTTTGTCGGTGCCATTGGTCAATGTCGATGCGACAATAGAGACTGCGATCGACCAGGCCATCATCGGCAAGGAAGAGGCTCTGCAGCTCTCCCGGGCGGCACGGCGTCTATTCTTCAAGGATCGGACCTGGAGACGTCTTGCCGAAGCCGCCGATATGGACATAGGGCAGGTGCGGGCTCTCGTCGCAAAAGCATGGACCGATCAAAAGCGCAACGATGCCATAGAGCTTATATGCGCTATTGCCGAGGCACCGTTGCTGGCACCTATGACGGACTGGTCTTTCAATGCAACTCCGCTGTGGCGCAAACTGTTTCCACAATTTTAGCGTAGGTAATTGATTAAAAATGCAGGCCCTGCGTGTGCAACGCTTTTGCAACGCACCACGTCGATCGAAATATGCCAATCTACCCTAACGATATCATTTGTTGGGGCTTTTAAAGTGACTGATATTGAGGGACAGGAACGCCAGGGAGAGATTTTGGCGCTTGCAAAAATGATGCAGTATGCCGGAGGGGTCGCAAGTGAGCTCAACGCATCGCAGGCCGTATTCCTTATAAAGGCGGCACAAGCTGCTCTTCTTTCGCTTTTGGAAACCGAGTTCCCGATGCTGTCTGGCGAGGATCTGAACGGGCTTGTCGGCGACGCATATGGTCACTGCTAGCAAGCTCTGGTCCTTTTCTTATCAACGATCGCTGTCGCGCTGGCACACGGAAACTTCGAGAGATCCAGCTTGCTGAGAAGAATGCTAACCAGGGTGGGATGGTCCGTGGGAAAAGTGAGCTCCACCGATACGGCAGCCATCGTCGCGGATTTCAAAGAAGGGAATATGAGGATTGCTCTTATAATATTTGGAGCAATCATCGCTGCATGGCTTGCGATTGCCTACAATATCTGCCGTTCGCTGAACTGGCTCTGATCCAAGGCTGAGAATAGGGATCGTGAGGAGACCCGGATCACGCCGGTAAGACAATCGTTTATGGTGCCTATCGCTGTCGCAACCCTATGCTGCTTGATACCGCCAAGTGTACTGGTCCACCCCCAAACTCTATGGGCGGTCAACGGCGGAAAGAACCTAAGGAGAACTCAGCCGGCATACGTGGGGTTGCCGGCAGTCTCGCGGTGGAGACGATGATGGAAAGGTTGAAACGCCTCGCAAAAGGCGCTTTGTCGCAAAGCGAGCTCGAAGTCGTAAAACGGGTATTCGACTTGGCTACGACGCAGAGCTGGTTCGATGACGCTCAATACAGCCGTGAGGGCTTTGCCGTCGCGCTGATCGATTTGTTTCGATGCGGAATGGTCAATCCGACCCAGCTGGAAAAGATCGCATTGTTCTGGGCATTGAGCGATTTTTCCCAGACCATGTCGAACACTCAGCGAGCTAAGCTGAGGTCGCTCTACGGCCGATGCGAGGTGGAGGGGGAGGTTTCCTGTTGACCTGCTTATTGCATTGAAACACGGCCGGCAGCGTCTGCCCGGATGTTTCGGGTCGCGGGGCGCTCGCCATATTGACCGTGACTGGGCTGCGCAGCTCTGGCACGTCTATATGTTCGCGTTGCTGCTCGGCTGCGCCACCCCACCCCTTGCCTCCGTTCGAGACCGGCGCACGGTCCCTCAGTATGCGATCGGTAGGAGGAAATGGTCTTCCTCCCCGTTAGCGCCGCGCTCAAAACTGTTGCTAACAGGTAGCGTTGAAGCAGCAATTCACAGAACGCAAAAAATCACCGACCGGCAGCCTTCGATGCAACCCAGCCAAAGAGCCGCAATAAAATCAAAGAGAAACATATTTATTAGGCTCCAAGTTTTCTCTCTTCTGCGCAGAAGTTTGCACTCATTCTAAATCATTGCGGTTGCAAGGTTTTTTGTCGATGCCGCTCGCCTGGCGCGATGGCAGCCTTATTTTTCGAGAATCAGCCACTTGGAACCGTGCTCAACGAGTTGCGCCGCTATTACGTCGGCACCATCATTGTTGCCAACAGCCGCATCGGCCGGCTGATCGTCACCGGCAATTATCGTCTCGACAGCATTGAAGGCGCTATTCGATCACTGGCGGACGCCGTTGGCGTTGGAATGGCCCGGATTCCTGGTGGAATTATAATCTTGCGATAAGCTTTCAGACTCGTCCCGGCGATACCATTCGCACGAGTAATCAGCTGCTCCTGCTTCACAGGCATCGCGATATATTCTCACTTATCCGGCTGGCCCCGGCATTTCAGCCGACGCCTGCCGAGACGAAAAAAGGGGGACGGCATCCGATCCATATCACAAGATACTTGAGGTGATCAGGGTGGTGGTAGGCGTTGACATGGCTATAGATGGGATCTAAAGAAGGCGCCGGATGAGGAGGATCATGCTATGCTGGCAAAGGGGCTGATTGCGACAACTGTTCAAGTGATGGGCAGCTCGATCGTGAGCGGCGAATGGGAGCCGGGCGCGATTCTTCCAACAGAAGATGTGCTTGCCCAAAAATATGGCATCGGCAGAAATGCACTGCGCGAGGCCGTCAAGGTTTTGGCTGGCAAGGGCTTGGTGCGCACCGCGCGCCGTTATGGCTCGAGGGTCGCGGAGAAATCGAGCTGGAACAACCTCGACACGGACGTCATACGCTGGCGGCTGCATGACCGATCCTCACATGCCCAATTCCGTCGTGAAGTCGCTCAGCTTCGTGAACTGGTAGAGCCGGGCGCAGCGGCAATGGCGGCGACTTCGGCTTCTGCAGAAGAAAAGGAGCGCATCTTGGAGGCTGCCCGCGCTATGCAGGAAATGCCATCCTCAGAGGCCATTGAGCGGGATATCGCCTTCCACCTTCTCATTCTCGATGCGACACACAACAGCCTTATCCAGGCCTTGCGCCAGCCGTTGGAGGTCATGTTGCGCACGTTGTTCCAGGCGGATCTTCAGCTGCACGAAGCCGGGCTGTCATACGACCCGAACCCGATCATCCACCTGGCTCTTGCGAACGCCATTGCAGGCGGTCGAGCCGAAGAGGCACGACATATCGCTACGGCCATTGTCATTCGTGGCGCCGAAGGCGCCGATCTGCTGGAACGCTCCACGAAAATCTAACGAGAGGCAGCCATGAAAATTGAGAGGATCGAGTGCTTCACACCTCGTGTGGGGCATAGGAACCAGCTTCTAGTAAAGGTGACAACGCTAGATGGGATCTATGGCTGGGGTGAGTCTGGGCTCACGGGCCGGGAACATGCTGTCATTGGGGCCATCCGGCACTATGAGCAGTTCTTGATCGGAAGAGACGTGCGCCAGGCCGGCGCCCTCTGGCAGGAAATGTATCGCAGCCAGTATTTTGAGGGCGGCCGTGTCCTGACAGCCGCGATCGGCGCGCTGGACATAGCCTTCCATGACATCCGGGCCAAAGCCTTAGGAGTGCCCGTTTATGAGCTGCTTGGTGGCAAGCACCGGGATCGAGTGCCGGCTTTCGCGACAGCGCCCGCCGATCCAGGCCCGGAAATGATCGAACAAGCGAAGGTGCTAATCGAGGCTGGCTGGACCTGCATCCGTTTTGTGCCCTGGGGTCAGCACTCGACCGATATTTTCGAGCCCCGGCAGTCAATCGCCCATACCGCGCCTTGGATGATCAAGGCGCGAGAAGAGCTAGGCCCCGAAGCGGTTCTCGGGATCGACTACCACCACAGACTGAGTGTGGCGGAGGCGGCGTCCTTCTGTCAGAAGATGCCCTCGGGAACACTGGACTTCCTTGAAGAGCCTATACGGGATGAAACCCCGGAGGCCTATGAAGCCCTGCGGCGTATGACAGATGTGCCCTTCGCTATCGGGGAGGAATTTTCATCCAAATGGCAGTTTCTGCCTTACATTGAACGCGACATCCATCAGTTCAATCGGCTGGACATCTGCAATGTCGGCGGCTTCACGGAGGCGATGAAAGTTGCCGGCTGGAGCGAAGCTCATTACGTCGACTTGATGCCGCACAACCCATTGGGTCCGATCTGTACGACGGCCACTGTCCACCTTGCGGCCGCTGTTGCGAACTTTTCCTGGCTCGAATGCCGCGCATCACCAGTGGAGCAGCTTGGCTTCGATTCAAGGGAGCTTTTCCCGGAACAGGCATCACTCATTGGCAGCGCCTATGAGGTTCCGGATCGGCCTGGTCTTGGTCTGGAGGTGAATGAGGACGCCCTGACCAAGCTGGATTTTCAGTATTTCGAGCCACCGCATCTGCGTCGCCGCGATGGCAGTTTCACCAATTGGTGATGCCCTTTCTTTTGGAGGAGGAAATTTATGGCAATAACCGCGACTTTTGCCGCGCCGAGCCGCACACGCTACGTGGTTACAGCTCTCCTGTTCATCACGGGAGTGATCAACTATCTCGACCGTACAAACCTATCGATTACCGCCCCGTCCCTTACGGGAGAGCTTCAGATCGACCCTGTGACAATGGGATGGCTGTTTTCCGCATTCGGATGGACCTACACGGCCATGCAGATACCCGGTGGATGGCTGGCGGACAGGGTCCATCCACGACTTGTCTATCCCTTGACGATTTTGGTCTGGTCACTTGCGACCCTGAGCCTCGGCTTCGTGGCTGGGATCATCAGCTTGTTTATTCTCAGGCTCGCCGTCGGCGTATTCGAGGCTCCCAGCTATATCGTCAACAACCGGATCGTCACGACCTGGTTTCCGGAGAGAGAACGGGCAACGACGATCGGGATCTATATCTCCGCGCAGTATGTCGGCCTCGGCTTCCTAACTCCTGTTCTTGTTTGGGTCGAGGCTCTCTACGGCTGGCGCTCCGTCTTCATTCTGACAGGCATCCTCGGCATCATCGCCGCAATCCTTTGGGCAACCATCTACCGCGACCCGATGAAGTTTAGGGGCACAAACGAAGCAGAGCTGCGGTTGATCAAAGAGGGTGGCGGCGTCCCGGAGCTGAGTTCTAGGCTGGTGCAGGAGCAGGCGGGTCGAAAGTCGTTTTCCTGGTCCGATCTAGGCGTGGTCCTCAGCAAGAAAAAGCTTTGGGGCCTTTACATCGGTCAGTTCAGTTATCTGGCATCCGCAAACTTCTTTCTCACCTGGTTTCCGACCTACCTTGTTCAGTACAGGCATCTGGACTTCATCAAGGCAGGCTTCTACGCCTCAGTGCCGTTCCTGGCAGGTTTCGCTGGCGTGCTTGTTTCGGGTTTCGTTTCGGATGCCCTCTTGCGGTCGGGCCTCAGCCTCAGCGCCTCCAGAAAGATCCCTGTCCTGACTGGAATTGCCCTTTCTGTTCTGATCATTGGAGCGCAATTCGTTGAAAGCCCCGTGCTGATTATCATGTTCCTGGCGATTGCGTTTTTCGGCACTGGTATGGCATCGATCACATGGTCTTTCGTTTCGGCAATAGCACCAGAAAGGTTGATTGGACTGACCGGGGGCGTATTCAACCTCTTCGGGGGGCTCTCCAGCATCGTCATCCCGATCGCAATCGGTTACCTCGTCAACGGTGGAAGCTTTGCTCCGGCTTTGGCGCTGTGCGCCGGTTTGGCCGTCGTTGCCGCATGCTGCTACATCTTTTTGGTCGGCCGGATGGAGCGAGTGCAAGAATAGCTGAGCACCAGGAGCGCCGGCATCGGATGGCGCTCCCGCCTCCTGCAGGGATCAAAAGCTCCCGAAGCCTTCCTAGCTCTTCCGCCACGATCTGATCGTTGTTACGCGCAATGTCCGGAACTTTGAAGACATGGAACACCGGCTGCCATCGCAGCTGCTATGAAGGCATCACGATGCTTCTCCGAGTTTCTAGCGCATATGCAATTCCAAAGGTGTTGAATACCGTCGATAGCGCCCTTCGGGCTTCATGAGCCCTCTGCAAACGAGGTCCACAGCGCTTGTCGGTATTTCTGCGCCTGTGGCCAGTTCCAGGGGGTCATTTCAAAAACGGGTCAATCCGCGGCTTTTGAGACAAAACCGTCCCAGCCAGCCATGGCGATCTCGGCGACGCTTTGGAGCTCGGCTCTTTCCGCTCCGTCGCGGGCGCGGATTGCCATCCCGCTCTGAACAGTCTGGAGAAACCTGCAGACCATGGCGATATCAAGCGCCGGTGGAAGTTCTCCTTCGTCGACCGCCTTTTCCAGACGCGACGCGAGCACATCGAAAGCTAGCGCTCGTGTTGATCGCATCAACTCGGCAAGCTCGGCATGGCCATCGCTGCCCACCGTACCAAGCGTCGCCAGGCAGCCGCGCGGCAAGTCGCAGTCCGAACCGGTCATGGCGGCGGCCGAGTCGTAGAGATAAGCTTCCACCGCTTCACGCACGGTGATTGCCTCATGGAAACGCCGCCAAACCAGATGTTCGTAGTAAGAAGCGTAGTGCCGCAGCGCTTCGGCATAGAGTTCGTCCTTCGAGCCGAATGCCGCGTAGAGACTTGTCGTGGCGATGCCCATGGCTTCCGTCAGATCCGAGATCGACGTCGCTTCGTAACCTCTGATCCAAAACATCCGCATGGCGCAGCTCAGCGCTGCGTCACGGTCGAACGCACGGGGCCGGCCACGTCCGGACCCTGTTGTCGGGGCTTTCAATGATGTGCTGTTTCGATCTTTTTGCATCGATCGCTACATAAACTCATTGACTTCCATTTTCAACGTCCATATGAATTCTGCATCGATCGCTACACAAATGGAGTTGAGATGATTGATCTGAAGGGAAAGAGAGCGCTTGTGACCGGCGGCTCTCGCGGGATAGGGGCGGCCATCGCCCTGACGCTTGCCGAACATGGCGCCGACGTCGCGCTGACGTTTCAGAGTTCGGCTGAGCGCGCAAAGGCGGTCGTCGCCTCAATTGAGGCTCACGGCCGGCGCGGCATAGCGATCCAGGCCGATAGCGCGGATCCAGCCGCGATCCGGCGGGCAGTCGATGAAGCTGCAAAGGAGCTTGGCGGCCTCGACATTCTGGTGAACAACGCCGCGATCGCACTCTACGGATCAATCGCCGACATCAAGGTCGAGGACATCGATGCGCTCCTTGCGGTAAATGTCCGCGGCACGATCCTTTCGACGCAGGCCGCCCTTCCGCATCTCGGCGCCGGGGGGCGCGTGATCACGATCGGCTCAGCCGGTGCGGATCGGATCGTCGGCGCGACGGGCACGGTCTACTTCATGACGAAATCGGCACTGCAGTCCTTCACACGCGGCCTGGCGCAGGAACTGGGACTGCGCGATATCACCGCCAATCTGATCCAACCAGGCTCGACGGATACCGAGATGAACCCGGCGAATGGAGAATATTCTGAATTCCAGCGCAACCTCATCCCGTTGGGCCGATATGGTGCACCTTCGGACATCGCAGCAACGGTTGCGTTCCTCGCAAGTCCTGCGGCAAGACAGCTAACCGGCGTGATCCTCAACGTCGATGGCGGTTTGAACACCTGACCGCAGTGGTTCCTTCGCGATAACTGGCGGCGGGTCGTGACATTCTCTCGTCGATCAACATGAAGGTCGATCGGCCATGTGAAGGCGTCGTTCTTCACCGGATATCTACTTCATTGTCGCATCGTGAGAAGGCGATCCGCGACATCCAATCACTCCTGAAATTTCTCGCGCGGGTGGGTGTGCTTACCATCCTTATCGTCGCGCAGCACGGTCTGCTCGGACAAGCGGTCGGTATTCATGTCGATGTAAGTTTTCTGGGTGACACGGTGCTTGCTGCTGCGAATTGCCGAGCAAGAGGATAGGCTGCGGCGCAGCGTTACTGTCGTGAAGAAACGGCACGGTCCGCACGATCTCGACGTAGGGGAACTGTTCATCCAAAGCTCCGGCGTCACGGTGATCTCATGTGACCCCATTCCGGAGGCCCAATCGCTCGTGGCTGCGCATGACAACCATCTCGACTGGGTGTTGGTAATGGCGCCTTGTCGGCGCGATGCCGAACATTTGGAGACGCTCCTCGCTTAGAATGGCGGAGTTGTACGGCGGGCGGGGGGCTTGGAACCAAATGACAGCGCTGTTGGTGCAAACACTGCTGTCTCTCGATGGCCCGGATCGTATAGTGCTGGCGGGACGCTATGGGGTCGAAAGTAGACTACAGCGGGCAATGTGTGGCGACGGCCTGCCCGAAGAGGAAACGCGCGAGCGCTTTAGCCAATCTATTGCGAACTGAGGTGGAAAGTACCTTCGTCTGAGCGAGGAGCGGTGCTTCTTTATGCCTGGGTTGTTCAAATGAAAGTTGCTCGATTGGAGGGAACAAGCAAGTCGTTCGATGGTTGGTCTTGGTATCGCCGGGAGGGACAATTTATTTCCGCCTGATGCGTGGAGAACAGACTGATGACGTTTGCAGCCGAGTCGGCCGGGGCGTTTAGCCATCCGCGGATCTATTATGTAAATCCGATGCTCTTAACTGGGCGAGACCAATGGAGCGAAGCTTTTGATCATGCAAGCGCTCTCGGTTTCGATATCGTGCTTTCTGCTTCGCCTTTCCTCGAGACGAGAAGGGCCGGTCTTTGTTCCATAGAGAATTATAAGCAATCGGATGCAGAGGCCAAACATGAAGATGAAGTGAAGGAGGGTCTTTTCGCCCTGGCAAAAGATGCGCGCGAGCGAGGGGTGGCATTTATGCTCGATCTCGCGATAATGCCGTGCAACGCAAGAACAGGCGTCTCGACCCCTCTCGACCCACGGCGGTCGCCGAGCTCTCCATCTCAGCCCCGCCCGCCATATTCGAGCGAGGTGACCGGCGAATGGGAAACCCGCCTCGCAGACTTCGCATCCTGCGGGATCATGGGGTATCGGGTCATTGGCCTTGACAGCCTGCGTGCTGAGGGTTGGCGACGATTGATCGCCAGCGCAAAGATCGCCGATCCGGAAACGAGATTCTTTGCCTATACCCCGGGGACTGACTTCGCTTTTCGTTCAGAATTGCAAGACTGCGGGTTCGATGGAGCCTTTTCGTCGCTTGCTTGGTGGGATCTGCGCGAAGGCTGGTTCCTTGAAGAGTATCGCCTGCAACTCCCTTTCGGGCCACAGATCGCTTTTCCGGAAGCGCCGTTTGGAAGGCGCATCGCGCATGGCACCGAAAGCAGGGAAATCCGAGAGCGAAAATCACGCCGCGCTCTCCATCTTGCAGCCGAACTCGGCGACGGATTGCTTGTGCCGATGGGATTCGAATTCGGCGCCACCTTGCCGCTCGATCCGACATATGGTCATGGAAAGGGTTTGCGTGTCCTCAAAGCCGAGGGAGCCTACGATATCTCGGCCGATATACGCGACCTGAATTCCGTTCCACGTGCGTCCACTCGATGGATGCTCCTTCAATGTGAAACAACGAGCCAAGTCACGGTTGTCGCGCAGGCCGATCGGTCCACATTGCGGGAGGCAGCGCATGCGCGGCTTCTCGCCGTCAACAGAGATCTGCGTCGTGTCGCGGAACTCCCTGACGACATTATGCATCGCTTGGCCTCACCTTTCCTGCCTATCGGGGCGGAGTCCGGCGGCCGCAGGATCACTCCCGGTGCCGTATGTGCCATCACAACCGAAGCTCGCTCGGTCGTCGCGGCTGACGAAGGGGAGCTGTCCCTCGCTGAAGCGACAGCTTCTCCGCGCATCGCCATCGAAAATATTGCGCCGCAAGTGGATGACGGACGTTTTGCGGTCAAGCGCATCGTCGGCGACACCGTGGTCGTCGAGGCGGACATCTTTGCCGATGGCCATGATCTGCTGTCGGCCGCCCTTCTTTACCGCGCTCGCGATGAGCCTGAGTGGCGTCGAGCGAGAATGGTCCTTTCCGAAAACGATCGTTGGCAGGGCTCCTTCCTTCTCGATCGCGCCGGACGCTTCGAGTTCATGGTCGAAGCCTGGAAAAATCCCTTCGCTATCTTTCGCTACGAGCTTTTCAAGAAGAGCGAAGCACGGCTCGATCTGCGGCTGGAGCTGATCGAAGGCGAAGAGTTGATCCGGGATGCTGCAGCCGATGACGGCATATCGATGAGGGACGAGGACCGGGGTGAACTCGCGGCG
The DNA here is from genome assembly GCF_030182525.1 of Rhizobium pantanalense. Taxonomy (NCBI): domain Bacteria; kingdom Pseudomonadati; phylum Pseudomonadota; class Alphaproteobacteria; order Hyphomicrobiales; family Rhizobiaceae; genus Rhizobium; species Rhizobium pantanalense. The sequence continues at coordinate 177,550 of NZ_JAQJCH010000010.1, forward strand.
CTGCTTGCCGAACTCGAAAGGCGTGACGGGCCAGGCAAGCTTGAATTGCTGCTTGCCACACGAACAAACGAACTCATGTCGCTCGCCGACCGCCGTCCCTTTGCCTCGCACTCGCGGACCTATGGTATCGAAGCCGAACGCCGCGAGGCGGCCTTTGCAAGCTGGTATCAGATATTTCCACGCTCGCAGAGCGGGGATCCCAATCGCCACGGCACTTTCGAAGACGTCATCGCACGTTTGCCGGCCATCCGGGATATGGGTTTCGATGTGCTTTACTTCCCGCCGATCCACCCGATCGGCCATACCAACCGCAAGGGCCGCAACAATTCTCTTATCGCCGCTCCGACCGACCCGGGCAGTCCTTACGCAATCGGTTCGGAAGCCGGGGGGCATGAGGCAATCCACCCCCTGCTTGGAGGATTCCATGACTTCGAGCATCTGATCTCGGAAGCAAGGCGGTTCGGATTGGAGATTGCGCTCGATTTAGCGATTCAAGCCTCCCCTGATCATCCGTGGCTAAAAGAGCATCCGGGCTGGTTCGACTGGCGCCCCGACGGCACGATCCGCTATGCGGAAAATCCGCCGAAGAAATACGAAGACATCGTCAATGTCGATTTCTATGCACCCGATGCGGTGCCGGCACTTTGGGCCGAACTGCGCGACATCGTCGAAATGTGGATCGAAGAAGGCGTGGAAATCTTCCGCGTCGATAACCCCCATACCAAGCCTTTTCCTTTCTGGGAGTGGATGATCGGCGATATCCGCGCGCGTCATCCGAAGGTCGTGTTCCTTTCGGAAGCCTTCACGAGACCGAAGGTGATGTACCGGCTGGCAAAGGTCGGCTTCTCCCAGTCCTACACCTACTTCACCTGGCGCAACACAAGGGCAGAGCTGGAGGAATATCTGACCGAGCTTACTCGAAGTGAGGTCAGGGAATTCTTTCGCCCGCATTTCTTCGTCAACACGCATGATATCAACCCGGACTTCCTGCAGAACGCGCCGCGCTCTGCCTATCTCATCCGGGCCGCGCTGGCCGCCACACTGTCCGGGCTTTGGGGCGTCTATAACGGTTTCGAGCTTTGCGAAGGACGTCCGGATGCCAAGCGCAAGGAATATGCCGATAGTGAAAAATACGAAATCCGCGCCTGGGATTACGACCGACCGGGCAACATCAAGGCGGAGATCTCGATGCTCAACCGCATTCGTAGGGATAATTCAGCGCTGCATTCGCATCGCGGTCTGACCTTTCTGCCCTCGTCGAACCCCAACGTCATGTTTTTCGAGAAGGCAAGCGCCGGACGCCACAACGTTCTGTTTGTCGCCGTGACGCTCAATCCGCACGCGATAGAGGAAAGCAATGTCGAATTTCCGCTCTGGCGGTTCGGCCTGGCAGACGATGGCACACTCGCTTTCGAGGATCTCGTCAGTGGCCAAAGATTCAGCCGTACCGGGAAGTGGCAGATGATCAGGCTCGATCCGACTCATTTGCCCTTTGCCATCTGGCGCGTCAGGGCAGGGGAGGTCTGAGATGGACACTGTTCACATGGCCGAGAGCGATAAACTTGCCGACGACCCGTTATGGTATAAGGACGCGATCATCTATCAGCTGCACATCAAGTCGTTTTACGATGCCAATGGCGATGGCATCGGCGATTTCGAAGGCCTGTACCAGAAGCTCGACTATATCGCTGCACTCGGCGTGAATGCCATTTGGCTCCTGCCGTTCTTTCCTTCGCCTCGGCGCGACGACGGTTATGATATCGCCGATTATCGCAACGTCAGCCCGGACTACGGGACACTCGAGGATTTCCGGAAGTTCGTGGCGGCGGCGCATGAACACAATATCCGCGTGATTATCGAGCTTGTCATCAATCACACCTCGGATCAACATCCCTGGTTCCAACGCGCGCGGCAATCGCCTGCCGGAAGCCCCGAGCGAGACTTCTACGTCTGGTCGGACACCGACCTGAAATTTCCCGAAACCCGTATCATTTTTCTGGATACGGAAAAGTCGAACTGGACATTCGATCCGACGGCGGGCGCCTATTACTGGCACCGCTTCTATTCGCACCAGCCAGATCTCAATTTCGACAATCCGCTGGTCATGAAGGAAATTATCGATGTCATGCGCTTCTGGCTTGAGACCGGCATCGACGGCTTCCGGCTAGATGCGATCCCCTATCTTGTCGAGCGCGAGGGCACCAACAACGAAAACCTGCCGGAAACCCATCTGATCCTCAAACAGATCCGTGCGGCGCTCGATGCGACACATTCCGGCGTGCTGCTCCTTGCCGAAGCAAACCAGTGGCCGGAGGACACGCGAGAATATTTCGGCGACGGCGACGAATGCCACATGGCGTTCCACTTTCCCCTGATGCCGCGCATGTACATGGCGATTGCCAAGGAGGACCGCTTCCCGATCACCGACATCATACGTCAAACGCCTGAGATCCCCGAAATCTGCCAATGGGCGATCTTCCTCAGAAATCACGACGAGTTGACGCTCGAAATGGTCACCGACGCTGAACGCGATTATCTGTGGGAGACCTACGCCTCCGACAAGCGCGCCCGCATCAACCTTGGCATCCGCCGCCGGCTGGCGCCATTGATGGAACGCGACCGCCGCCGTATCGAGCTCATGAATGCGCTGCTGCTGTCCATGCCGGGAACGCCCATCGTCTATTACGGTGACGAGATCGGCATGGGAGACAATATTTATCTTGGCGACCGGGACGGTGTGCGCACCCCTATGCAATGGTCCCCCGATCGCAATGGCGGCTTTTCGCGCGCAGATCCGGCACGCCTCGTATTGCCGCCGGTTGCCGATCCGCTCTATGGCTTTGAGGCATTAAATGTCGAGGCACAGGTGGCGGACGCGCATTCCCTGTTGAATTGGACACGGCGAATGCTGGCGCTGCGCGGTCGCCACAGCGCGTTTGGGCGGGGTTCAATGCGGTTTCTGGCGCCGGCGAACCGGCGGATTCTCGCCTATTTGCGCGAATATGACGACGAGGTCATTCTGTGCGTTGCAAACCTGTCGCGCGTTCCCCAGGCCGTAGAACTCGATCTGCAGCAGTTCGAAGGGCGAGTTCCCGTCGAGTTGACGGGCATGTCGCCATTCCCGCCTATTGGACAGCTCACCTACCTGCTCACACTCCCCCCCTATGGTTTCTTCTGGTTCCAGCTCGCTGCTGATGCCGATGGGCCGGCCTGGCGTACGGCTCCGCCCGAGCAACTTGTCGATCTAGTGACGATCGTTATCCGGCGCAGCCTGACGGAGCTTGCCGAGCTGCCGCATCACACGGCGGTGCTGAGCAGGGATATCCTGCCGGCCTATCTTGCGAAGCGCCGCTGGTTCGGCGCCAAGGACCAGGCTCTGCAGGAGGCGAGGCTTGTTTCCGCGACACCGATACCCTTTGCCGACGGAATCGTGCTCGGAGAGATCGAGGTTGTGCTGCCGGATCATGTGGAGAGCTATCAGTTGCCGCTCGCAGCCGAATGGGATGATACGGCGCCCAACGTGCTCGCCCAGCAGCTGTCCCTTGGGCGCATCCGGCAAGGTAGGCGGGTTGGATTCTTGACCGATGGATTTGCCGTCGAGATGATGGCACGCGGCATTTTTCAAGGCCTATGCGATCGCTCGACGGTCAGCGGACGCACAGGCATGATCGAATTCATCGGCACCGATCGGCTCGATTGTCTGGCTTTGACAGAGGATATGCCGATCCGCTGGCTTTCGGCCGAACAATCCAACAGCTCGTTGCTCGTGGGCGACTTGGCAATGATCAAGCTGATCCGCCATGTCTTCGTCGGCGTCCATCCCGAAGTCGAGATGACGCGCTATTTGACGGAACATGGTTATGAGCATACTGCGCCTCTTCTGGGCGAGGTCGCTCGGACCGACGGCGAAGGTCGCCGATCGACGCTTATCATCGTGCAAGGCGCGATCCGCAATCAGGGTGACGCGTGGAATTGGATGCTGTCCAATCTGCGCCGCACCGCTGACGAGATCGTGATCACCGAGGCTGCAGTCGAGTCAGCCGATGAGCAGCTGCAGCCGCTTCTGCATTTCATTTCCATGGTCGGCGAACGCCTCGGAGAATTGCATGTCTTGCTGGCGCAGCCGACCGACGACGAAGCTTTTGCGCCACGTCGGGCGGATACACGTGATATCGTCGGCATTCGCAAAACCGTAACGGGCGAGATCACCTATGCTTTTTCCAAGCTGACCGGCCTCGAAGATAATGTCGAGCCGGAGATCGCAGAGCAAATATCCTCGCTGCTTGCCGAACGTGACAGGATCATCGAGCTTGCCAGTGCGCTGGCGGATCAGGCAAAAGGCACTTTGCTGACGCGTGCGCATGGCGATTTCCATCTTGGCCAGATCCTGGTGACGGAAGGCGATGCTGTTATCATCGATTTCGAAGGCGAGCCGGCGCGCAATCTCGCTGAGCGTCGCGCCAAGACGAGCCCGCTGCGCGACGCTGCCGGCCTGCTGCGGTCGCTCGACTATCTCTCGGCAACCGCCATGCTCGAAAACGACGCCATTTCGGATCATCATGATGCCCGCCGCAGACAGGTGATCCAGCGCTTCGCGGAAAACGCGGAGCTCGTTTTTCTGACGTCCTATATCGAGGCATTGGCGGCTTCGCCCGATTTGCCGAAAACGCCCGCCGAGGTGCGGCGGATCATCGATATCTTTCTTCTGGAAAAGGCCGCCTATGAGATCGCCTATGAGGCACGAAACCGGCCGAAGTGGCTCCCGATCCCGCTGAACGGATTTGCCGCCATCATAGCCCGACTTTCGGAGAGCCGCTCATGAGCGATGTTGCCGACATTCTCAGCCAAGTGGATGCGGGTTCGATATATGCGCTGGTGGAGGGGCGGCATGGAGATCCCTTTTCGATCCTCGGCATGCATCAGGGGATGGACGGCCGGTACAGCATCAAGGCTTTTCTCCCCGGCGCTTTGAGCGTTGAAATCCTCGATCGAGACAGCGATCGCGTTCTGGCATTGGCCGGTCTCATCCATCCGGCCGGCCTGTTCGGCGCGATGCTTGCCGAACGCAACGCTTATTATCTGAGAATTCAATGGCCCGATGCAGTCCAGGTGACGGCCGACCCCTACAGCTTCGCGCCGTTGCTCGGCGATCTGGATCTTCACCTGATCTCGCAAGGCACGCATTACAATCTCAGCGAAGCTCTCGGCGCCAATCCGATGACGATCGATGATGTCGCAGGCGTGCGCTTTGCGGTTTGGGCGCCGAATGCGAGCCGGGTGTCCGTAGTCGGCGACTTCAATGCCTGGGACGGACGCCGCCATCCGATGAGGCTCCGGCCGCAGGCAGGTGTCTGGGAGATATTCATTCCGCATATCACGGACGGCGAACGCTATAAGTTCGAGATTCTCGATCGCTTCGGCACCCTGCTTCCGCAAAAGGCCGATCCGGTCGCGCGGGCAGCGGAGCCTGCGCCATCGACGGCATCCGTGGTGGCTTCGTCCGAACCCTTCCGCTGGAGCGATCAAGCCTGGATGGACAATTGCCGAAGCACCGATCATTTCGCCAAGGCGCTTTCGATTTATGAGGTCCATGCCGGCTCCTGGCTGCGCGACATGGAAGATGGCGGCCGCGCGCTGGATTGGATCGAACTCTCGCAGCGGCTCATTCCCTACGCCAGCGAAATGGGTTTCACCCATATCGAGCTGCTGCCGATCATGGAGCATCCTTTTGGCGGATCGTGGGGCTATCAGCCACTCGGCCTGTTTGCGCCGACCGGGCGCCACGGCACGCCCGAAGATTTCGCATATTTCGTTGATCGCTGCCACCAGGAAGGGCTCGGTGTCATCCTGGATTGGGTGCCGGCGCATTTTCCGACGGATGTCTGGGGATTGGCGCGTTTTGACGGCACCGCGCTTTATGAGCACGAAGATCCGCGAGAGGGCTTCCATCGCGACTGGAACACGCTGATCTATAATCTGGGGCGCAACGAGGTCAAAGGCTTCCTGATCGCGAGCGCGCTCGAATGGCTTGAGCGCTATCATGTGGACGGATTGCGCGTCGATGCCGTCGCTTCCATGCTCTATCGCGACTATAGCCGCCCGCAAGGCGAATGGATCCCGAACCGCTACGGCGGGCGCGAAAACCTGGAAGCCATGGAATTCTTCAAGCATCTGAACAGCATCGTTCACGAACGCTGTCCGCATGCACTGATGATCGCCGAAGAATCGACCGCTTTTCCGAACATCACAAAACCCGCAGCGGAAGGTGGGCTCGGTTTCGACATGAAGTGGAATATGGGATGGATGCACGACACGCTCCATTACATGTCCGACGATCCGGTCTATCGAAAGTATCATCATGGCTCGATGACCTTCGGCATGATCTATGCCTATAGCGAGCGCTTCATCCTGCCGTTTTCACATGACGAAGTTGTGCATGGAAAGGGCTCCATGCTCGCCAAGATGCCCGGCGATCAGTGGCAGAAGATGGCCAATCTCCGCTCTCTTTTTGGCTTCATGTGGGGGTACCCCGGTAAGAAGCTTCTCTTCATGGGCGGTGAGATCGGTCAATGGTCGGAATGGAGCCATGACAGTTCGGTGGAATGGGATCTCCTCGATGAACCGTCTCACGCCGGCCTGCAACGGCTGGTGCGCGATCTGAACCGGATCTACAGGTATTTTCCCTGTTTGCATCATGGCGATACTGTGCCGGACGGCTTTGAGTGGGCGGTTGCAGATGATGCCGAACAGTCGGTTTTCGGAATGCTCCGCTTCGACGCCGCGCGGCGGTCGGCAGTTCTGGTCATCTCGAATTTCACCCCGGTTTTCCGGGGCGGATACAGGGTAGGTGTCCCTTTTTCCGGCCTCTGGCGGCGGATACTGGATACCGATGACCCTGTTTATGGCGGAGCCGGTATCGGCTCGGGCGATCGCGTTACCGACGATTTTCCTGCGCATGGGCGCCGCCAGTCACTTCTCCTCGATCTCGCGCCCCTTTCAACGGCGATGTTCCTCTTTGAGCCCGAAGGAGCGACGAAGGGAGGTGAACAACCCTGAAAGTCTGCTGTCTTTGGAGGTTGGACAATACCGTCGGGCAGCGCATTCGACAGAACTGTCCTTTAGCGGACATCATCTTTCTTCCAATTTTGTCTATCTCTGATTGCATGAGGAGGTTGTTAATGAAGATCATGATCGTCGAAGACGAGCCCTTGGTGGCACTCGAATTGGAACGTATCGCTATCGAAGCTGGCCACGAAGTCGTAGGCTCTTTCATGACCGCGGAGCAGGCTCTGGCTTATGCGTCAAAGGCACAGGTGGCTTTCGTGGATCTCGGCTTGGCCGATGGCCACAGCGGAGCGGGACTCGCTCGTCGATTGACGGATCGGTTCAGGATAAAAGTGATCTTTGTGACCGGCAGCCCCGAACGCGTTGGATACGGCCTCGAAGGAGCAGTCGGAATAATCGGCAAGCCATTTACCGACAACGCGATCATCGACGCCTTGGAAAAGGCGCAGCGCCTACGAGCCTAAACTAGCGGACCTCCAAGGCTTTCGAAGAGCGGCGCAAGCTCGTCGCTCAACTAACGTGGCTTAGGACAGGCTCCAGACAACGGTCCACGGTCCCATCGAATTGTTGGCTGTGCTGCCCACCGAGAAAAATGCTTGTCCCTCGGTAGGTCCTTGTAAAGCAGCTGGCGTGTTCGACAGATTGGCTGTCAGATGGAGGCTTGAGGCATCCATTTGCCAGCGCAGTCGGAGGGGCGAGGCGTCTGGATCGTAGGTCGCCACGCAACTAGACGCATCAGCAAGGAGCGGCACGACGACTTGATGTCTGAGCCGCAGCAACTGCTCGTAATAGTTGTCAATTGCCGAGTTCTCACTCATTTTGTCCCAGCGCAATTTGGCGCTGCGAAAGGTGGTTTCGGCCGTCGGGTCGCACGCGTCCTCCGCTTCGAAGCCGGGCAGGCGCTTCAGTTCCTCCTTGCGGCCAAGCCTGATCTTGGCGTTGAGCTCCTCATCGAAATCGCAAAAGAAGGGAAAGGGATCGGCAGCGCCCCATTCCTCACCCATGAACAGCATGGGGATCTGCGGCGAGAGAAGATAGATGGCTGCAAGGGCCTTTATCGCCTCGATCGGGTGGGAGGAAATCATGCGATCGCCGCGTGCCCGATTGCCGATCTGGTCATGGTTCTGGATGAAAGAAATAAAAGCCGATGGTGACAAGCCAGCGCTCGGCGATCCTCTTGGCCGGCCTCGATACTGCATATGCTCCCCCTGGAACGCGAAGCCTTCGGCAAGCGCACGGCTCAAGCGTGGTGCCCAATCGGCATAATCCTCGTAGTAGCCGAAGATCTCGCCTGTGGCCGCGACATGAAGAGCGTGGTGGATGTCATCATTCCACTGTGCCGTAAAGTGGCGCGGCTTACCGTCTTCGTCGCGAGCGAGGAGAGCCGCTTCATTATCCTCGTTCTCGACGATCAGATGAATTTGGCGTTCAGGGAACGCGCTCCTGACGCGTTCAGCAAGTTCAAGAAGGATATGCGGATCGCTATCGTCCTTCATCGCGTGCACGGCATCGAGCCGCAAACCATCCATCCGGAACTCGCTCAGCCAATAGATTGCATTTTCGATGACGAAATCGCGGACGCAACGGCTGTCCTCGGCATCGTAGTTCAGGCCTTTGCCCCAGACGCTTTCGTGCCGGTCGCCGAAGATCGGCGCGTAGCGGGGCAGGTAGTTCCCGTCCGGCCCGAAATGATTATAAACAACATCGAGAAAGACGCAGATGCCCCGCTCATGGGCTGCATCGACGAGCATTTTGAGATGTTCGGGGCGGCCGTAGCTGCTATCCGGCGCATAGGGTAAAACACCGTCGTAACCCCATCCATATCGGCCGCGAAAATCCGAAAGCGGCATGAGTTGAATGGCCGTTATGCCCAGGCGCTGCAAGTGGTCGAGCTTTTCGATAGCCGCTAGAAACGTGCCGGCTTCCGTGAAAGCGCCGACATGTAGTTCGTAGATGACGATTTCCTCCCAGCAGCGTCCCTTCCATCCCTGCACTCGCCATTCGAACATGGGATCGATCAGTTCGCTCGGGCCGTGGACATCTTCGGGCTGAAAGCGTGAGGCAGGATCCGGCACGGCAAACCCATCGGCCAGCACGAACTTATAGCGATCGCCGATCTGCGCATCTTTGACTTCGACGACGTGCCACCCATCCTGCCTCCGCCGCATAGCCCATTCCCCACGCTGCTCAATGCGGATGCGCACGCGCTCCGCCAAGGGCGCCCACAGGCGAAACAAGACCGCATTCTCGTTGATTTGGGGCCCAAATGCGAAGCTGTGCTGCATGACATCCCGTCCGTCGATGACACTTAGATTTTCCTGCGTTCCAACTCATCTTGACGGGAACGGTTCCTCAGATGGGAACAGATCTCTTTCAGTTCCGTTCTTAAGAGCCCCCGACGCAGCGAGGAAGCCATGACCGTCTTAACGTCCACCTATCGCCTGCAGTTTCGCGGAGATGTCACCTTTGACAAGGCAACGGAGCTGGTTCCCTATCTGAAAGATCTCGGTATCAGCCATGTCTATGCCTCGCCGATCCTTGCAGCGAAAAAGGGATCGACGCATGGCTATGATGTCACGGATGCGAACGAGATCGACCCGGTGCTTGGCGGTCGCGAGCGGTTCGATGCTTTCTGCGCGGCCTTGCAGCAGGCGAGCATGGGCTTGATCCTCGATATCGTTCCCAACCATATGGCCGCCTCCGTTGAAAACGCGTGGTGGCGTGACGTATTACAGCGAGGATCGGGCAGCGCCTATGCCGGCCATTTCGATATCGACTGGCGCCGCAAGCTCACCTTGCCGCTTCTGGGACGCCCATTCGAGGAGAGCCTGGCCGCGGCGGACTTTCATCTTCGCTACGAGGCTACAAATGGGTGCGTATATCTAGCCTACTTCGACGATCTGCTTCCGCTCTCGATCGAAAGTGTCGAGCGGCTGGCCGCGGACATAGGAACGGATGCGGAGCGGTTGCGCGCATTTTCGAGGGATGCGGCCGCCATGAGAAAACTTCTCGCGGAACAGCATTGGCAATTACTCTATTGGAAAGATGCCGCCGAAAACCTCAGCTACAGGCGCTTCTTCGAGGTGGCAGGCCTGGTCGGAATGCGCGTGGAGGACCCGCGGGTCTTCGACGACACGCATCGGCTGATCATCGAATTGGTTCGTTCCGGACAGGTCCAAGGATTACGCGTCGACCATATCGATGGACTGGCCGATCCGAAGGGCTATCTCGAGCATTTGCGGCAGGCCGTCGGCCCGGACACGTTCATCGTAGTCGAGAAAATCCTTGCCCGTGGCGAGACGCTGCCGGCGGATTGGCCGGTGTCGGGAACGACCGGCTACGAATTCATCGCCGCCATGGCCGATCTCTTCGTGAACGAGGAGGGATTGTGCAAGCTGGAGGAAGCCTACAGGTCTGTCAGCGAGGAGGATGCTGACTTTGCCGCAGGTTTGCGCAGGGCGAAGCTGTTGATGGTCGAGCGCAATTTCGCCGGCGAGACGAGGCGTCTGACGATACTGGCATGTTCGATTTTTCCCGATTTCGACGCGGAGGAAATAGCGGCGGCGCTTCGCGAGCTGCTGGTCGCCTTCCCGGTTTACCGTACCTACGGCTATCGGAGAGCTGCATCGTCCGATGACGTGGCGGTCATCGAGAGTGCCTGCGAGAAGGCCCGAAGCCGATTGCCGACCGTTGATGCCCTCGATGCCCTCGGCCGCCTTCTGAAAGGGGATGTTGCTGCAGCCGAAGCCCTGGAGTTTCGAGCCAGATTCCAGCAGCTCAGCGGTCCGATCATGGCAAAGGCAGTCGAGGACACGCTGTTTTATCGATATAACCGCCTGATCGCACTGAACGAGGTCGGAGGCGAGCCGCATATGCCGCCGGGCTCGGTGGCGGCCTTTCATCAATCCATGACCGATCGATTTCGGCGACAACGCCGCGGCCTTTCCGCGACCTCGACGCATGATACCAAGCGGGGAGAAGACGCCCGCGCCCGCCTCTACGGCCTGACGCAGGATCCTGATGCCTGGATTGCCGGTGTCGAGCGATGGCGCAACATGAATTCTCCTCTTCGTTCCAGCCTTGCCGATGGACCTGCACCTGAGCCCAATATCGAATGGATGCTTTATCAGACGCTTGCCGGCATCTGGCCGCAGGACCTCGAGAGGGCCGATCGGAATGCACTGAAGGAACGGTTTTGCGCCTATGCCTTGAAATCGATCCGTGAAGCCAAGCTCCGGACGGATTGGATGGATGAAAATCCTTCCTATGAGCATGCGGTCCAGGCCTATGCCGCCGCTTTGTTTTCGGAGGATAATCAGGACTTCATCCGTGATTTCGACCGGATGCTGCGCCCTTTCATGGAACTTGGTTTCCGCAACAGCCTGTCGCAGTTGCTGATCAAGCTCACGGCTCCCGGTATTCCCGATATCTATCAGGGGACCGAGGGACTTGATTTCAGCTTGGTCGATCCGGACAATCGAAGACCGGTCGGCCATCTATGGACTGACACGGGAGCAGCCGGTCCCCTTGCATCGGATGCGGCTTCCTTGAAACGGCACGTCATCCGTAAGGTGCTACGCTATCGTAATCAACATCCCTTGCTTTTTCTCGAGGGCGAATATGTGCCCTTGGAAACCAGCGGGGCACGAGCATCCAATCTCGTGGCTTTCGCGCGCGTTCATGAGCGTGAGATAGCGATTACGATCGTGCCGCGCCTGGTCGATATGCCTTCATCAGATTTCTGGAAAGACACCGCTGTGACGATGCCGCGAGAGCTCAACGCGCCGCTATACGATCTCCTGACGGACAAGCCTTCTTCAGCCGGCAATCTTCTGGCAGCGCAGCTGTTTGCCGATCATTCCCTATCGCTTCTCGTGGGAGATCGCTGACGATCCTGGCGTCGATGCATGCGTAGTCAGACTTCAAGGCCGGAACAAAGCGCTTCACGGGGTGTTTCTGCTGCGCAGCAACGAACACGAGGATTCCATGACGGAAGGCGGCAAGAGGCATGCGATCGAGCCTGGAGATTTCACGCGCCTGGGAGCGAATTATGACGGAGAGGGTGTCAATTTCGCACTTTTCAGCGCCTATGCGGAAAAGGTGGAGCTCTGCCTTTTCGACGAAAGCGGAAAGCAGGAGATCGAGCGGATCGCCCTGCCGGAATATACCCATGAAATCTGGCATGGCTATGTGCCTGGATTGAAGCCGGGTGCCTTGTATGGCTACCGCGTGCACGGCCCGTTCGATCCCCTAAATGGTCATCGCTTCAATGCGAATAAATTGCTCGTCGATCCCTATGCCCGTGAGCTTGTGGGCAACATCGAATGGTCGCAAGCCCAGTTCGCCTATCGTCTGGATGACGAGCAAAAGGATCTTTCCTTCGATGAGACCGATAGCGCCGGACAGATGCCGAAATGCCGTGTGGTCGACCTCAAGAATGAAGCGCCGGATAAACGGCCGTCGGTAGCGTGGCCTGAGACAATTTTCTATGAGGCGCATGTCAAGGGAATGACCATGCTGCATCCGGCAATTCCAGAGCCGTTGCGTGGCACGTTTGACGGCCTGGGGCACGGGGTCGTCGTCGATTACATCAAGAGCCTCGGCATCACCTCGATCGAGCTCCTTCCCATTCATTTCTTTCCCGATGACAGTCATTTGCTCGACAAGGGCTTGCGCAACTATTGGGGCTACAACAGTCTTGCCTTCTTCGCGCCGGCAACGCGTTATTACGGGCCGAAAGGCCTTGAAGGCTTTCGCGACATGGTGCGTGCCTTCCACGATGCCGGTATCGAGGTCATCCTCGATGTCGTCTACAATCATACCGCGGAGGGCAATGAACTCGGTCCGACCCTTTCATTCAAAGGCATCGACAATTTCTCCTATTACCGCACCCTGCCGGATCAGCCCCGCTACTACATCAACGACACCGGCACCGGCAACACAATCAACACGTCGCATCCGCGCGTGCTGCAAATGGTGACGGACTCACTTCGCTATTGGGTCGAAGAAATGCATGTCGATGGCTTTCGTTTCGATCTCGGCACTATTCTTGGCCGTGAACCGCAGGGTTTCGATCAGCGCAGCGGCTTCTTCGATGCGGTCGGCCAGGATCCGGTGCTTGCCAAAGTCAAACTTGTCGGCGAGCCGTGGGACATTGGCCCCGGCGGTTATCAAGTGGGGGGATTTCCGCCGGGCTGGGCAGAATGGAATGACAAATATCGCGATACGGTCCGAGATTACTGGAAGGGCACTCCCGGCATGACAAGGGATTTTGCCGCCCGCATCTTAGGGTCGGGCGATGTTTATGATCTTCGCGGCCGCCGCCCATGGGCGAGCGTCAATTTCATCGCCGCCCACGATGGCTTCACGCTCAATGATCTCGTTTCCTATAACGAAAAGCATAATGAGGCCAATGGCGAAGACAACAATGACGGCCACAATGACAACCGCAGCTACAATTACGGCGCTGAAGGTCCGACCGACGATGAAGCCATCAATACCGTTCGAGAGCGCCAGAAGCGCAATTTTCTCGCAACCCTCTTTCTCTCACATGGTGCGCCTATGCTGCTGGCGGGTGATGAATCCGGCCGTAGCCAGATGGGCAACAACAATGGCTACTGTCAGGACAACGAACTCAGCTGGCTGCATTGGGACGATCGATATGGCAGCGCCGAAGCGCTTTACAATTTCGTCAAACGCCTGATCGCCTTGCGTCAGGCACATTCCATTCTCAAACGGGAAAATTGGCGTGACGGTTTGATCGTCACCTGGCTCAATCCGAGCGGCGGAGGGCAGACTGACGAGCAATGGGACGATGAAGCGAACACGGCGATCGGCTTGCGCCTGTCGCGTGAGCAACCCTTCGAAGAGGGCTGGGATGATGTTCTAGTCCTTTTCAATCCTCATGATGGTGATGTCGACTTTACCTTACCGGATGACAAACGCTGGGCGCTGGAGCTGTCGACATCCCATCCTGATGGGCAGGATCGGGGCGGCGCCGACAAGAAATTCTTGAAACTTGAAGCCCGCAGTCTCTCGCTCTTGAGGCCTTCCTGAAACAAGCGTGAGAGAAATGATAATGCGCATCGCGGGTTTAAGAGTGTGCAAACTCGGACAAGCGACGGAAATCTCGATCCGGTCCAGTCGAAGGTACCGTCGATATAGGTTATTCCAGCGGTATGCGGCATTAGTTATCTCACTGGCCCGGTGGACGATGAAACGAATATTGGCACTTGGTTATCGTTTTGTAGCTCACATGATTTCTTGTGCTATGCCGCGAACAATACAGGTTGCCCATCCAATTAGTCTTTGCGCCACGTAAAACTGCCAATCACCGGAATTTTGGTCTGGAATCCAGGCCGACCGGCTCTGTTTGGTTTCCAGTAGAGGCCAATATCCGTTCTATTTGGAAATTCTTCCGCCATTCAACCTCTCGATGGCAAAAGTCCAGCACACCTAATCGCCGCCATCCGCAGCGTATGGCAGAAAAAGATGGATACTGGTGCCTTCGCCCAATTTACTATCGATGCGTACATGTCCACCTGACTGATGGACGAAACCGTAGACTTGGCTGAGTCCCAGGCCGGTGCCTTCACCCTCGGGCTTGGTTGTGAAGAACGGCTCGAACACTTGCGCGACGGTTTCCTGCGACATGCCGCAGCCATCGTCACGGACGGTAATTCGCACGAACGATGTGGCCGCGGTATCGAGGTCCCCCCGCTCATCAATGGCATTGCTCGTCTCGATCGAAAGCGTGCCGTGACCCGCCATCGCGTCACGTGCATTGACCGCAAGGTTGAGAAGGGCAACATCAAGCTGGTTTGCGTCAATGTGTACTTCATTCGGATCCGCGCCCAAATTCCGACGGACTTTCACCCCGCTTCCAAGTGTTTGCTCCAAGAGACGAGTGAGGGATTCGATACGTTCATTGATATCGATCGTTTCTGGAGCAAGAGTTTGGCGTCGAGAGAATGCAAGCAGTTGCTGGGTCAGGGCACCGCCATTTCCAATGCGTTTTCGCAGCTGATCGAGCAGCAGTTGGACGTTCGGATGTGTCGGATCTTGTTCGAGCTGCCTTTCGAGAAGTTTCACACCCGAGTCGAAGACGGCCAGAAGATTATTGAAATCGTGAATGATACCCGCCGCGAGCCGTCCGATCGCCTCCATCTTCTGCGACTGACGCCGGCGTTCGTCGGCCGCGCGTTGTGCCGATACGTCACGCAAGCTGGCAAGCAATGCTGCATGTCCGTCCCAGCCGAGTTCCACCACCCGCATTTCTACCTCAGCGGGCGGTCCACTTGGCCTATGCACTGTGAGTTCGGTCGCCTCGCCGGATACCACGGGTCGTCCAAGTGGAACATGCACTAGCTTTTCCGTCGGCTGACCGAAGATCTGCCCTGCCGCTGGGTTGGCGTAGAGGACATCTCCTGCTAGGTCGACGACAAGAACGCCGTCCGCGATGGTTTCAACGAGACGCTGGAAGCTGAGTTGGCTAATGCCGGCCCGGTGCTCGTCGGTGGCCATATCCCCAGCCTCTGTGGCATTCCGCGCGTCGTCCCCATTATTCATGGCGATGCTCCGACACGACCGCATCACCGAACACGTCCGGTGCGCCGCCGAACGCCTCTCCAAGATGCATGCCCGAACTGTCGATGGTGAAACGACGGATCTGCTTGTCATGCTCGCTGCCACGCATCTTCAAGACCATCAGACCGCGGTGCATCATGTCAACCTCCTGGATATAGCGCAGAAGAATGATCGAGTCTGTCAACGTCGAGATATGCTGTTCGCTAGCGCTCTGGCCGCCGACAAGCGATTTGTTCGTTGCGGTGCAAAGGCCGGCGATCTCGCGCTTCTTGATAAAGGACGTGAGACTGATGAGAAACTCCCGAAAACCTGTGTCGGGCGCGATGCGTTCCAATGCCGAAAGGCTGTCAACCGCAAACCTGTCAGGCTTGAATTCCTCGACCAATTCCCGGATCATCAATAGATGATCCGGAAGGCTCTGTGCCTCCGGATAAAGGCAAACCACCTTGAGCTTTCCATCCTCCTCCATCGCTTCGAAGTCGACGCCCCAGCCGCGTGCATTACGAAACAACTGCCCACGACTTTCTTCATAGCCGACCAGCAGTGCACGCTCGCCAGCCGCCACACCGCCGGCGAGAAAGTTCGTCACCAGCAGTGTCTTTCCAGTTCCCGTCGCGCCGCTCACCAGGGTAACACTGTCGCGGAAGAAGCCGCCACTCGTCATTCCGTCAAGCTCGGCAATGCCGCTCGTTACCCGCTTGGTGCTCGATTGCTGCTCAAGCCGCAGCGACGAGAGCGGTACTGCGACAATCCCCTGGTTCTCGACCAGCGTGATGGGCACCTCGCCTTCGACATGCCGACTGCCGCGCATCTTCAGAACCTCGATCGTTCGCCGACGGCGTTCGCGCTCGAGGGCATTGCGTAAGATGACAACATTGTCTGCAACGAATTCCTCGATACGATGGCGAGAAATGTCGCCGTATTCACTGTTGCGCTCTGCGGTCATAAGGACCGTCAGCCCTTCTTTCTTGAGCGCTGTCGCTGTGCGCAACAATTCCCGGCGCACCGTCGTCGGATCTGCGACAAAGTGGTCGAAAAGCTGCGTCAGCGAGTCGAGCACAATGCGCTTTGCCTTTGTTGCCTTGACGGCATGGAGGATGCGTGCGAGCAGGCCGGCGAGATCGAACTCGCCAACGACCAGCTCGTCTCGATTTCTTGGGCTTGCGTCGACAAAAGCGAGCCTGCTCTTTTCCCGCCATCCGCGCAGATCCCAGCCGAAGCTCGCCATATTGACTTCGATCTCTGCGGGCGGTTCCTCGAAGGTGACGAACACACCCGGCTCGTTGAGATCGGTGATGCCGTGGGCGAGGAACTGCGTTGCAAAGACGGTTTTGCCACTTCCTGGCGTTCCGCCGACGATCGTCGTGCGGCCGCGAGGAAGCCCTCCCATCACAAGATCGTCAAAGGCGGCAATGCCCGTCTTTACTCGTTCAAGAACGGGATCGATAATTGGCTCCTCTGTGGCGGTCATAGGGCTGTGTCCTTCTTCCGATAGCCGAAGTATTCCAGAACCTGGTTCGTGTCGCTGATGTCGCCAACCATTCGCCGCGGAGGGGTTGCCGACTCGTCGGAAAGAGTAGGAGTCGCGAGAATGCCGGCCGTTTCAGCCAGGTCAGGGCGTTCCAAAATGTTGACGATCTCGATGTCCATCTCACCGGCGGTGGCCTCAATCAAAATCTTCCGGCTCTCCAATGCGCGCCGAGCGCCGGGCGTATCGCCCGCCACATAGAGCCGCAACGTGGAGCGCAATGCCGGATCGGGCGGATTTTCGATGGTCATGGGACACGCACATCTCGACGAGGGATTGATGGTGCTGGCGTGCCCGCGGCGCCCGCCATTTCAGTACGGCTAGTCCGGCATTCTTGGCCTCCCAAGCGAACCGATGTCCCAACTGAGAGCCCGGCACAACGTTGCGCTTGCTTGGGTCTTAAAAGCACCCAGTGTCGCCTTGTAGACATAAATCGAAAACGTGTCTGTCCACTTGTGAACATTTCCGCGGCTGAGACGTTGCAAAGTTTGTTTGGATGGAGTCGCAACCATGGACGCACGCACCAGGGACCTGGATTCACCTGGAAACAATCTCCTACGTGCTCTACGAGCCAATGATTGGTCCGTGTTACAGCCCAAGCTTAAGGAATGGTCGGCGCCGACCGGCACGCTCTTACATGAGCCGGGCGATACTGTACGCTATGCCTATTTCCCGCGGGGATCGAGTCTGATCTCCTATCTGGTTGTGATTGGCGACGGACGCGCGATCGAGACAGCGCTCGTCGGCCGCGAAGGTGCTGTCGGAGGCATTGTCAGTCAGGGGAGGCTGCCCGCTTATGCACGGGCAGAGGTACAGCTTGGAGGAGACTTCTTCCGCATCGATCTGCATGATCTGGAGGATGCGAAGACGCGCTCGCCGACGCTCAGATATCTATTCGCACGCTATGCCGATTGTCTGATGGCGCAAGTGTTTCAGTCGGTGGCATGCAACGCCGCCCATACGATAGAACAGAGAACGGCCAAGTGGCTCATGGCTGCGATCGAGAGAACAGGAGCGGTCGATGTCGCGATGACTCAGGAACAATTGGCCGCCATGCTTGGTGTAGGGCGCAGTTATCTAAGCAGAGTGATCCAGGACTTCCGAGAACGAGGCGTCATCGAAACTCATCGCAAGCGCATCGGCGTCCGCAACGTCGATGGCCTGCGGTCGCTGGCCTGCGGGTGCAATGCCTGTGTCAGTCGTCACTTCGACGACGTGTTGACGGGCGTATATCCAGCCGAGGAAAACGGCCTGGCTGTAAAATAGACTACAATCTCCGCCTGCAACGGGAGACGGTGAACCGCACCGGGTTGGTTTTCCAGACATCTCTATCAAAGGGTTCCGACTTTCGCCAAGCCGGCGAATTGGGCCGCAGTGGCTGCTTCGCTCGCGGAGTCCAACGCCCATCGTGCCATGCGCCGCTCCGGCGATGAGCGGGAGCTGTCAGTCGCAGCTCTGCGAACCCGCTTGCTCCTGATTGGCCGACGTCGAGGTCATTGCGTTGGCCTGATTGTTGCAGCCGCCACTATTCTTGTTCGAATCCGCCTTCGTCTTCTTGCCGGTGTCCTGTACCCCGTTCGTTCCCGTTTTATTGTCTCCCTGCGCCGGTTTATCTTGGTTTGTCGCGGGAGCGGGAGATGAATGATCGTTGGCTGCGCCGTCGGGGCCGCTGGATTGTGCCAGCGAGGCTGTGGCCAGGCAAAGTGAAACAAGCGAGGTGGCCGCGATTTTCGAGAGCATGGCTTTCTCCTCAACATTCTTGTAAGTTCACTCGGAACTTTTGCAGCTGCCCGAAGTTCCGAAGCCCGTCGCAGATATTTAGGGCGGACATATGTTTTCCGTTGCCGAGCGGGACAATTCACTTCGATCCTATTCCTGTCACTTGAGCCCGCGCGAATACTGGTTAATCGAGGGTATTTTCGATGGAACGTAAACGTGCTCGGGGCCATACCCGCCGCGCATTCCTCTCATCCACGGCTGTCGCCATCATCCTTGGGTCCGTGCAAAGGGCGAGCGCTCTCATCATCGGCGGGGAACGTCCCTGGATCCCATTTGACGCCAGTCCGCCGGATGTGCCCTCGGGGGCAGCGCCCAGACGATGGTTTTTCTTTACCGACGAGGAAGCAGAGACGATCGGCGCCATTACCGAACAGCTGATCCCGGCCGATGAGCTCAGCATCAGTGGAAGAGAGGCAGGCTGTACCGAATATATCGACCGGCAGCTGGCGGGTTTTTTTGGCAATTTCGACCGGCTTTACATGCAGGGTCCTTTCCAGCCTGGTACGCCTGAACAAGGCGATCAATCGTCGCTCGTTCCGCGTGCCCGCTATCGCCTGGGCATTGCGGCGCTGAACGAACACTGTTCCGCCACCTTCAAGCAGCCCTTCGCCCAATTGACGAGCGAACAGCGCGATCAGGTGCTGACGGATCTTCAGCATGGAAAAATCGCCATGCGGGACATCGATTCCATGTCCTTCTTTTCGCTCGTCCATGCCAACACCATGGAGGGGTTCTTCGCCGATCCGATCTATGGCGGCAACAAGGACATGGTCTCCTGGAAGATGCTCGGCTTTCCCGGGGCCCATTATGACTACCGAAACTACGTGGAGCGCCATAACGAGACGCTTGATCTGCCGCCGGTTGGCATTGCCGGGCGGCCCGAATGGAACATCGGAAAGGATTGATGATGGCGACGAAGCTGCCTCACACGGATGTCGCCATAATCGGCCTTGGCTGGACCGGTGCCATTGTAGCAAGCGAACTGACGGCCGCCGGTCTCGATGTCGTTGCGATCGAGCGCGGACCATGGCGCGACACGGCGCGCGACTTCAGCATTGCGTCCGTTCCGGACGAGCTCCGCTATGTTCACCGGCAGGAACTCATGCTGCGTACGGCGCAAAATACGGTGACCGTCCGCAACGATCCTTCGGAAACTGCCCTGCCGATGCGCAATTGGGGTTCCTTCCATCCTGGAAACGGGACGGGTGGCGCCGGTAATCACTGGGCCGGCATTACCTTCCGCTTTCAGCCGCAGGAGTTCCGGCTGAAGAGCTATTTGCAGGAGCGTTACGGCCCCACAGCCATTCCCGATGAATTGACCTTGCAGGACTGGGGGACCGATTGGAGCGAGATGGAGCCGTTCTATACAGCCTTCGATCGCATTGTCGGCACGTCGGGAAAGGCGGGCAATCTCCGGGGCCAGATTCAGGAAGGAGGTAATCCATTCGAAGGGCCCCGTTCGGAAGAATATCCGACGAAACCGCTTCGCCAGCCATATGGGCCTGTTCTGTTCGCCAAGGCCGCGGCGGAGATGGGCTATCGGCCCTTTCCAGTGCCGTCTTCGCTGATTTCCGAGCCTTATACCAACCCTCTTGGCGTAACCATGGGGCCATGCACCTTCTGTGGGTTTTGCACCAATTACGGCTGCGCCAACTATTCCAAGGCCAGCCCCATCGTGAACATCCTTCCGGCCCTTGTTCGCCGGCAGAATTTTACGGCGAGGACGAATTCCGAAGTCTTGAAAGTGCTGACCGACTCCACCGGCAAAAAGGCGACCGGTGTTCTCTTCGCCGATACCTCCGGCGAGGAATGGGAGCAGCCGGCGGATCTTGTCGTTGTCGGCGCCTTTACCTTCGAAAACGTGCGTCTGATGCTGCTATCCGGGATCGGTAAACCCTACGATCCCTCCACCGGAGAAGGCACGACCGGGCGCAACTATTGTTATCAGACGGCCAACGGGGTGCAGCTCTTCTTCGATGACAAGAACTTCAATCCTTTTATCGGCGGCGGCGCGGTCGGCATGGGGATCGATGAGTTCAACAATGACAATTTCGACCATAGTGGACTCGGCTTTTTCGGTGGCGGGTCGATCCGCGTCACGCCGATCGGCGCCGCTCCGATCAGCTATCGGCCCGTGCCGCCCGGGACGCCCGCCTGGGGCAAGGAATGGAAAAAGGCGACGGTGAAGAATTACCTGTCGGCCATGTCGATCGGCTGCGAGGCCTCGAGCTATGCAACCAGGAACAATTATCTCTCATTGGACCCGACCTATACCGATCGTTTCGGGCGGCCGCTTTTGCGCATCACCTTCGATTTCCCTGAAAACGACCTCAAGATGGCACAATATTGCACCTCGAAGGTCGCCGACATCGCCAGGCACATGGGGCCACGCCAGATGGTGGAGAACCCGATGAAAGGTCACTGGAACACGGTTCCCTATCAGTCGTCGCATGTGGTTGGCGGCTTCATCATGGGGGAAAATCCGGCCAACAGCTGCGTCAACAAATATCTGCAAAGCTGGGATGTGCCGAACCTGTTTGTCGTCGGCGCTTCCGCCTTCCCGCAGAATCCCGGTTACAATCCGACCGGCACTGCGGCTGCCCTCGCTTTCAAGGCTGCCGATGCAATCAAGAACATCTATCTTAAAGATCCGGGCCCGATGGTGCGCACATGACGAGGGCGCTCTGGAAATTCAGGCTCGGGATGACGGCAGCCGCAGTTGGGGGCTTATCGTCACTTGCCATGGCGCAATCCCTAGGCGATGCGGAGTTCAATGTGGTCGACCGGGGCCGCTATCTCTCCATTCTGAGCGATTGTGCTGCCTGCCACACCGCGCCAGGAGGAAGGCCCTTCGCCGGCGGTCTGAGCATCGAAACACCTTTCGGCAATCTGGTCACGCCGAATATTACGCCCGACCGCGAGACCGGCATTGGCAAATACACGAAGGACGACTTCCAGCGCGTCATGTCCGAAGGGATCGGCAGGGGCGGCTATCATCTCTACGCTGCCATGCCGTATCCCGCCTACACCAAAATGACCGCTGAGGATAACGCAGCACTTTTCGCCTATTTGCAAACGTTGCAGCCGGTCAAAAATCAGGTCGAGGTCAACCAGCTGCCGTTTCCCTATAACCAGCGCTGGTCGCTATTCGGCTGGAACGCCCTGAATTTCACCGCAGGTGTTTTCAAGCCGAATGCAGACAAGAGCAAGCAATGGAATCGCGGGGCCTATCTCGTACAGGGGCCAGGACATTGCGGTACATGCCACACGCCAAAGAACGCGCTCGGAGGCGACAAGGACAGCGAGGCATTGCAAGGGTTTGTCATTCAGGGATGGAATGCTCCCAATATCACCACCGATCAGCATAAAGGCATCGGCAGCTGGAGCGTGGACGATATCGTCGCCTATCTCAAGACGGGCGCGAACCGGTTTGATCTAGCGTCCGGACCGATGGCGGAAGTCGTCACCAAGTCCACATCCAAGATCAGCGATTCCGATCTTGCAGCGATCGCCACCTACCTCAAGGACAGCGGCGAGACGTCAACGGCAGCATCTGCCGCCATCGCGCAATCCGAGCCTGTCATGAAGGCGGGTGCGGCTCTTTATGCCGACCGTTGTTCCGGCTGCCATACGCCGGCGGGCGAGGGTATACCAAAACTGTTCCCAAGGCTTGCCGATGCGCCGCTCGTCAATGCCGATGACGCAACATCGCTGATCCATGTGGTCCTCGCCGGAAGTCGAGCCGGCAGCACCGATGCTGTCAGTACTTCCCCCGCCATGCCCGCCTTCGACTGGAACATGTCCGACGAACAGGTTGCAAGCGTCCTGACCTATGTCCGCAATAGCTGGGGCAATGCTGCACCGGCGGTAAAGCCCGCGGATGTTGCAAGTCTGCGTGACCATTTAAAGAAGCAGTGATCATGCAATTTAACGGTTTCTTGAAGAAATCCGGATGGCTCGGGTTACGAACGGAAGGAAGCGCTGTCAGCATATCTCAAAGATAGCGTGCGGCCAAACCGCTGCACCACAGCATCAGCCTTGGTGCCATACGTGAGTCCTGAAATCGTCATATATCGAAGCCCTATTCGGGCACAGCATCAACGATCAACCAGCAGTCCGGAAAGTGGGAGCAAAATAGCGCTTACACGACCTAAGCTTTATGCGCAGGCGCGACTGATACCTAAATTTATGACGCCACAAGCCACATATACGCTGCCGCCGTCCAGGAGAAGCCAAGGCCGCCGCAGCCTTCACCGGTGACCGGGTCGAAATATTCGGCAAAACCCTCCGCCTCGATCGCCGAGATGGTCGATTTGCGCAGCTTCTCGGCATCGTCGATCCGGCCATTGCGCTTCAGGCCGTCGATCAGCAGCCAGTTGATGATCGCCCAGGCCGGGCCGCGCCAGTACCGTTTCGGCTCCCAACTGTCGATACCGGGCTTTACTGTCGGGAAGGCGACTTTCATCCCCTTGGACCATGCCTTCATTTCATCGACGAGAGCGCCGACGACCGCCTGGTCGAGATCGAGCGACAGAAGCGGGATGAACCCCGCTTGTGTCGGTGCCTCGATATCCCAGCCCGAAACGAGATCGCGGGATACGAAACGCGACAGATCGGGTCGCCACTGGGCGAGGATCGCGTTGCGAGTTTTTTCATTGAGTGCGGCGATCTCGGACGCATCTTCATTGCGGCCGAATTCGTGGGCGAGTGCTTCGAGGTCTTCGCCGGCCTTGAGCAGGATCGCGGTGGTCTGGATCTCGGCGACCTTGAAGGGTGCCTTCGCCCACTGTCTAGCCGGCTCCCAACCGCAGGCGGCATAGGTGTCAACCAGGTGGATGAAGCGCTGATAGTCCTCGTCGCGGGGACGCATCGAAGCGTTCACGTGGCCGGTATCCTTCCGCACGACCGGGGTGTCGGTAGTGGTGGGAACGCGGGCGAGCGCGAGGTCCCATGCGGGAGAATTGTCGCTGCCGCTTTCCCAGGGGTGAAGCAGAGCAACGAGGCCGGTCCCTTCAGGGTCGCGGGCCGCATACCACCAGCGGTGCCATTTCAGTGCCGCCTCGTAGAGCGGCAGGGTGCGGGTCTTGTCACGGGTGGCTTCGTGCAGCTTGCGGAGCGCGATAGCGAAAACGGGCGGCTGGGTGATGCCGGAGGTGGGGGGCGTGTGGCGGGTGCGCCATACGTTCGGGCCTGGAAAATAGCTATCGCTCGGCTGGTGGAAGACGATATGCGGGATCATTCCGTCCGCCCACTGGCCCTCGACCAGCCGCTCCAGTTCGCGATAGGCGCGGTCCGTATTGTAGAGCGCGAAACCCATGGCGACGAAGGCGGAATCCCAGTTCCATTGGAAGGGATAGAGCCGGTCCGTCGGCACCGTATAGCCGCCGCGGTCGTTGGCGACGAGAATGCGCTTGGCTTGATCGATATGCAGGTTCATGTCGGTACTCCGGAATTGGGAAAGGACGCCCTAGGCCATCACGGCCGGAAAGGATTGGCCGCTTTCGGGCGAAAGCCAGGTGATGCGCTTGCGATCGAGCTTCAGGCCGATCGTATCGCCGCTCCTGACGGTTTCGGAGGCAGGCAGGATGACACGGACGGGCTGATCGTGGATCGAGCCGGTCAGGAGCAGGTGCGAGCCCATCGGTTCGGCGACCCGCACTTTCATTTCGAGGCCCTCGGGCAGGCCCGCGAGTTCGACCGCCTCGCCGCGCAGGCCGAGGATGATCTCCTTGCCGGCTTCCTGCGGTGCATTCAGTTGCTCGATCCCGGCAGAGACCTGGCCGTTCAGGACAGGTACCTTGATGAAGTTCATCGGTGGATTGCCGATGAACCCGCCGACGAAGCGCGTTGCGGGATGATTATAGACATCGACCGGCGAGCCGACCTGCTCGACGATCCCTCCGTGCATGACGGCGATGCGGTCGGAAAGGCCCATCGCCTCTGTCTGGTCGTGCGTGACGTAGATCGTCGTTGTGCCGGCCGATTGCAGCACCGTCTTGAGTTCGGTGCGCATTTCGAGGCGAAGCAGCGCATCGAGGTTGGAGAGCGGTTCGTCCATGAGGAGTACCTTGGGCTCGACGGCAAGCGCGCGGGCAACGGCGACGCGCTGGCGCTGGCCGCCCGAAAGCTTGTTCGGATAACGGTCGAGATACTGCTCGATATGCAGCAGGCCGGCGGCCTTTTCGACCTGCGCCTTGATGCGCGCCTCGTCTGCCTTCTGCATGCGCAGCCCGAAGGCAACGTTTTCGTACACCGTCATATGCGGGAAGATCGCATAGTTTTGGAAGACCATCGCAAGCCCGCGATCCTTGGGAGCGAGCCCGAGGACCGACTTGTCGCCGATGCGGACATCGCCGCCGGATGCGGTTTCGAGACCGGCGATGATGCGCAGGAGCGTGGTCTTGCCGCAGCCGGACGGGCCGAGAAGCGAGACGAATTCACCGTCGTTGATCGTCAGCGAGACCTCTTTCAGGGCCTGGAATGCCCCGAAACTCTTGCGGACACGGTCGATGACAATATTGGCCATGGAATTGGTCCCGTTACTTGGAGGAAATGCCCCAGATCGCGAAAAGGTAGCGCCTGACCGCGAAGATGAAGACAACCGAGGGAAGGATGAGCATCAGGCCGCCGGCGAAGCGATAATGCATCGGGCTTTCGGAAAGCACCGTCAGCAGATAGGCCGTCAGCGTGCGGTTGCGCACCGTCAGCACCGAGGCGGCAAAGACTTCGTTCCAGGAAATGACGAACGCAAAGACGGCCGTTGCGACGATACCCGGCAAGGCGAGCGGCGCAACGACCTTGAAAAAGGCCTGGATGCGGGTGCAGCCGAAAACCCATGCAGCTTCTTCCAGCTCCTTCGGGACGCCGAGGAAAATGCCCTGGGTCACTAGAGCCGCGAAGGGGAGCGCCAGGACCGTATGGATCAGGCCGACGCCGACGATCGTATCGTAAAGGCCGAGCCGGATGAAGGACACGGTGAGCGGCAGCGCCAGGATCGCCAGCGGGAAGGCGCGCGTCAGCAGGACCAGCAGCCGGTAGCTGTCCTTGCCCGCAAAATTGTAGCGGGCGAGCGCGTAGCCCGCGGGCGCCCCGAGCAGGATGGAGAGGGCTACCGTGATGCCTGCGGCGCCCAACGAATTGAGGAAGGAGCGGACGACCCCTTCCGCCTGCAGGAAGAGAATGAAGGGTTCGAGCGAGATGCCGGTCGGCAGGCCGGTCTTCGGCCAGATGTAGACGCCCTGTCGCCCGCCGAGTGCGCCTAGCGCCACGAGATAGATCGGAACCAGAACCCAGGCGCAAAGCGCGGCGATACCGCTCCAGAGCAACCAGCGGCGCGATGAAACGAAGCTTGCGGGATTGGCGGTGGCGGCTGCTTCGGAACTGATGGCTTGCATGTTCATGGCAGGCGCTCCGGATCGACCTTGAAAGCCTTGAGATAGACGAGGGTTGCGGCGAGCGAGATGACCATGATCAGAACCGCATAGGCGGCCGCGACGCTGTAATTCTGGTTCTGGTTCTGCCAGTTGTAGGCTTCGCCAACGAGGACCGGAAAATTGCGGCCGCCCAGTGCATAGACGACTGCGAAGACCTCGAAGGCGAGTACGGTGCGCAGGATGAGGGCCGATTGGAGCGCCGGGCGGATCAACGGCAGAGTTATTTTCCAGAAGCGCGTCCAGGGACCGGCCCCAAAGATTTCGGCGGCTTCCTTGAACTCCTTCGGCACCTGGTTGAGCCCGGCGACGATGATGACCATGACGATCGCCGTGCCGCGCCAGATCTCCGCTACCGCGATGGCGATGAAAAGCGCAACAGGCGTCTGGTAGGAGAGCCAACTCGCCTGGCGGCTGATCACGCCGAGGCTGAAGAGCAGCGAGTTGAAATAACCGCTATTCTGGAGGATCGACAGCCAGACGAGGCCGGCGGCGAGATCCGAAATGCCGAGCGGGATCGTCCAAATCCACAGAATCGTCTCCCGCCCGCGGCCGATCTTGGCGACCATCGTGCCCATGGCGAGCGCGATGGCGATCTGGACGGGTACGACAACGATCGTCAGCAGGAACGTGTTGCGCACCGATTGCATGAAATTGATGTCCGTCACCATGCGCTGCATGTTTGCAAGCGACGGCGCGCCGTCCTCCGAGACCGCCAGCCAGATCGTCTGCACCAGCGGCACGATGAAAAGCAGGCCGAGGAAGACGACGGATGGCAGGATCAGCAGATATGGGATCCAGGGTCGGTTTTGGGTCATGGGCTCCCGCCTCGAAAAGCAGGGTTGCGGAAAGAATGCCCGGACATTTGCGCCCAAGCACCCAGGGAGGATTATTGAACCGGGCAGGCGCCGTCGCTCTTGGCATCCGGTGCCCAGCAGGGAGCCTTGGTATCGGTCATCAGTTTGGCCATGACGGCGCCCTGCTTGGCCAGCACGTCGCCGACGGGCTGGTTTTGCAGCACGATCAGCTGGAAGCTGTCCATATAGACCTTGTTGAATTCGCCGCCCTTGTCGCCGAGGCCGACTGGGAGAAGCGAAATCACTGCATCCTTGGCCGTCTGGGTCTCGGCGACGGCACCGGCGAGAAGTGCGACGCCCTTGTCGAGATCCGGCGGCAGCTGGACGTTCAGCGTCGGGAAGAAGCCGACCTTAGACGCGGTGAGCAGCTGGATCCCCGGGGTCGTCAGTGTTTCGATGATCTTCATCGCGCCCGCCGCATCCGGGGCACCCTTCGGGATCGAAAGGCCCGCGAGAACGGGCATGTATCCGCGCCCCTTGGGGCCGGCCGGGGGCGGGAATACGACGTAGTCGTCCGGCGAGGCGGAAATGGCATTTTTTAGTCGGGCGACATGATCCCAGGCGACCATGACTTCACCGGCGGCCAGCGGCTCCTGCATGAAATCGTAATTGGTCGAGTTGGGGTTTACATAGGCCCAGAGCACCTTGAGTTTCTCCCAGCCTGCCGCGGCATCGGCGTTCTTGAAGGTGCGCACCACGCCGCCGGTGAAGGACGGGTAGAAATAACCCTGGAAGTAACGTGCCATCAGGCCCTTGGGACCGGCCGGGAAGCCGATCTGCGGTTGGCCGGTCGCCTGCTGCATGTTCTTGCCCCACTCGATCAGCTGATCGTAGGTGATGGCGTTGATATCGGCGCCCTTCGGCAGGTATTGCAGGGCTTCCTTTCTGGCGGCCATGACATAGGTGGCCTGCATCCACGGAATGTATTGCTGGCTGGATTTCCCGAGCTTGCCGAGATCGAGGAGCGATTGCGGCATGCCGCCGCCGGCGAGCTTCTTAGCGAGATCATCAAGCGGTTCGAGCTGATCCTTGTCGGCGAGTGGTGAAAGCTCGCCGTGCAGCGCGCCGACCAGGCTGACGGTGTGCTTGCCGGCCTTGGCTTCTGCCTCCATGCGTACGGCGAACTGCGGCGGCTCCTCGACCACATAATCCATGTTGCCGGCATCCTTCAGCAGGTCCTGCCGCACCACGGTCGCCTCCTCGATCGGGCGAAGCTGCGTGGATACGAAGACCGTCTGGGCAAGCACCGGTGAGGCAAAGGCCAGCACAGTGGAAGCCAGAATTCCGATTGATGTGATAGGTTTCATATTCTCTCCTCCTCATTGTTTTTGTCTGTAATGCACTGTCTGCTCATGCCGCTTTCATCGGGCGGCGATGGCTGTCGCGATCGATGAATTCGATCGCGTGAAGCTCCTGCAATTCCTCCGCAGGCTCGCCGGCGATCGCCCGCAACAGCAGCGAGGCGAAGCTCGCACCGAGATTTTCGCCGGTCATGCGCATGGTCGAGAGGGAAGGGCTGGTGAAGGCACCCGTCGGCAGGTCATCATGACCGACAATGCTGATCGCGTCGCCGCCATCGATCTCGCGTAGCGCTCTGAGCGCTCCGATCGCCATTTCGTCGGTGGAGCAAACGAGCGCGGTAGGACGCGAAGGCTGCCGGAGCAATTCCAGTGCGGCGAGATAACCGCCCTGTTCCGTGGGCGCGCCTTCGGCGCAGAGATCGGCATTGAGACCTGCCTCGTCCATCGCCGCCTTCCAACCCGTGCGGCGCACATGCGCGAAGTAATATTCCTGTGGCCCGGCGATATGGCCGATGCGGCGGTGGCCGGCGGCCTGAAAACGGACCGTTGCCGCGTGAAACCCGGCAAAACCGTCACCGTCGATATAGGGATGCGGCACGAGGCTTTCGGTGCGTCCGTTGGTGACGAAGGGAATGCCGCGCGACTGGAGAAATTCGACGCGTTCGTCCTGCCGCCTGGTGCGGACGAGAAGCATGGCGTCGACGCGGCGGCCATCAACGAAACGACGGCAGATGTCGAGTTCACTTTCACCGCGTGGCACAGGCGCGATGACCAGGTTGAGGCCGGCACTTGCAAGATGCTCAGCACAGCTGGAGAGCATGTCGAGGAAATGCGGCGGACCGATATGCCCGGGGTCGCTCGGCAGCGTGATGGCAACGAGTTCCGCACGTTGTTTTCTTAGCCTGCGCGCCGATGCGTTCGGGCGGTAGCCAACCATGTCTGCAGCCTCTCTCACCCGCTTCTGGGTTGCTGCAGAGACATCGCCGTAACCGTCGAGTGCACGGGAAACCGTGGTGATCGACAGTCCGAGCGACTGCGCGAGTTGCTTGAGATTTGCCAAGATCGTCCTCCGGAACGGCGCAGAGAATTGTCCAAAACGTTTTGGGAGTCAAGCCAAAACGTTTTGGATTTTCATCATGCTAATCCTGACGCCGAGCGCGAGTTGTAGGGCGTCGATATGCACTACCTCTTGCGTGATCAAGATCGGCGGGGCGGCGTGTACAACGTCCGAAGGCGCTGCTGCTCCAATATGTTCGGGTCAGTCGATACTGCCATTGCGCCGGAGTCGTCCGACAAGAAACCGACTCTCTCATATGGATCGCATTTCAATTAACCAGCGCGATCGCACTGTGGAATGCCATGATTTATGCGCAACGCGCATAAATTACATGTTCAAATCTCGTTTGTGGCCGAATTCAAAAGCAACGTAAGCTTTCCCCATTAGAAAATGAAAGCTCACCAATGAGCTCAGGGGATCTTAATTTGACGAATTCAGCGCCACTGGACGTGAATGCGCTTGTGATCGTGCCACAGCGAAAAATCGGCACGAAGATCATGGCGGCGATCTGCGTCATCCTGCTTCTTCTTCTGGCGAGAGCCTTCTGGAAGGGCGATATCGCCTGGGAATATGTCGGACAGAACCTGTTCACCAGAGCCGTCATGTCGGGTGTCGGCAACACGATCATCATGACCTTCTGCGCCATGATCGTCGGCATCGTTCTCGGTGTCATTGCCGCGATCATGCGCATGTCGGACAATCCCGTTCTGCGCGGCATATCGGTCGGCTATGTCTGGCTGTTCCGCGGCACGCCGGCGCTGCTGCAGCTACTCCTGTGGTTCAACCTCGCTCTGATTTTCCCGGCGATTGGTATTCCGGGATTGTGGTCGCTCCGCACCGTTGACGTCATGACGCCCTTCGTTGCCGCCCTCCTTGGCCTTGGCATTCAGCAGGGCGCCTATACTGCCGAAGTCGTGCGCGCCGGCCTTTTGTCGATCGACAAGGGGCAGATGGAAGCAGCCCAATCGATCGGCATGACCAAGTTGCGGGCAACGCTGAAGATCGTTCTACCGCAGGCCATGCGCGTCATCGTCCCGCCGATCGGCAACGAAACCATCGGCATGGTGAAGCTGACATCGCTTGCCAGCGTCATCCAATATTCGGAAGTTTTGAAAAACGTCGAGGACATCTACTACGTCAACTCGCGCGTTATCGAACTGCTGATCGTCGCAGCCATCTGGTATATGGTCGTCGTCACCCTTCTCAGCATCGCACAGATCTATATCGAGCGGCATTTCTCCAAGGGCTGGGGGCGGCGTGATGCCAGCGCGCAACAGGCGGCCAACCAGGCTCTCACCGGGGAGGCAAGCTGATGGACGCGATCATCAAGGTGCACGGCCTGCAGAAGTACTTCGGCACGTTTCATGTCCTGAAGGATATCGATTTCGAGATCAGGAAGGGCGAAGTCGTCTGCATTATCGGGCCTTCCGGCTCGGGTAAAAGCACCTTCCTGCGCTGCATCAACCAGCTCGAACAGATCGACGCCGGCTATGTCACGGTCGAAGATGAGATTGCCGGCTATCGTCGGGAGGGCAACCGGCTCTTTCCGCTGCCGGATCGCGAGATCGCCCGCCAGCGTCAGGCCGTCGGCATGGTGTTCCAGAAGTTTCATCTGTTCCCGCATCGCACGGTCCTGCAGAACATCATCGAAGGTCCGGTCGGCGTGCAGAAGCGACCGAAGCAGGAATGCATCGCCGAAGCGCGCGTTCTTCTGCAGCGCGTCGGCCTCACCGACAAGGCGGGCGCTTATCCGGGCGAGTTGTCCGGGGGCCAGCAGCAGCGCATCGCCATTGCCCGGGCACTCGCCATGAAACCGAAAGCCATGCTCTTCGACGAACCGACCTCGGCACTTGATCCCGAGCTGGTAGGTGAAGTGCTCGGCGTCATGAAGGAGCTCGCCGCCTCCGGGACGACCATGATCGTCGTCACGCATGAAATCGGCTTCTGCCGCGAGGTCGCCGACCGCGTGGTCTTCATGGATGCCGGTACGATCGTCGAGACCGGCACACCCAGCG
Organism: Rhizobium pantanalense; assembly: GCF_030182525.1. Taxonomy (NCBI): domain Bacteria; kingdom Pseudomonadati; phylum Pseudomonadota; class Alphaproteobacteria; order Hyphomicrobiales; family Rhizobiaceae; genus Rhizobium; species Rhizobium pantanalense. The sequence continues at coordinate 209,168 of NZ_JAQJCH010000010.1, forward strand.
ACATATTGGAAAACCCCAGAAATCCCAGAGTGAAAAACTTCATCTCTGCGGTGCTTTAACAACAAAAACCCTGAAAAAGATCATCAGAGGAGAATTGCATGAAACTCATTCGCTTCGCCATTTCGGCGGCCCTGCTTTCGCTCGCGGCCACTGCCGCTTCCGCGGATTCGAGCTTGAACCTGCTGAAGGATGGCGAACTCCGCATCATGACCAATCCGATCTATCCGCCGATGGAGTTCGTCAATCCGGACACCGGCACGATCGACGGTTTCGATGTCGACCTGGCAAATGCGATCGCCAAGAAGCTCAACCTGACAACCGTGTTCGTAACCTCCGCCTTCCAGGAGCTGCAGAGCGGCCTGCAGACCGGCCGCGCCGACATGATCATCTCCGGCATGAGCGACAACGTGAAGCGCCAAGCCAGCATGGACTTCGTCGATTACATCACCAGCGGGCCGATCCTCTTCACCGTCAACGCCAATGCCGCGACCTACAAGCAGGCGACCGACCTTTGCGGCAAGACAGTAGCCGGAAGCCGCAGCACCTCCTTCGGTGATAACGTCAAGGCCTGGAGCGCCGAGAATTGCGAAGGCAAGGGCAAGCCCGCCATCAAGTTCGAAGGAACGGCGGATTCGAATGCGGCCCGTCTCGGCATGAAGCAGGGCCGTTATGACGCGGTCGTGCAGGGCATCGAAACGATCGCCTATCAGATGCGCATCGAGCCCAACACCTACACGCTCGTCGGCGAGCCGCTGCTCAGCAACGACACGTTCGGCATTGGCTTCAAGAAGGACCACACCGCGCTTCGCGATGCGGTTGCCGGTGCTCTCGACGCGCTGATCAAGGACGGCACCTATGATGAGATCCTCAAGAAGTGGGGTCTCGTCCACAATGCCGTTCCGAAGGCCGTGATCAACGGCGTCAAGTAAAGCTTGAAGAAGCGCCGCGGTAACAGCGGCGCTTCCCAATCCCTTCATGCAGTCATCAGCCGGGGTGTCTCAACGCCCGCGGAGGGATGGCTGCACCCTAAAACACCTTGAAACGCATGCTGAGCCCCATGACTGCGAAGAGTGCAATCAAATCGGCGAAACCAAGTCTGTGGCCGCAAGGCCGACAATCGGCGGTGGCGCTCGCCTTCGACGTCGATGGTCCGACGGGCGATGCGATGCTCGACGGTTCGCTGCTCTCCAATCCCCGTTATTTCACGCAAGGTTCCTATGGCCCGTGGCGGGCGCTGCCGCGGCTTCTCGATCTTCTTGCTGCCTATGGCCTCAAGGCGACCTTTTTCGTACCGACCTGGGTGGTCGAACATTGGCCGTCGCAATGCGAACGCATCCTTCGGAATGCCCATGAGATCGCCTATCACGGCCACTATCATGAGGTTTTCATCGACTGCAGCCGCCAGCAGCAGCTCGACATCATGGGGCGCTCTCGCGACATCTTCCAAAGCCGCATGGGCGTGACGCCGGTCGGCTTCCGCACGCCGTCCGGCGACTGGAGCGACGAGACTGCGCAATTGCTGCACGAGTTTGGCGTCATTTATTCAAGCTCCATGCGCGGCGACGACCGGCCTTATTTCCACGCGACATCTCGCGGACGCGGCCTGGTCGAGATTCCGGGTCGCTGGGATATCGATGATTACACCGCGCTTGCCTATAGCGAGGAGCCCGATTTTCCCATCGGTCTCGACCGTATCTCGGGCTACGCCGATGTTCAAAAGAACTGGTGCGCCGAATTCGAAGGCTATCACCGCGAAGGGCTCTGCTGGACGACGATCCTGCATCCGAAAGTCTGCGCCAAACCTGGTCGGCTTGCGATCCTCGAGGGCCTATTCAAGGCGATCACCAGCCATGGCGACAGTGTCTGGGCGACACACTGCGCGGAAATCGCAAAATGGTGGATCGCACAACATCCGGAGGACGCCGCATGACCGATACGGCTTCCAAAGGCTTCTGGCCGCAGGGCAAGACATGCGCGGCAATTGTCTCGGTGATCTTCAACGATGGGCTTGATGCAGTCGCGCAGGCGCCTGATCTCAAAGGGCGCAGCAAGAGCTTTTCGGTCTGGCAATATGGCGCCGCGCGCGGCGTCGAACGTCTCTGCAACGCCTTTGCCGATGCCGGCATATCCACCAGCTGGTTCGTGCCCGGCATCGTTGCAGAGAAACACGAACAGTTGCTGCGCGATATCGTGACACCACACCATCAGATCGAGAGCCACGGCTGGGATTTCGAGCGCTATGACGCCATGGATGCATCGGCCGCTGTGGACCTCCTCAAGCGCAGCCGTGACAGATTGAGCGCGATTGCATCGAACGAGGTTTCCGGCTTCCGGCTGCCGGCAGGCAACTGGCCACGTCACTTCGATCGCCTACTCGTTGAGGCCGGCTATTCCTGGTCGGCATCGTTGAATGGTGACGATGTGCCCTACAGCCATTCCTCGTCGCTGGTGGAGATCCCGGTTCACATCGAGTTGGAGGATCGGCCCTATTTCCAGTTCAATTTCACCCCGGCTTTTCCCAAGGGGCAAAGCCGCATTCCGTCCTATGAGGCGGTACTTGGCAACTGGATCGCCGAGTTCGATGCCTATCGCAAATACGGCCTTTGCTATGTCATCCAACTTCGCCCGGAATGGACAGGCACGCCTGGCCGGATAGCGCTGGTCGAAGCCTTGCTCGCCCATATCACAAGCTTCGATGACGTGTGGCTGGCGACGGCGGCGGATGTCGCGCGCTGGCATGCCGGCAAGGGCCTTGCCGCACCGGGCGATCACCCGATCAATGTCTACGAAGCCTATGTCGATGAGGAACAGGCCCGTGAGCGATAATCTGACACAGGCACTGGCGGAGCTTGTCTGCTTGACGAGCTATGAAGCTTTTCCGCCCGAGACCATCCACAAGGCGAAGCTTCATATTCTCGATACGCTCGGAGCTGCCATCGCCGGTTCGGCCTCCCGCGAAACCAATGCGGTCGTGGCGATGCTTGATATCAAGGCCCGCACCGGTCATGCCGCGATCTGGGGGCGACCGATCGCATCGGACGCAAGGACAGCCGCCTTCGTCAACGGCGTATCGGCCCATGCCTACGAGCTTGACGACAGCGGCGGTTGCGATCATTCCGGTGCTGTCGTCCTTCCGGCTGTGCTTGCCGCGCTTGGCGATCGAAGCCAGCCAGTGAGCGGCAGCGAGCTGCTGCGTAGCGTCCTGCTCGGCTATGAAGTCGGCCGGCGCGTATTGGAAGCCGTCGGCGGATATGAAGAGCACAACGGTCTCGGCTGGCATTCGACTGGGACCTGCGGGGCGTTCGGCGCTGCCGCTGCCGTCGGCAGCATGATGAACCTCGATATGAATGCAATGGCCTCCGCTCTCGGCTCTGCTTGCTCCTTTGCCGGTGGAACCTGGGCTTTCATCCACAATGGCAGCTCAACCAAGAAGCTTCATGCCGGCCGCGCCGCCGAAGGCGGCCTTATGTCCGCTTATCTCACACGGCAAGGGTTCGAAGGGCCTGATAGCGTCTTCGAGGCGGAGCGCTGGGGCAGCTTTTTTGCGACTTTCGGCGCCGGCAAGGGCGATCCGCAGGCGCTGATCCGCAACTTCGGACACAACTGGCGCCTGAACCGATGCTCGATCAAGCCGCACGCGACCTGCCGCGGGACGCACGCCGGCATCGATGCGCTTGACATCATGCTGCAGCGTCATGGTCTCGATCCCGCTGATATCGCCGCCATCGAGGTCGATATCAGCGGCTTCCAGCATGGCATGTGTGGCGGCAAGATCATCGAGTCGCGCGCACAGGCCCAGATGAGCTTGCCCTATGCCCTGGCGGCCCGGCTGCGTTACGGCAAGGTCTTTCTGGCCGAGCTTGAGGAGGCCGCGTGGTCGGCCGTGGAGATCGGCCCGTTGATGGATCGCATCACGGTGCGGATTGATCCCTCCATGAAAGACGAGGACGAGCCGGCGATCACCATCGTCACGACATCCGGCGAGCGGCATCGGCTTGTCGTTGAATTCCCCCTCGGAGGCCCGCAGAACCCGCTGAGTGATGAGCGACTGATCGGCAAATATACAGCCCTAGCCGGCATGGTGCTGCCGGCATCAAGGGTCGACGTTCTCAGCGACTTCGTTCTCGATCTCGAAAATCAGACCGATGCCCGCAGCCTGCTTGCGCTGCTTCAATAGAGAATACGCCCGGAGGAGGGCGGCATTTGTTCAAAAGGAAGACCGCGATGAGAAACCAGAAAGAAGCCACATGGTCGCCGCTGTTCAAGGAGGCCGTCTCCAGGGATTTTGAGAGCTTTCATGAGTGCCTTGACCAGGACAAGCGCATTGCCTTGCACGATGTCGCCGGATCGAAGGTCCACGCCGAGATGCTTGCTCGCGCCGGCATTCTGACCACTGACGAAAACGGTAAAATCCAGACTGGTCTTGACCAAGTGGCCGAAGAGATGCGCTCGGGTGCCTTCGAATGGAAAACCGAACTCGAAGACGTCCACACCAATGTCGAGGACCGGCTGATCGCGCTGATCGGTGACGCCGGGAAGAAGCTGCACACGGCAAGATCGCGCAACGATCAGGTGGCGACCGACATTCGTCTCTATGCCCGCGAGCAACTGGATCTTCTCGCCGACGATCTGAAGACGCTGATCGGCGCCTTTGTCGATCTCGCTGAGAAACATGCCGATGCGATCATGCCCGGCTTCACGCATTTGCAGGTGGCGCAGCCCGTCACCTTCGGCCATCATCTCATGGCCTATGCCGAAATGTTCCTGCGCGATCTCGACCGGGTCGGCGCGACGCGCGAACGGCTCAACATTTCGCCGCTGGGCGCGGCGGCGCTTGCAGGTACCGGCTATCCCATCGACCCTGAATACAGCGCCTCTAAGCTTGGCTTCTCCACGTCCTTCGCCAACTCGCTCGACGCCGTTTCCGATCGCGATTATGTCGTCGATGTCTGCAGTACTGGCTCGATCATCATGGGGCACCTGTCGCGTTTCAGCGAGGAAGTCATTCTCTGGTGCACGCCGATGTTCGATTTCATCGAGGTCGGCGATCAGTTCTGCACCGGCTCCTCGATCATGCCCCAGAAGCGCAATCCGGATCTGGCCGAGCTGGTGCGCGGCAAGGCCGCCCGCGTCATGGGCAATCTCACTTTCTCGACAGCTCTTATGAAAAGCCAGCCGCTTGCCTTCAACAAGGACCAGCAGGAATCGAAGCCGCCGCTGACCGATACGCTTGAGACCGTCCGGGCCGCCGTCAGCGTCACGGCGCAAATGATCCCGACCATCACGGTCAAGCATGCGAAGATGCTTGCGGCCGCCAATCAGGGTTATTCGACCGCAACCGACCTTGCCGATTATCTGGTCCGCGCCGGCGTGCCGTTCCGCGATGCGCACCATGCAGTCGCCGCGATCGTCGGTGCGGCCCGCGACAAGGCCCTTCCGACGCTCTCGGAGCTTTCCCTTGCCGAGATGCAGGCCTTTGCACCTGGTATTCGCGAGGATGTCTTCGAGGTGCTGACGGTTGAGGGATCGGTTGCCAGCCGCGATCATAAGGGCGGTACGGCGCCGCGAAGGGTCCGGCAAGCCATCGAGACAGTTCGTCGGGCGATCGCCTGAGCGCCGGTCGGTTGCCATTCCATCCACATGCTTTATTGCTTGCCGTTCGAGACAGCAGCAAAGAAGCCGGGTAGGGAATGGAGCCGAGGTTCGATCACAACAGGTTGCCGCCGCTGCAGACCCTGCAGACCTTTTCCGTTGTTGCGGAAACGGGCAGTTTCACAGCGGCGGCGGCAGAGCTCAACCTCAGTCAGAGCGCGATCAGCCGCCAGGTGCAGCAGCTCGAGCATTATTTCGGCTGCACCCTGTTCGAGCGCCATACCCGCAAGGTGGCGCTGACGGAGCGGGGCATGGCGCTAATTCCGATCGTCGACGGGCTGCTGGCGTCGCTGAAGACCTCGTTCGAGGCGACGCGAACGACGGCGCGGTCGCTGACTATCCGCATGCCGCCGACCTTCGCGCGCAAATGGTTCCTGCCGCGCCTGCCGGATCTCCACAGGCATCATGAAGACCTGAACATCAATATCGATACCGCCTGGTTTCTGAGGCCCACCTTTTCTGTCGGTGATATCGACATGTTGATCACCTACGGCAACGGTAACTGGCCCGGTATGGATGTGCTGCCGCTATTGCGGGAGCAGTTGACGCCGATGTGCTCGCCACAGTTCCTGTCCAAACTGGGCGATCCGCCCGCGGTCAAAAACTTACAGAACTGCGTTCTGCTGCATTCCAATCCGCGTCATAGCGACTGGACCCTTTGGCTGCAGGCCGAAGGCGTCTATTCGTTCCAGGCAGCCCGTCATCAAGTCTTCGATACGCAGGATTTCGCGATGACCGCCGCTGCGAGCGGCTATGGCGTGACGATGGGCGATCTCGCCTTTTCGCGCCAGGATCTGGAAAGCGGCGAGCTGGTCGCTCCATTCGAACGGATCATCGACAGCGGCTACGGCTACTACGCACTCTGGCCGGCCCGCGCTGAAGCGCGCCAGAAAGTGCGCGCCTTTTCGGATTGGCTGGGGCACAGCTGCAGCGCGAGCTTGGACGGCTTTGGCGGAGATCGAGCCGAGACGTCATCGTAGCATTCCTCCGGCAAAATCAGCCATTTTTCGCCAGCACCTTCATCCCGATCTCAACCGATAGCCGGCACGGTCGAGTTTCGGCGTCATGTCTGCCATGCGGCATGCACCTTCAGCAGCCGCGGATGCTGCCTGCTTTCAAGACCCAATCGCAGGTAGCAAGAGTTTCGAGCGGGCCTTGGCGATCTTGGCAGCGGTCGAAGCCTCTGAAGCCGCTGTCACGCAATACGCCTAGGAGCCGACCGGGCGCCTCAAAATCACAACTGGCGCGGAAAGCGGCGGCTACAAGCTCTGATCGGTTGGGTAAATTGGAAATGCGAAGTAACGTATTCGTCAGCGGCTCGCGCACCATTCGTCAAACTTTATGTTGTTCGTCCAGGTGCTACAGGCAGCGCTTAGAGGATCACCGATGCGAATCCCGTCAATAGCACCTATTGCCCATGCTCATGGGCTCGGCCCGTGAGCATGGCTTGAGGATTACCCAAAACGGATGAATGATCCTGCCGTGGCGCTGAAGCGGACCACGCCGCCGTCCACGCGCAAAGCCGAGCCGGTTGTCGCGGAAGCCTGCTCCGAACATATGTAGACGATCATGTTGGCGACTTCCTCGCCCTGGCTCGGCCCGCTCCTGGCTGCGGCAATCCTGCGCCACGCCGACGCTGGTCGAGCTGGTCATGGCGAGGCCACTTGTCTCGGCCGGCATGGTGGCGGGGTAGCCGCTTCGTCTTCTGGTTCAATTGCTGTGCCGCAAAATTATTCCCTAACCGCCGTCCCTGTCGGTAAAATCTGCTTTGTCTACGGCTTTCATGGACAATAGCCTCGTGCCGGATCAACAGGGGACGTCCATGAGAAAGTACATTGCAGGAATCGTCGCGCTCGCGGCATTGACATTGGCGGGCAGCGTTAGCGCCGAAACGATCAAGGTGGGCGTCGTCCCAGGAGTGTATGCCGACTCCATTGAGGCACTGGTTCCTGAAGCGAAGGCGAAGGGGCTCGACATCCAGGTTGTCGAATTCACCGACTGGACGACGCCGAACATAGCCCTGCAGTCGGGCGATATCGACGTGAATTATTTCCAACATCGGCCGTTCCTGGACAACGCCATCAAGGAGCGTGGATACGACTTCAAGAGCGCCGGCATCGGCGTGCTTGCAAATATCGGCCTTTACTCCCTCAAGCATAAGAGCTTCGACGAGATCCCGGACAAAGGCACCGTTGCGATCGCCAACGATCCCGTGAACCAGGGACGTGGACTTCTCCTCCTGCAGAAGGCAGGCCTTCTGAAGCTTAAGGACGGCGTCGGATTCAAGGGGACGCTTGACGACGTCACCGACAATCCGAAACACCTCACGTTCAAAGAGGTCGAAGGGCCGCAGCTCTCCCGCGTGACCGCAGACGTCGATCTCGCGCAGGGCTATCCGCACTTCATCGTCGCGTCTAAGGCGTTCAATCCGAGCTCGGGATTGCTCTATTCCGGCGTTGACGACAAGCAGTTCGCAATCGTCTTCGCAGTGCAGTCGGCGAAGGTCGACGATGCCGGCATCAAGGAATTAGTCGATCTCTATCAGAAATCGGACGCCGTGAAGGGCGCCATCGACAAGGCGTTCGCCTCGGACCCCAAGCTCTATACGCTGCCATGGGTACATTGAACGCAACGGCACGACGCTTGTCAGAAGCGGAAGGCGAGAAGCCGGACGCTCCGGCAATAGCAACAGTCCCGGTGGAGCGAGTTCTTCCGGGACAAAATGTCGGCACCGTCTCGTTTACTGATGTCGAGAAGCGCTACAAGTCGTCGGCAGGCGAGGTGCACGCGCTTCGCGGCATTTCCGTCGACGTGCCTGCCGGATCGATCTACGGCATCATCGGTCGGAGCGGCGCAGGCAAATCGAGCCTTCTTCGCACGATCAACCGTCTGGAACGGCCGACCGGCGGACGCGTGACGGTGGATGGCGTCGATGTCTCGTCGCTCGACGAAAACGGGCTTGTTGGGCTTCGCCGCAGGATCGGAATGATCTTCCAGCATTTCAATCTCCTGTCGTCGAAGTCCGTCTGGGGCAATGTCGCGTTCCCGCTGGTCGTTGCGGGCGTTCCGAAGCGCCAAATCGAGGAGAGGGTCGCGGAGGTTCTGTCGCTCGTCGGGCTTGAGGGCAAGGAAAAGACCTACCCATCACGGCTGTCGGGCGGACAGAAGCAGCGCGTTGGCATCGCGAGGGCACTGGTTCACCGGCCGGAAATCCTGCTCTGCGACGAGGCCACGTCCGCACTCGATCCGGAAACGACTCTTTCGATACTTGCGCTTCTCAAGGACATCAACCGCCGGCTCAATCTGACGATCATTCTCATCACGCATGAGATGAGCGTCATCCGTGAGATCTGTGACCAGGTTCTGGTTCTCGAGGAGGGAAGTGTTGCCGAAGCCGGTCCTGTCTGGCAAGTCTTCGGAAATCCGACCCATCCGGCAACACGGGCATTGCTTCAACCATTGAACCGCGACATCCCCGAAGATGTCCAAAGTCGACTTCGTGCTCAGTCGGATCGGGAGGCGCGGCGGACGATCATGGAACTGTCTTATACTGGACAGGGCGGCTTGGAGCCAGACGTGGCCGCGATCGCGAATGCTCTGGGTGCGTCAACGCGGGTCCTGCAGAGTGCGCTCGACCGCATTCAGGGACATGTGAATGGTCGCCTGCTCATTTCCGTCAAGGGGGTGACAACGGCGGTGCCGAAGGATCTGGAAAATCTCGCTCATCAAGTCAGGATATTAGGCTATGTCGGCGATGATGTATGAACGCCTGTGGCAGGCGTTACTCGACACGATTGTGATGGTCGGTGTCTCCTCGCTGATCGCATTTGCGGCAGGCATTCCGCTTGCCGTGTTTCTGGTGCTTGCCCAGCCCGGCGGGCTGATCGAGGCTCCGAAAACGCAGCGTGTGCTGGCGGCAATCATCAACGGCTTTCGCGCCACGCCGTTCATCGTGCTGCTCGTCGCGCTGCTGCCGCTCACCCGGCTGATTACGGGGACGACCATCGGGGTCTGGGCGGCCGCGGTGCCCTTATCCATCAGTGCGACCCCATTCTTTGCCAGGATCGCCGAGGTCAGCCTTCGCGAAGTCGATCCCGGCCTCATCGAAGCGGCCCAGGCGATCGGGTGTCGGCGGTGGCACATCGTCCGGCATGTGCTGATTCCCGAAGCGCTGCCCAGCATCATCGGCGGTTTTACGATCACGCTCGTCAGCGTCATTGGCGCCTCGGCCATGGCGGGCGCGGTCGGCGCGGGTGGGTTGGGGGACATGGCCATCCGCTATGGCTACCAACGCTTCGACACGACCGTCATGGCGGCCGTGATCGTCGTGCTGATCGCGTTGGTCTGCCTGGTGCAATTTGCCGGTGACAGCGCTGTCCGCTATCTGCGCGCCCGATGATGTGAAAGTTCGATACGATATGATTGACCAGAGTTCGCATGCTTCCGACGTAGACGGACGTCGTCCATCGCCGCCCGCGCGGCCACATCTCATCAGGGACGATCAGGAGGCCTTGGACGTCGCCGCGCGTTTGGCGGAGCGCTTCGTGGTCGGCGCCTCCGAGCGTGATGCCAAGAGGCTTCTGCCTTGGGCCGAGATCGACGAGTACACGGCGAGCGGCTTGGGTGGGGTCACCATCCCGAAGGCGTTCGGCGGGGCCGACGTGTCGAACGTCACACTTGCGAAGGTGTTCGAGATCCTCTGTCGCGCCGATCCTGCCCTCGGCCAGATCCCGCAGAACCAGTTCGGCGTGCTCGCACTGCTGAAGGACGTGGGCTCCGACGCACAGAAGGCTCGAATCTTTGGCGACGTCCTCAACAAAGGATTCCGCATCGGAAATGCGGGGCCGGAGAAGAAGACGAAGTCGGTGGCCGTCAGCACGACATTGCTGCGGTCGACGCCAGACGGCCTTCGACTGACCGGCCGTCGCTTTTATTCGACAGGGGCGATCTTCGCTCACTGGATACCCACGAGGGCGGTCGACGAAGAAGGACGAGCCGTCCAGGTCTGGGCCGCCTACGATGCGCCGGGAGTGACCGTCATCGACGACTGGTCGTCGTTCGGGCAGCGCACGACGGCCAGTGGCTCCGTCAAATTCGCAGACGTCCCGATCGATCCAGAACTCGTCTTCCCCGTCTGGTCCTATGCCGATCGTCCTGGGCTTGCCGGACCGATCTCACAGCTCGTGCAGGCTTCCATCGATTCGGGAATTGCAGCGGCGGCCGTCGGCGATGCCGTTGCCTTCGTGCGTGATCGCGCAAGACCATGGGTCGACTCCGGCGTCTCCTCGGCAATCGACGATCCGACCATCATTCACTCGGTCGGCAGTCTCTACACGGACCTCCACGCGGCGCAGGCGGTCCTTTACGAGGCTGCTGAGACGATCGACCGTATTGCAAGAGACAAAGTCACGGACGCCTTGAGCGCTATAGCGTCCGTTGCGGTCGCCGAGGCGAAGATCCTCACCACAGAGATCGCGCTCGCCGCGACCGAGCAGCTTTTCGATCTCGCGGGCTCGTCGGCGACACGGGAGGCACATAATCTCGGTCGTCACTGGCGAAACGCCCGTGTCCATACGCTCCACGATCCCGTCCGATGGAAATACCACCTTATCGGCAAGTACGAGCTGACCGGCGCTTACCCCGCCAGACACCAGTGGAATTGAGGCGCCGATGACGAACGCAACACCGGTATCTTCCGTAGCGCCCAGCTCACGCCACCCTGCGTCCATTGCCGGTGATGACCAGGCGATCGAAGTGGCAACCCGGCTTGCTGACGAGTTCGCGGCCGGCGCGTCGGATCGCGACCGCGACCGGTTGCTGCCATGGAGCGAGCTGGAGGCGTTCACCGCCAGCGGTCTCTGGGGTATCACCGTGCCCCGGGCTTATGGCGGGCCGGGCGTCAGCAATCGGATCCTCGCACAGGTCATCGCGATCATCGGCGCGGCCGATGGCTCGCTCTCGCAGATCCCGCAGAACCATTACTACGCGCTCGAGGTGCTTCGGGTCGGCGGCAGCGAGGAGCAGAAGCGCTTCTTCTATGACCGTGTTCTTGCAGGAGACCGATTCGGCAACGCTCTTGCGGAAGTCGGACAGCGCGACTTCACGCGCCGCACAAGACTGGTACGTGACGGCAGCGGCGCCTTGGTCGAGGGGCGCAAGTTCTACTGCACGGGTGCACTCTATGCGCACTGGATTCCGACTCTTGCCGTTACGGATGAAGACGGAAAGCGGACGAGCTATCTGGTCTTCATTCCTCGGAACGCGCCAGGCGTCACCATCACCGACGACTGGGACGGCTTCGGCCAGCGCGTCACCGGCAGCGGTTCGGTGGAGTTCGAGCATGTGCAGGTCGAACCTGAGTGGATCGTCCCGTTCCAGGCGTCGTTCGACCGACCGACGACGATCGGTCCGCAGGCACAGCTCATGCATGCCGCGATTGATCTCGGGATCGGGCAAGGCGCCTATCGCGAGATGCTCCGGTTCATCGAGGAGCGGTCGCGCCCGTGGATCGACGCCAAGGTCGAGCGCGCCGTCGACGACCCGCTGACGCTCTACGGCGTCGGCGAAGTCAAGTTGCGGCTTCGTGCTGCCGAGGCCCTGCTTGGGCGGGCTGCGGCACTCGTCGACGCCGCGCAACTCGATATGACGGAAGAGACTGTCGCGGCAGCATCGATCGCGGTCGCGGAGGCGAAAATCCTGTCGACGAAGGCGGGACTGCTGGCCGGGACCAAGCTGTTCGAACTCTCGGGCACATCGTCCACTCTCTCGGAAGACAACCTCGATCGATACTGGCGCAACGTGCGAACCCACACCCTGCACGACCCGGTTCGCTGGAAGTATCAGGCGATCGGAAACTACTATCTGGGCGGAAAGCTACCGCCGCGCCACGGCGCAATTTGAAATGGACTGAGACGGAGAGGCACCTTGCCTGATCGTCGCTCGAGCTGAGCGGCCCGGTATTCTCAAGGCTCTCGTTCGCGCCGGCCTCGGTATCACTTTCCTCTCGCTGCTTGGCGTGGAAAAGGAGGTCTCCGAAGGCAAGCTCGCGTGGATACCACTTGGCCCAGGCATCATGGAGCCCGCGCAGATTTCGCTCTTGACACCACGTAGCCGTGTGCAGCCCGTCTATACGATGGAATTCATAGAAATCGTGAAGAGCGAGCTGAGCGAGCATTTGCGCGTCAATCGTCAAGGTTCAGGACCTTGCACGCGTGAAATCTTTGCGTGCCTGAGGTACGGCCTATGCCACTGATATCGTGTACGATTGCCGCGCCTGATTATTGACGTCTGCCGCGACATCTCAGATACCGGCATACCATTCGTAGCCGCGATCTTCCCAGAACCCGCCGTTACCACCCCAGAGATCATCGAACCGGTCACGGATTTCGATGCGCATGACGTATTTGGCATGTTTGTAGCCAAGATGACGTTCGACGCGCAGGCGCAGGGGAGCGCCGTGTTCGACTTCCAGATCCTTCCCGTTAAGCGAATAGGCGAGGATTGTCTGCGGATGAAAGGCGTCGATCAGGTCGATACTCTCGTAATAGCGGCCGCTGCCGTCGAGCGTCTGTTCCAACTCGTCGGCACAATAGAAGACGGCGTAACGGGCACCTGGCTTCAAACCGGCAGTCTGCAGGATCAATCCGAGAGGAACGCCCTGCCATTTACCGATGGCGCTCCAACCTTCGACGCAGTCGTGGCGGGTGATCTGGGTGCGAGAAGGCAGCTTCTTCAGATCAGTCAACGAAAATTCCATCGGCCTATTGACCATGCCGTCGATCTTGAGCCGCCACTCGGCAAATTGGGTTTCGACCATCCGGACATATTCAGCGCTGTTGGGCTGAGTTGATCCATTCGGATGAAAGCTCGGTGAAATGTCCGCGTCGGTATATTCTCGGGCAAGCGTTTGCGGAGAGACGATGAGCCGCTGTGTTCCCAGGGTCAGCCGCTCAGCCAGAGCGAGCACCTTCTGCACATGCTGGCTCTGAGAAATGTCATCGCATCCGCTCAGGCCCACGGCGCCCAGACTGGCGGCCGAGCCGATGAGAAAACGGCGGCGGGTGAAGATGGAGCTCATCGGTCGGTCTCCTCGTTGATGATCGCGTAGCGGCCGGTCACCATCGAACGCATGTTGTTCCAAAGGCCGGAGAGAATGACCATCGCGATATGCACGACGACGAAGGCCACCAGGCTCCAGGCGGTGATGAAATGAATGGAGCGGGCCGTTTGGCGACCACCGAAAATATCGAGCAGGAAGGGGTAACCGGCGTCTATCGCGGGTGACATGGTCAATCCCGAACCGATCATCAGCGGCAGCAGGATGAAGATTACGATGAGATAGGTCAGCTTCTGCAATGCATTGTAGCGCCGCGCCTTTTCGCCTTGCGGGAAGCGTAGCCGGGCGTGGTCCTTGATTTCATGCCATATATTTCTGGGCGCGATATCTTGAGCCGTCGGCGCGAGATCGCGGCGGAAATGACCGCCGATCAGGCCATAGGCCACGTAAACGAGCCCATTGATGACAAACAGCCAGGCGAAGAAGAAATGCCAGCGTCGGCCAGCTGCAAGATCCTGGTAGCTCGGTATCGTCGCCCAAGCCGGAAATGCGCGCGGCATCATTTCGCCGTCGGCCGTGGAGGCACCGAGTATGCCGGTTGTGGTGATCGACAGACGGCCGATGCGCACTATTCCGGTGGTGTTGTCGCCATCCTGATTGCTGGCGATTTCGAACCACGACGGATCTTCAACCGCTCCGTAGTTTCCCCAATGCAATTGTGGATCGGCATTGAAGATCTGCATGCCACTCATCAGCAGCAAGGTCAGACACAGCACATTGATCCAGTGCGTTATCCGCGTAAGAGCCGAATGACGGCGAATGAAGATCTTGGCCGGGGGCGGTGGCGGCGCGGTGCCGATCTGCTCGATGCTTGTCATGGACAATTCTCCTGACGTGCCGCCGGACGGCGGTGTCCGAAATCATATGCTGCGACGCTATCGCCGCTCATTGAGCTGCCCGGATGCGATCGGCAACCGGGCAGCCCCGTGATGGCGGCATCGATGCGTCACATTGGCGGGATGACGCCGTTTATGCCGACCACGACACGGTCGGATTCAACCGTATTGTCTCCATCGGTCGTGCCGTTGATGATGACTCCTGCGCCGGGCTTGATGTCGTCCTTCGTCGCCTTGCCGAAGGTGACGACCGGCGTGCCTGGCGGGATCGAGATCTTCTTCTCGCCGCCCTTATAGGTGAGCGACAGGGTGGGGCCGTTGACCGAGGTAACGGCGCTGGCAACCGTCGCATTGGTCATCGAGCTCTTCGGCTTCAGATCCCAGCCGTAATCGCCCTCGCCGGTGCCCTTCATCGCGGCCGGGAAGATCAGCACCTCGAGCGCTCCGTTGATGCCGCTGTCGGTCGGAACGGACGCGATGCCGACGAAATCCCCAGGCTTGATGTCTGTCACGGAGGCGTTGACGATGCCGTTGACGGCCCAGCCGGATTTCAGCTTGATCGTCACGTCCTTGCCTTCGCGCGATTTGACCATCAGCGTATCGCCGCTGAGGCTTTCCACGACGCCGCGAACGCGCGCCTTATCGGCAGCCTGTGCGGATAGTGTGGTCGCGGCACCAAGCGCCAGCACCATACCCATGATCTTCAACTTCGTGAGCGACATTCTGCTCTCCATATCTTGCATCTTTTCGATATGATGCCCATCCGGCTATCTGGAGCGGGTAGGGCGATCGCTTTGGAAAGGAGGCGAGGCGGCTATGGCATCCTACCAGCGACAACCGATCGTCCCTCAATTCCGCCCCCTCATTCGGCGCTTGTGCGAATGCGTTACAGCGATCACGCCGTTGTGATCGCAAGAAGGGCGACAAAAAATCCGGCTCAGGGTGTAACAAATAGCGCCGATCAACGAATGACTGCACGCGAATGACGAAATCGGTATCGGAACAGGTCCTGAAAGGCTTGATGCTTCTCTCGCTTGACGGCGATGAGGCTGCGTACAGGCGCTTGCTCGTCATTTTGCGAGATCTGCTTCTGGCATTTTATCGAAGGAGACTTGGATCGAACGCAGACCGTGACGCCGAGGATCTGGTCCAGGAGGTGCTTTTGGCGGTGCATAGCCGGCGCATTACCTATGATCGGGAGCGGCCGTTCACCGCGTGGTTTTTCCAAATCGCGAAATACAAGCTGATCGACCACTTCAGGGTAAATGGCAGCAGAAGAGGCGTAGAAATTGTTTTGGGAGACGAGGTCGCGGCTGAATTTCGAGAGGAGACACTCTTTGCTCACCTCGATATCGACCGTCTTCTCGACCAATTGCCTGCCAAACAGCGGGAGCTTCTGCGGCAGGTAAAGATTGCCGGAAAAACCACTGCTGAAGCTGCGAGCGAGAGCGGCCAGTCGGAAGCAATGGTTCGCGTCAGCATTCACCGAGGGATGCGCGCGATTGGACGCAAGCTGGGTTTTGCCAATGACGAAAAATGATGAATTCATCGAGGCTTTGGTAAGCGATCTCACTCCGGTTCGCCATCATGCGCTGCGAGTGAGGCTTGCGCTTACAATCATTGTCGGCGTGATCGGCGCGGCCATCGCACTGCTGATATCGCTCAGCTTTCGCCCGCATCTGCACCACGTGACGGTGGCAGCGTTTTGGGTGAAGTTTTTATATACTGCCGTACTAATGAGCGCGACGATCGTGGCCCTTGAACGAGTTGCGCGCCCAGAGGGTTCGATTGGGAGTATGGTTCGGGTTCCGGTCGTGGCATTCAGCATCGTCGCGCTTCTGGCCATCGCTCAACTCGGGCTGTCGCCGGCTTCATCCTATCCGGGTTTGATCATCGGATATTCGGCGTCCTTTTGCCCTTTCCTGATCGTGGCTTTCGGCATTCCTGCTTTCTGCGCCAACATGTGGTTTCTCAGACGTGCAGCCCCCACGCGTCCGGCACTCGCCGGTTTCGTTGCAGGCGCTTGCGCCGGGGGCGTCGGCGGCTGGGTCTACTCCTGGGCCTGCGTCGAAAACGGTATCCCATTCATCGCGATATGGTACACGCTCGGCATCTTGCTCAGCGGGCTGGTCGGAAGCCTGGTCGGCAAATTCAGTCTGCGCTGGTAGCGTCGTTTTGACCTGCCGAGGCGCTGCAGGCATGCTGCCGATCTGAAGCCTTTCCCAATTTTTTAATGGTGATGGTCGTCATGAGGATGATCGGCCGGAGACGATCGGGCATTTTCGCGGTATGAATGGTAGTCATTAATCCTACCAATCAGACGCTGAGGTTCTTTACATGGCTTTGAACGTGCTTTTCATTGGCGGTACCGGCCAAATCTCATATCCCTGCGTCGAGCGTGCTGTTGGCCAGGGACATCGTGTCAGCGTCTACAACCGCGGCCTGAGGGGCGACCCGTTGCCTGCTGGCGTGACTTCGATCACCGGCGAACTTGGATCGGCTGCCTATGCTGATCTGGCCAGAGCCAACTATGACGTCATATGCCAGTTTATCGCTTTCACGCCGGATCAGATCGCGCGAGACATCGAGGTGTTTGCGGGCAATTGCGGCCAGTACATTTTCATCTCTTCGGCCTCCGTCTACGAGAAGCCGGCACGCCACTATGTCATCACCGAAAGAACGCCGGCCATCAATCCCTACTGGCCCTACAGCCAGGCCAAGATCGCCTGCGAGGAGCTGCTGATGGCGTCAAAGGGGTTGGCCTGGACGATCGTCCGCCCCAGTCACACCGTGCGTACGGGCCTGCCGATCATGATGGGCGACAGCGATATAATGGCGAGGCGCATGCTGGATGGCGAGCCCACGATCGTCGCGGGTGATGGCCACACACCGTGGACATTGACGCGCTCGGTCGATTTCGCAGTGCCTTTCGTCGGGCTTTTCGGCAAGCAGGCAGCCCTGAGTGAAATCTTCCACATCACCTCCGATCGCGCCCATATATGGGATGATATTCAGAAGGCGATCGCCAGATTGCTGGGTGTCGAGGCGAAAATCGTCCACGTGCCGACGGACACGCTGATCAAGTATAATCCGGATTGGGTGGGCCCCTTGGTCGGCGACAAGGCCTGGACCGCGATCTTCGACAATTCGAAGGTCAAGCGCGTTGCCGGTGACTTCAGCTGCGCCGAGAACCTGGAAGAAATCCTCGCCGAACCGATCATGCATTTGAAGCATCGCCTCTCCCAAAATCGTCCCCCAAAGGGTGAGCTCGATGCCCTGATCGACAGGATTTGCGCAGCGCAAAGCGCTTTGGGATAGGATAGGCATCTCTAGAGCGAGGCTTAGCGTATTGCCGGTTGATTACCAGCTGAAAATGACCCAGCTGCACATTTTACGATCACCTGCTGCGCTCCCAACTTTTTGAAAGAGTTGGCTTTGTTTGCTTCTGTAAGATCGGAGTGAAGTGTCAGACTGGGTCGACTCGAGGCGATAATCAACACTGAGCCGAAACTCGGATTGACCGGCGGCGGGCGGCTTTGTAGATCCTGCCTTCAGGAAAGGGCAGGCTTGGACCCCGGACAGTCAAACCTGGGTAGCTCCGCCGTCCACGCACAGTTCCGCGCCGGTCGTGAAGCTGCTTTCGCTGCTTGCGAGGAAGAGCGCCGCCGACGCCACTTCATCCGGTCTGCCGAGACGGCCTAGCGGGATCATCCCGGTAAGTGCTGCACGAACTTCGTCTGTAGTCGCCGCCATCATGGCCGTGTCCGTAGGTCCAGGGCTGACGACGTTGACGCGGATCCCTCTGGGGGCAAGTTCGTTTGCCCAGGTTCGGGTGAACGATCGAACCGCCGACTTGCTCGCGCTGTAGACACCGTATCCTTTCGGACCGATCACATCGGCTATGGACCCGATCAACACGATCGAACCGTTATCAGGGATGAGTTCCAAGGCGTTCTGTGCGGCAAAGAGGAGGGAGCGAACGTTTAGGTCGAATATGCGATCGTATAGATCTTCGGAGATGCCGCCGAGCTCTGCGTATTCCGACATGCCCGCGTTCAAGACCAAGACGTCAATTCCGCCGCGTTCCTCGCGAACCCGGTCGTATAGCTGCTTCACATCGGAGGCGAGGCCGGCGTCTGCAACGACCGGGATTATCCGGCCTTGGTCAGGGGACACGAATGGTTTACGGCTGGTCGCGTAGACAATTGACCCTTCGGCCGCAAAGCGAGCCGCGATCGCGGCTCCGATACCGCTTCCGCCACCAATAACCACTGAAATCTTGTCTTCGAGTTTCATCGTGAACTCCTTGCGATTGAACACGAGGAGTCAGATATAGTTCCTATATCTAGTGCGAAATACGCACCATGTGTAAATCAGATATAGGAAAGTATATCAGTGCCAAGTTCTATCGACACGAGAACTGCAACCGCTGTACGAGCCCAAAAGTCGACAAAGAAGCTGATCGATGAGGCATTGATCGATGCAAAAAGGGCGAGGCCGGTGCTTGAGCAAGTCGCAAATAAGTGGTCGCTCCTGATCCTAAGCGTACTCTGCACGAAACCGTCACGCTTCAACGAGATCATGCGTCGTCTCGACGGCATAACGCACAAGGCCCTCGCGGATGCGCTCAAGCGTCTCGAGAGAAACGGACTCGTTCGAAGGCATGTTTTGCCGACAGCCCCGGTGGGCGTCGAGTACTCCATCACGCCGATGGCCGAGTCTCTTCGCGAGCCCTTCGCGGCGCTCTACCAGTGGGCGATGACAAACGGAGCGGCCATGGAACAGTCTCAAGAGGAGTATGACCGCAAGAGCTTGACTTCAATCGGGGAAACGTCCTGATGAAGCTGCACGTGCCGACGCTCTCGACACTGTCTGGCATGTTCGATGCGCATCATCTTCAGTTTGCCAGCAAGCCATCCTAAAAAGATGCAGAAGATGATCGTGGCGAGCGCGTGCGCGATCGTGACGATAATGTCCCGCATCAGCCCTGCTCCTGTTCGGGCGACACTTTGCCCTTGAAGACGAAGTAGATAGACGGCCCTTCGTTCCATAAATTAGGTTATCTGTTCTTTAGCCGGCTAAATGGAAAATTCTATTTCCAGCTGCGACATTCCAATAATTTCAATGGCTTCACTTTGGAGAAGATCGGTAAGCGGCGTTTCCCTCGCACGTTGACTAAGCGCAACAGGCCGCTTCCTCAGCGCTCATGGTCGTCGGTCGGACGCTTCCGGGTAGTCCCTCGAAAATTCCCGCGCCGCCATCAAGACCGGCATAAGACCACGGCCAGCAACCGTAAGGAAATGTCTGGGATGTCTCGCATGAACTGTGACGCTCGCATCGATGGCTCGGCAAACAGCCGAAACAGGATGGGTAGCTTCCAACGACCAGTGATCATTCGAAGCACTCTGGTCATGTGCAACCGATCCATCGGGGCCGAGACAAACCTCCCTTGGTTCTCGTTCGATAGGCACCTTAAAGTGCGTAATTGCCTCGTTCATCGTCTTGTCCCCTTATCAGTACATCGCAGTAAGATGGGGATTGCCAAGTGGATTTGAAACTTGATGGAAAAATTGCGCTTGTCACAGGAAGCAGCAAGGGTATCGGCGAAGGCGTTGCCAAAGGTCTGGCGCGTGAGGGCGCTATCGTCATCGTCCATGGCCGTAACAAAACGAGTACCGAAGAAGTCGCCCACGACATCGTCACCCAGGGTGGCCGCGCCTATGCGGTCTTTGGCGATCTGACGAATGACGATGACGTAGAAGGGCTCGTCAATGATGCCCAGGCTTTCGTTAAACCCGTAGAAATCTTGATCAACAATGCGGGGGGCTCTGGCGAGCCTGAAGACTGGAGCACCACTCGCCCGGAGACATGGGCATCTGAGTACGACCGAAACGTGCTGGCGGCAGTAAGGATGACCGCTCGGCTGTTGCCAAACATGCGGGCTGCTAAATGGGGAAGAATCGTCAATATCTCCAGCATGGCCGCGATGATGGCTCCTGCGAAAAGGCCCGATTACGCTGCCGCCAAGGCTGCTATGATCGCGATGACGGCCTCGCTGGCAAAGGAGGTTTCCATGGATGGTATTACGGCGAACACGGTGTCGCCCGGAACGATTCACAGCGACAGATTAGACGAAGGCTTCAGAAAGGTCGCCGCCGCGCAAGGTTTTGCGTCAGACGCACCATGGACCGAAATCGAGAAAATCGTGCTGCCGATGTTTGCCGAAGTCCCCATGGGCAGGGTTGGGACGCTTGAGGAGATCGCCGATGCCATCGCCTTTCTCGTAAGTCCGCGCGCCAGCTATATCACGGGAGCGAACCTACGGCTCGACGGCGGCATGTGGCCGGGACTTTAATCGTCTGCGGTGTCCGCTTCGAGCCGACAGTACCCTTTAACGCCATGCCGCCCTCCACAGAATACCACCTATTACTTGCTAGCCACATGCATCTGAACGACTGCTGAACGGCCTCAAGCCGCACAGATGTCGATCGCCATTGGCGCCCCTGCGACTTGGCAGCGGCCTCGCTTGATAAATCTTCGCGATCCAGCGGAGCGACTGTGCCCCGCCGGATGAGGATTGCCTGTCAAGATGCACTCTTCAGTGCGCCCACCTTCAGGCGTTCCGCGAAGCTTCCGATCTATACGCTGATCGTTTTCGCCGGGGTCCCGCAGTGCAGAGCGAAGAGATTCCTGTGACACGAGTGAAGAGGTGCAATCACGGGGACGGCCGCTTGCGTCGCGCCAGCGCGATCACGACAACGCCGACAATGGCGACCAGAGCTCCCCTATAAATCCAGGGCGACTGGTCGATCATGAAGCTCTCGGCCGGATATGGAAAATAGACGCTCACCATATCGAAGCCGCCCATCAGGCCGAGCGCCAGCACTGACAGCCAGATCTCCGTCGAGGCGCCAAACACGGCGATGAAGAAACCGACCAGGGAGACGCAGGCAAACATGATCACGCCGGCATGGTCTTTGATCGGATGGCGCAGCAGGAAGGCCGCCACCAGGATCGAGCCGATGCCCGGTGCTGCGCGCAGCAAACCGAGCCCCCAAGGGCCGACAGTCAGAATGTCGCGCGCATAGACGGGCAACAGTGCCGAGGCTCCACCGAGCAACCTGGCGAACAGATCGAAGGAGATGGCGCCGAGCATGATCTTCTCCCTCCAGATGTAATGGAAACCGGCCACCAAGGTTTCGAAGGTTGGCTTCTCCTTTCGGCCGGTGTCCGCGGCGCGCGCCGGAAAGCGGATGCCTGCCGCCAGGACCATGGCAATAGTCAGCAACACGAGAGAGGCAATGTAGGCCGCTTCCGGTGAGATGCCGTAAAGCAGGCCGCCGGCGACCGGTCCACACACGGCCGCGATCTGCCAGGAGGAGGTCCCCCAGGCAATGGCACTTGCGAGATCTTGCCGCGGCACGAGGTCGGGCATCAAGGATTGCTGCGCCGGCCCGAAGAAAGCGCGCAACGTGCCGAGCACAACGAGCGTGCAGAAGACCTTCGAGGATCTGCATGCCGTTCCGCAACAGCCGGTGGAACTCCTGGATGCCGGAATGATCATTGGCTCTCAAGATTTGTCTGAGGGCGAGAATGTCCAGGAAGCAGAACCATGGAGTCTTGCAGTACCGCTTCACCGTCGTTCTGAAGGTAGGGGTTCGCCACCGAGAAAACTCCGAGTTCGAGCGGCCAAGCGGCAAACTGGTCGAGGCTGGAATGTTGGTCAGTAAGGTTCTTGACTTGCTTGCTGGTAATGCGAATTTCAATTACTATTTAATAGTACTCAACGAAAGGAATGTCCCTATGACTTCACTGGCGGTAACGATGAAAGGGCAGGTCACGTTAAAGCGGGATTTACTGCAGCACCTCGGCATCAAGCCGGGCGAACGCATCGACTTTGACAAACTCCCCGGCGGCGAGCTTCGGGTGAAAGCTGCAAAGCCCACTGGAACTATTGATAACTTTATCGGTCGGCATGCGGGCAAGGTTAGAAAGCCCATAACGATTGAGGAAATGAATGATCTTGCGGCCGCCGGTTGGGCGGGTGACGAATGAAAATCTCCGTCGATACAAACGTGCTGGCTCGTGCCGTTTTGCAGGACGATGTAGAGCAAGGCCGTGCCGCGAGCAAGCTCCTGAGAGAGGCCTCGCTCATCGCGGTGTCCTTGCCGTGCCTGTGTGAATTGGTTTGGATATTGCGCCGCGGGGCGAAGCTGTCGAAAGAAGATGTGGCCGTGACGATCCGCGATTTGTTGGATGCCGGAAATGTGGTCATGAACCGGCCCGCGGTTGAGGCCGGGCTTGCGATCCTCGAGGCCGGAGGCGATTTTGCCGACGGTATCATGGCCTATGAGGGCAGTTGGTTAGGTGGCGAAACCTTCGTCTCGTTCGATAAAAAGACGGTTGAACTACTTGCAGAGCAGGGTCAAGCGGCGCAGCTTTTGCCCTGACGGTACAGCACAGTAGATATCCGCCCACTCCCATAATGCGGTGGAGTTATTTGCCCGGTCAGTGGAAGAAATTATTGATGCGGCCACAAAGGATGCCGAAAGGCTGGTCAGCTTCGGCTACATTGCCAGGCGTGCCGCCCGTCCGTTCTTGCGTTCAGCGTTGTTATAGTAGCTCGCAGCCTGCGCCACGGACTTATGCAGGGACTGCTGCATCGCCTCCTGCTGAGATACGCCACGATTGGCCGCCTCGGTCAGATAGCCCGATCGCAGCCCATGGGCCGAAAACACCTCCGGATCCAGTCCGGCCTGACTGCAACGCGTCTTCAGGATCAGATTGACCGACTGCGGTGTCAATGCCCGCCGGTCGATGTTGCCCCATTGGTCGATGCGACGAAAGATCGGCCCGGTCTCGATCCTGGCCGCCGCAAGCCATTGCTTCAGCGCTTCGACCGGCCGACCGATCAACACCACATGCACGCGGTCTTCAGCCGTCGTCGTCTTCGTACGGCCGAGATTGATGGTGAGGCACGGCAGGAGAGGGGAGGCGGGGTCTCTTGGATTGGCATGCACCGGTTCTTCGTCGACCAGATCCTCGACTCGCAGGGCGGCCACCTCAGAGCGTCGGCGACCACCGGAGGCAAAGGCGGTGAGCAAGAGGGCGCGATCGCGAAGATCGACCAGGCGTTCGCCGGCACAGGTGGAAAGCAGTTTTACCAAAACATCACCGGTGACCGCCTTTTTGCTCTTGCGCCGCCTTGGCCGAGCGTTGGCCCGCACGGCGAGTCTGAGCGCAGATTTCAGAGACGGAGCAGCAAAAGACCCTGTCAGGCCACGCCAGCGGGTGAGGATCGACCAGGAGGTCAGCCGCCGGCGCACCGTATCCGGCGCATGCGGACCTTCCGCCCTTAGCAGACCCTTTGTACGCAATCCGCTCTCGACCTCGGCCGGCATGCCGTGGCCTGGATTTTCGGCGCGTTCGACCGGGTCCCAGAGATGATGGGCGACGAATTTCAGGAGCAGGCTTTCCGGCGCCGGCCAGGGGAGGGAGCTGCCTGTCGCAAGCTCGCACAAGGCTTCGAGATAGCCAAGATCGGAGGCAAGCGCCCGTAGCGTGTTGGCGCCCATGCCCTGCTTGGCGAGATGCTTGAGCGTGGCGACATCCTCGTCGGTCAGCAGCATCGCTAGCTGATCGCGGCGGGCAAACGGCAGGATGGCGTCGAGCGCATCGAGTTCCTCGGCGCGGTTTTGAACCGGATCGGCGGGGAGGGGAGGGTTTTTGGCTTCGGCATAACGCCCGCGGCTATGATATGGCACGATTTTAGAGTGTCAGTCGCCCAGTTTGAACGGATTCGATCCCATTGAAAAGCAAGAGCTGAGCATCGGCCTGGATCGCCGGATTTTACTAAACGGGCGGACTCAAGCGCAGCAGGCGCTTTTTCCAGACGACGGGCCACAGCACGGTTGGGCTTGGGCTTTCTGCTCCGCCAACCACCGATCACGCGGCTTGCAGCTCGCCGGCCGCGGTGAGAGCTCGACATGGATGGCGCCGACGCGGAGCGTTGGCATGGCAGCGCAGTAAAGCTGCATAGGCCTGACACCGTCGCTGACTTCGAAGGTTAGCTTGGCCGTATCGTCGAGATTCACGTGCTCGGTGACCTTGCGAATGATCGCATAGAACTTACCGGCTGACATATGCGTACGATCACCCTCTTCGATATCCCAGAGCTGAATGAACATCTCGCTCCAGGCTTCCGGACTGGCGCCGCAGTCGAGCGCGGAGAACTGTCCGGCTTTGACCTCGGTCACGTGATAGCCGGGCTTCACCGGCCGCCCGTCGTAATAGAAGACCAACGGGGAATCCTTGGCGGCCACGAGTACGCTCATGAGCTCGCCGAGGGAGATATCGTCCTTTTGCATTTTGCTGTTGTCGATCGCGTTCATCTGCGCTATTCCTCGTTTCAATTATTCAAGGATTGTTGAAATATGGATCAACGTCAAGCCCTCATCGCATTCGGAGCGTTGTCCCAGGAAACCCGTTTGCACATCGTCCGCATGCTCGTCGTTGCCGGCCCCGACGGCATGGCCGCCGGCGCGATTGCGGAAAAGGCCGTGGTGTCGCCGTCGAACGTCTCCTTCCACCTGAAGGAGTTGGAGCGTTCCGGCCTGATCGCTCAGCAGCGTGAATCCCGGTCGATCATCTACACGGCCAACTTTGAGGCGCTTGGCAGCCTCGTACGCTTCCTGATGGAAGACTGCTGCGCTGGCCATCCGGAAATCTGCGCCCCTGCAGCGGAGATCGCTGCCTGTTGCGACTCGAAAATTCAGGGGGAGCAAGACGCCAGTATCAAGCAGTCCAGGGCGAGCTGATGGGTAACGACGTCGATCTGCAGGCAATAGACGGCCACCATGACGAGCTTCGCGCGGCGCTGTCGGCCGCCGGGCTTCCGGTCGATGACCTAACGGAGGCCGGCCGAAGCTTCTACCGGTTCTCGCGGGACGGGGGGACGGTCGGTTTCGGTGGGCTGGAGCTCCATGGCGAAGCAGCACTCCTGCGCTCGATCGTGGTTCTGCCCGATCGGCAAGGTTTCGGCTTCGGCCATGCCATCGCGCTGGTCCTGCTCGATCAGGCCCGCAGGCAAGGCGCTGCTTCCGCCTATCTGCTGACGGAAACCGCTGCACCGTTCTTTCAATCGCTCGGCTTTCGTCCGATCGCCCGCTATGAAGCCCCGGCCGAAATCCAATCGACACAACAGGCCGCCAGCCTCTGCCCGGCATCGGCCGCCTTGATGATGCGGAGCCTGCTGGCATGAGCGCGGCGTTTCCACTATCGCGGCGCGTGACCGCCGAAGTGCTCGGCACGCTACTGCTGGTCGCAACTGTCGTCGGTTCCGGCATCATGGCTGACAAGCTTACGCACGACACGGCGCTTGCGCTGCTTGGCAACACTCGGGCGACGGGCGCCATGCTGGTCGTGCTGATTACCACTCTCGGGCCGATTTCCGGGGCGCATTTCAACCCTGTTGTCTCGATGGTCTTTGCCCTCAGGCGGGAATTGGCCGGCTCTTCGCTGGCGCCTTATATCGCTGCGCAGATCGTCGGCGGCATTGCCGGCACGGTGCTCGCGCATGGCATGTTCGGCCTGCCTTTGCTGCGGGCGTCCGAAACCGTTCGATCCGGCGGAGCACAATGGCTCTCCGAGGTGGCGGCGACCTTCGGTCTCGTCTTCGTAATCCGTTCGGGCATCCGGTTCCGCGCTGATGCCGTGGCGTGGCTGGTCGGCCTTTACATCACGGCCGCCTACTGGTTCACCGCATCCACATCCTTCGCGAATCCGGCCGTGGCGATCGCCCGGTCGCTGACGAATACGTTTTCCGGCATTCGGCCGGTCGATCTGCCGGGTTTCATCATCGCAGAAGTCATTGGCGCGCTTCTGGCGGCGATGCTTGCCGGCTGGCTGCTGATGGACGCCCGCCACGCTGCCCCCCTCACCAAGACGGAAACCGCTCCATGAACGTCACCATCTATCACAACCCGGACTGCGGCACCTCACGCAATACGCTGGCGATGATCCGGAACGCGGGCATTGAGCCTGACGTCATCGAATATTTGCAGAATCCGCCGAGCCCGGAGCAACTGGTCAAATTGATTGCCGACGCCGGCCTGACAGTCCGAGGCGCGATCCGCGAAAAGGGCACGCCCTATGCGGCGCTTGGGCTCGACAATCCCGACCTGACGGACGATCAACTGCTCGACGCCATGCTGAAGGACCCAATTCTCATCAATCGGCCCTTCGTCGTCACGCCGCTCGGTACGCGACGGGCGCGCCCGTCCGAAGTGGTGCTGGACATCCTGCCCGACACCCACAAGGGTGCCTTCACCAAGGAGAATGGCGAGAAGGTGCTCGATGCCGAGGGCAAGCGCATTGTCTGATCTGCAAGCCGTCTCGCCGGAACATCTGCGTCAAGTCGACCTGACTGCGCTGCAGCCGCCATTCTCGACGCACAAGCCGAGAATCCTGATCCTCTACGGTTCACTGAGGCCGGTGTCCTACAGTCGTTTCCTCGCACACGAGGCCGCGGGGCTGCTCGAACACTTCGGCTGCGAAGTCCGGATCTTCAATCCGGAAGGCTTGCCGCTCCCAGACGACGCGCCAGTATCCCATCCCAAGGTGCAGGAACTGCGCGAGCTGTCTGCGTGGTCGGAAGGCCAGGCCTGGGTAAGTCCCGAGCGCCACGGTGCGATGACCGGTATCATGAAGGCACAGATCGACTGGATACCGCTCTCGGTCGGTTCCGTCAGGCCGACGCAGGGCAAGACGCTCGCGCTGATGCAGGTGTCTGGCGGCTCGCAATCCTTCAATGCATTGGGGCAAATGCGCGTTCTCGGCCGTTGGATGCGGATGATTACGATCCCGAACCAGTCGTCGGTGGCCAAGGCCTTCCAGGAGTTCGACGCCGACGGCCGCATGAAACCTTCATCATATTACGATCGCGTCGTCGACGTCTGCGAGGAGCTGGTGAAGTTCACCTGGCTGACGCGCGACGCCTCGTCCTACCTGACCGACCGCTACAGCGAACGGAAGGAGGCAGCCGAAAAGCTGGAGCAGCGCGTGAGCCTCAAATCCATATGACGACCAGCACCGAACGTCCGCCTGTGGCTGCGATCCTGGCCCTGGGGCTCACCCAGATCATCGGCTATGGAACGCTCTATTATAGCTTCAGCATTCTTGCGCCGGACATGGCGCGGGATCTGAACTGGTCGTCGGAATGGATCTTCGGGGCGTTGTCGGTGGCGCTGCTCATCGGCGGCCTGTCGGCACCGACGATGGGCAAGTGGATCGATCGCTTCGGGGCGGGCCGCGTCATGGCGGGCGGTTCGGCGGCGGCCGCTTCGGCGCTCGTGGCCTGCGCGCTATCCTCCGGCAAGGTCGTCTTTGTCGTCACTCTGATCGCGATCGAGACGGCGTCTAATCTGGTGCAGTACGCGGCGGCATTCGCGCTGCTCGTCCAGATCAACCCGAAAGTCGCGCAGCGCAGCATCACATATTTGACGCTGATCGCCGGCTTCGCCTCGACGATCTTCTGGCCGATCACGACGGCGCTGCATGAAGACATGTCGTGGCGGGAAGTCTATCTGGTCTTCGCCGCCCTCAACCTTCTCGTCTGCCTCCCTGTCCATGCGCTGCTTGCGAGATCGGTAGGTTCGGAGGGCACGGATGCGCGAGAGACGTCCACCTCCCAGCGCGTCGAAGGAACACTTCCTGTTTCAGCAAGGCGATTGGGATTCATCTTCATGGTCGTCGGCTTCTCCGTTCAATCGCTTCTCAGTTCGGCGGTCCTGATCCACATGGTTCCGATCCTGTCCGGTCTTGGGCTCGGGACATCCGCCGCGCTTGTCGGAAGCCTATATGGGCCTGCACAGGTGCTCAGCCGCTTCACCAACATGGTCTTTGGCGGCAGACTTGCTCCTGTTCGGCTTGCCATCGTCTCGGCATCGCTAATGTCGGGAGCGATCGCGCTGCTGGCGTTCTCGCCCGCCTCGGCATCGAACGCCATAGCGTTTGCAGTCATCTTCGGGCTGGGCGGCGGGATCTTCAGCATTGCGGCAGGAACGCTTCCGTTGTGGCTGTTCGGGAGCGAAGGATATGGCCAGCTCCAGGGAAAGGCGATGGCGTCCCGATTAGTGGTATCAGCAATCGCTCCGTTTGCGCTGGCGCTTGCGATGGAGGTGGTCGGCGTGACCTGGTCCCTGGCGATAACTGCCATCGTCGGCGGCATTGCGATTCTGGCCTTTATCCTGATTGGCCGGCTAACGAACCTGCCTGACCGATCGCATCACGCTCTCGGTGGAGCTGAGACTTAATCCATCACCAGACACGGCTTGAGGAACTCGTCAACGGCTACCGCGGCGTACCGGCGGTATCTCAACTCGAGGTCAGCGAGAGTTGCTCGGTTTATGTTGCTGCTTCCACGAGGCCACGAAACACAGCGTTGCCAGGATGGTTCGTGTCCACAAATAGCTCCTGATGCCATTGCAGGCCGATCGCGAAGGAGCGTGAGACGACTTCAATCGCCTCGACGATGCCGTCCTCAGCGTAGGCGCTTGCAAGGACGGCCGGTGACAGTTGTGCAATTGCTTCGCGATGGAACGTGTTCACCTCGATGCGGGACTTGCCAATGATTTTCGCCAAGCGCGATTCCGGGACAATCTCGACCGCATGAAGGTGGTCTCGTTTATCGTGTTCGTTTGCAGTCGGAAAGGAGGCGCGCAGATCGGGCGTGAGACGACAGCCGTTCAGGCATGCGAGCATCTGCATGCCGGCACATATGCCGAGGATGGGTTTGTCCCTTTCCAGGAAGCCCTCGACAATTGCTCTTTCGACCTCGAGCCGTTCCGACGGCGGAGCTTTGGAGATCTCTCCGGCGATGTACCAATCATCGGGATAAGCAAACCGACCACCAACCGAAACCAGGCCGTCGAACTCGTTCAAAACGATATCCACGATTTCAGGAAGGTATGGAATGCCAAAGGGAAGACCTCCCGCCTTACTCACACCCCGAAAATAGCCCTTTGCCGCTTCATAGCGCGTTCCGCCCGTGCTGGTGTTCTCGTCGAGAATGATAGCGATGCGAGGCTGACGCATTGGTTCCGGCTCCCGCCTTAGTCGTTTCGACACTGTTTATGAGCATGCTTCGCGTCAAGAAAACATAGTTGCCGATTCATGGCGAGATTGATTGGTGATATCGACATGGGAATTGACATCCGTCCGGTGGATCTTGAAACGCGGGGGCACTTCTCGGAGATTTTGGAGGAGGCGAGCGCGTGGCAAAAGGCGCGTGGATCGGAGGGTTGGAACTACCCCTTCGATGACGCTTGGATGCTGCCTCGGATCGAGCGCGGCGAATTGTTCCTTGCTTATATGGGCAGCCAACCTGTCGCGGCATTTCGAATCCTGTGGGAGGATCGTCCGTATTGGGGCGAGAGAGAAACAGGCGACAGCATTTATCTGCACACCTTCGCGGTTCGCCGCGATAGAGCCGGAAACGGGATTGGTACCGCCATCATCGAAAAAATTGCCGGCATGGGACGAGAGCGAGGTCTGGCGACCATCAGACTTGATTGCTCGCTCTCCAGCTCAAGGCTGATTGCCTATTACAAGCAGAACGGCTTCTCTTCCGTCGGGATCACGTTTATGAACGGGAAAATGATGAACCTGATGGAGCGCCCTTTATAGGACAATGTTCCGGACGATTGGTAGCAGGGGCAAGATCTTCAGTCGCGAACCAGGCCGAAGCGGCGCGCCTCGTCCAACAGTGCCCTGACGGAAGACGGCTGCCATTTCCTGCCACCACGCGCCGGCCGCTCCCCCATTTGATCCAGTTGCGCGGCTATGTCGCGAAGCGATAGGCTGGGATCGGCGATCGTGATTGCGGCGACGAGCTTCATCAGATGATCTTCCGGCGCGCGGCGCGGTGAACGAGCCAATAGTTCCGGCTCCGCGAGTTTCTCCCGAACCATGCGATGAACGGCGCGACGGAGCCGCTCGACTGTCCAATCGTGACCGCGACGGTTGAGAACCCGCACGATATTATCCCAGCTATGTTGAGGCCGGAGTTGCCGCACCGTCGGCAGCCACGTTTGCGCCGACGCGATGAGCTCGTCGAGATAGATTTTCTCGCGTGCCTTTGAAACAGCCTTGATCGCTTCCGGCCGTCGCTCTCGCAGCCCCGGGTTTCCAGGAAGCTTGCCACGGGCCTTCGCCGCCTGGATGCCGGCCTTGGTGCGTTCGGCGATCAGCGCTCTTTCGAGCTGCGCGACCGCACCGAGAACCTGCAGCGAGAACATGCCCTGCGGCGTCGAGGTATCGATCGGATCTCGGATCGACCGGAAATGCACGCCGCGCTCTCTTCGAGATCCTCGATCACCTGAAGGAGGTGGCTCACGGACCTGGCCAGCCGGTCGAGGCGAACGACGACGAGGACGTCTCCCGCGGCTAGTTCTCCCAGCAGCCGCGTCAGGACCGGTCGGGCGCGCGATGCTCCCGAGCCATGCTCCTGGTAGATCCGATCGCAGCCGGCGGCGCGCAACTCGTCCATCTGGGCATCGTGGACCTGGTCGTCCGTCGAGACGCGGGCGTAACCGATCAGCCGCTTTTGAGGCTGTTGGACGTTAACTGTTTGCGTCTTCGCCATTGTGCTTTCAACGGACTGTTTCGAGGTGATTTGTACAGATAAGGAATGTGTAAGAAAATGACCATTTGCAAGCGTGTTTTATGTTCAAAATAGAAGGCCATAGAGCGCGTTCTCTGACGAAAGACAAGTGCTGATCCATCGTGGCCGTGAAACGCGCGTCGGCGGGCTTCCTTGGCCGAAATCGCGTAAAATGGGTTGTTTCGAAAGAGATCGACTATCGCTTTGGTCTTCTGGACGGGCGCTGACGCTTCGAAGCTTTTGGGGAGGGGAGCAGCCGGGCCGCCAGCAGGGGATTATTCCTCTTATGGCCAATGTTCCCGCCACCGTTGTTCAGCGGGAAACCAACGCGACGCCCTCCTTTAGCGAAAGAGCTAGCCAAAAAGCGCAATCTTTGTCATTTGCTCGAGATCGAGAAAGCTTTCCTTAACCATTCATCGCAAAGTATAAATCGTCGTAAAATCTGCTACTTTGCAGATTCATGCGTTCTTCGATTCAAATGATTTGGATCCGTAAGCAGTATCGCGAGTTCATCCGCGTTCATTGCGCAAAGATGTATATCAAATTGCACTTTCAAGCGCGGCGGGGATAATCGCATATGATCCACAATACATTGAAATCTTTAAAGATTGGCAGAAAGCTGCTGATATTAACTCTTGCAACCGTGGCGATCGGCGCGGGCGTCGGTATCTATGAAGCCGGTAAATTGCGACTGATCGACAACACGTATACTGCGATGGTCGATAGCGATGTAGAGGGATCGATAAAGCTGGCCGAGATCACTGGCAATTCGGACTCGATCGGTCGTGTTCTGTATCGCATGATCGCAGAAACGGATCCCGCGGATATGCAGGGATCCGTTGAAGAGTTGACGCAGGTTTTCGACGAGACGGCCAAGTTCATCGACCAGGCTGCAAGCAATTACCCTCAGCGAAGGGTCGACTTTGCAACATTGTCATCAGATCTCGCAGCCTTACGGGCCTCGGCGGGGCCGATCCAAAAGTTAACCTTGGTCAACGACAACGCGACAGCCTTGCAGCTTACTAAAGACACATTCCGGCCCGCGCGCAAGAAATTCGATGATGACGCCACCAAGCTTTATGATTGGGCAAGGTCGGAGTTGAAGCGGAAGGACGATGCAGCGAGCGTCGTGACCAACACGACAATTTCAACCACCTACGCCGTTCTGGGTGCGGGCGCACTGCTGGCCCTAATGCTGAGCGTTTATGTGACCATTACGCAAGTCGTGCGGCCGATGAATGGCCTGACAGCCACGATGACCGTGCTTGCCGATGGAAATCTCGCCGTGGAGGTCCCAGGCTCTGACCGTGGAGACGAACTCGGCGCCATGGCGCGAGCCGTGGAAGTCTTCAAGCAGAACAGCATGAAGGTTCGTGAGATGAACGCGCAGGAAGCCGCCTTGCAGGCAAAGAGCGCCGACCTGCAGTCAAGCATCGGAGAGGTGGTCTCGGCCGCAGTTGCCGGGGACTTCACGCAACGTATCACCAAACGTTACGATAATGCCGATCTTGACCGTTTCGCCGCAAGCGTCAATGAGCTTGTGACCTCCGTCGATCGTGGGATCGCTGAAACGCGCCGGGTTGTTTCCGCCCTTGCCGCTGGTGACCTAACCGAAAGTATGCACGGTGAGTTTCAGGGCGCTTTTGGTGAGCTGAAGAGTAACGTCAATGCGACCATGGCAAACCTCCGATCGGTGCTCGGAGAGGTCCGCGTAGCGATTGACACGATCAACGGCGGAGCGGGGGAGATGAGGATCGCCTCTGGAGATCTTTCGAAGCGCACAGAGCAGCAGGCCGCTGCACTGGAGGAAACGTCTTCCGCTCTCGAAGAGATCACAGTTGCTGTGAGGAGCTCGACGGAGCGGGCAACAGAGGCTAGTCATATGGTTGACGAAGCCCGCAGGAGCACGGAGCAGTCCAGTGCCGTCGTCAAAGATGCGGTCGCGGCCATGGAGCGGATAGAGCGGGCTTCCAGTGAGATTGGCCAGATCATCAATGTCATCGACGAAATCGCCTTCCAGACGAATCTGCTTGCATTGAATGCTGGCGTCGAGGCCGCGCGCGCTGGCGATGCCGGCAAAGGCTTTGCTGTAGTCGCCCAGGAGGTTCGCGAACTGGCGCAACGTTCGGCGACCGCCGCCAAGGACATCAAGGCGCTGATCAATAGGTCTGGAGAAGAGGTGGACACCGGCGTTAAGCTGGTGACCGCCACTGGTGATGCCCTTGGTCTTATCCAGGGCCATGTCATCAAAGTCAACGAGCACGTTCATTCGATTGCGACCGCAGCCCGGGAACAGTCAACCGGACTGTCGGAAGTCAGTACGGCGCTGAACCAGATGGATCAGACGACCCAGCAGAATGCGGCAATGGTAGAGGAATCCACGGCTGCGACTAACCGGCTCGCCGACGAAGCAATTAATCTGGCCCAGCTGATCGCCCGCTTCAAATTGGATGATCAGGTTTCCGCGCCACGCGCTGCGCGACAAGACAGCAAGTCTGTTGCTTCTCCCGCTCGTGCTTTGACCCAGAAACTTGCCGGAGCATTCGGCGGCCGCACAGCAGCAGCAGTTGCCACTAAGGAATGGGAGGAATTTTGATGGAAGCCTCGATCACCAACACGACGCTTGAGATCATAGCTTTCCATCTCGGTGAGCAGCAGTTCTGTATCCGGACGACTGCGATCCGGGAGATCAGAGGATGGGCGGCGGCAACGCCACTGCCCCATGCTCCGCGTGACGTGCTCGGCGTCATGAACTTGCGCGGCTCGGTAATCCCCGTAATTGACCTTGCGGCAAAGCTTGGGATTCGCAGTGCCACGCACACCGATCGCAGTGCCATTGTCGTGGCGGAAATTGGCGACAATATCATCGGCCTAGTAGTCGACCGCGTCTCCGATATCCTGTCCATCGGCTGCGATCGGATCCAGCCTGTGCCGGATCTCGGCAGAACCTTCGATCCGGCATTCTCACACGGGATCATTCCCCTCGACCAAGGCATGGTCTGCTTCCTCAATCTCGATCATATGTTTGCCAATCTCGAGGGAGTAGTCGAGGCCGCCTAGTGTGAACAATCGGAGAGAATGCCGTTGATCGACCCTTGGCTTCAAGTGTGAGTCCAAGCTGCAACACCAATCGGACAATCGGCCGCTTAGCTGAACTGACACTGGATCACCTGTCTCAGTTCGAGCTATTCCGTTGATAGCGGGACGATTTGAGCGGGCGCGTCGGCTCCTCGTCGATCAGATCCTCGACGCGTAGTTCAGCGACTTCTGAGCGCTGGCGACCGCCAGAGGCAAAGGTCGTCAGAAGGAGAGCGCGATCGCGAAGATCGACCAGCCTCTCGCCCGCGCAAGTCGCCAGCAGCTTTGCCAGAACATCGCCCGTGACGGCTCGTTTGCTCTTGCGGCGACGTTGCCGCGGCGCGGCTCGGACTGCCAGGCGCAATGCCGTCTTCAAAGACGGAGCAGCAAAAGACCCTGTCAAGCCACGCCAGCGGGTGAGGATCGACCAGGACGTCAGCCGCCGGCGCACCGTATCCGGTGCATGCGGGCCGTCGGCCCGTAGCAGACCTTTTGCACGCAATCCGATCTCGACCTCGGCTGGCATGCCGTGGGAAGAATCCTCGGCCCGTTCGACAGGGTCCCAGAGATGATGGGCGACGAATTTCAATAACAGGCTTTCCGGCGCCGGCCAGGGCAGGGGAGCGCCGGTGGCGAGCTCGCACCAGGATTCGAGATAGCCGAGATCGGAGGCCAGCGCCCGAAGGGTATTGGCGCCCATACCTTCCTTGGCGAGATGCTTGAGGGTGGCGACGTCGTCGTCGGTCAGCATCGCTGCCAGCTGATCGCGGCGGGCAAAGGGCAGGATGGCGTCAAGCGCATCGAGTTCTTCGGCACGGAGCCGCACTGGATCAGCGGGGGAGGGCCGGACGACAGCTTTGCTTGTCATTGAGTAGCCGATGCTGGATGGCACTTTACGTCTGTTCGCCCGAAATCATTCCCCTTGAATAGCAAGGGCGCCTTGGCGATCGCAGCAACGGCGTACGAATAGCAGTCGCCCATATTAAGGCCGGCAGGATGGCGACCTTTGCCAAACAGGTCGAAGGCCTTCTCGGCAGCATAATAATGCCGCTCGCCAAAGGCGATGGCGGTCACATTTGGCAACGCCACGAGCTGTGAAATGATGGTTGCGGCGTTGGGAAAGCTCTTGCCGGTGAGCACCATTCGTGCCTCAAGCAAGGTCGGCCAGGCAATGACGACTTCCTCACGGGTGACGAGCGCATGAAACCGTTCAGCTTCGGGCTCTCCCAGTGATGTGGCCACGATCACCGACGTATCGACGGCGATCATTTCGGCAAACCGTTTTCGTCGTAGAGATCATCATGGGCGGAGGTGGTGCCGGGTGGTACGGACCGTCGGCCCTCCGCCATTAACTCCCAAAGCGTGTCGGCTGGCGTCTGTGTCGGCTTTTGCCGCAGTTCTTGGTCGTAGTGCTCAAGCGCGATCTCGACGAGCTTGTTGATCGGCTGGCCGGTGCGTTTAGCCAGCGCGTGCGCAAGATCGCGTGCCTTGCTGCTGCGGATGGAAAGCTGGGGTTCAGACATTTTGGGCGCTCCTGGCGCGGATTTCATGGCGCAAAAGATAGTGTTTTGCGCTGAAGATAGCAAGGTTTGGCAGCTAGATGGCTCACTATCGATACTTGATACCTATCGATAGTGAAAGCCACAGAAAAACACCGTCCGAGCAACGGAAGTAAAGTGCGAGTTCGATTCGTCATGGAAAAAGAACGGCGTTAATTCATATGGTTAATATAGCGGCAATTTGAAAATGGCACCCGAGATCTGGGTGACGAGGACGCATTTGAGAGCGGTTTTGATCAGCTAGGCGGAAGCCTCTGCTGACACGCCTTCTACTTGCTCGGGTGGGTACCGTGTACCATCGTGATTCGATGTGCCGTATTTTCGTGACCTCACGGTGTCTACGATCCGCGCCGCTCACATTAGGATCGCATTTTCAATTGGATCACGCGTTCCTGTGAGAACAGAAAAGGAACAAGTTCATCAGATCAATTTATTCGTGGATGAATTGCACTCGAGTACGACCCGACCGCGCTTTTCGAGCTGATATTCGGCATATTATGCCAACAACCTGGAAACGATGCGCTGACAACGCTCAAATATCGTTCCTGGTTGTTGGCGCTGCACCCGCAGCAGGGAAACAGTTAGCACCTGGTTCCCTCCATCGCGGTAAAAATACCGTGCTACAAGTTTGCTTGTTGGGCAACGAGAAACCGTAACAGGCGTAATGATTGTCAACATATCGTTGAAACGTCGACACACTGTAGCACGGTTCGCTGTTGTCGTGCCACAATTGACAGTCCTTCCGCGCTCGCCATAAGGTTGAGAGACTATTGGAGGGACTCATGCCGACATTAAAGATCGCGCATATTCGAGAGCAGGGGCAGGACATGATAATTGTCCCGCTCGATACTTCTTTTGAGCACAAGTCTCAAGATGATCAGAACGATGCTGTTGACGAGATTCAAGTGGCAGCGCAAAGCGCCGGATTGCGAGGTACGGTTGTCGTAGTCTGGACAAGCGGCGGAAGGATGAGATTTATCGGCCCGCAGCCATGGCATCCCTTTCTTCGCTCGCTAAGCATGAACTCGATACGAGCAAGTCTGAACAGAACGCTTTCCTGGTGAGCGATTATTCAACGCAGCGGGATTTTCACGGCAGGCCCAAGGGGACTTTATGATCACTGACGTTAGTAACTACGTCTCTGTTCGAGATCGAGCCGAGCAACTTGGATGCATGGTTTCCGATCGAATATCAGTGTTGCCGGCAAATTTCGAATCAGCCGTTTCCATCAATGATTTTTTGCAACGTACTGAGGCTGCGACACTCAGGACTTTGTTTCGGTTGAACGGAGTGCCGAGCGATGATTTGGTATCGAGGGAACAGCGTGGAGCTTATATTCAGAATAATTCAATCGAATGGATTGCTCCTACGCTTTTCGTTGCCGGCTCGATCTGGTCGCAAGAGCCCAATGTAGTCAATCTGGCGTTGAATGTCTTGTCCACGTACATTACAGACTTCTTTAAGGGAGCGCCGGGACGCAAGACGGTGAAGCTCGAAATTGTCGTCGAAAAAAGGAGATCAACACTCTGCAAAAGGCTAAAATATGAAGGAGACGCCGAAGGGATCCGAGAGCTTGCCGCCGCTATTGGACGGCTCGCGGACGAATAAATCTGACTTCGAGTGGATTGAATACTTCAACCGCACCGTCGATGACGCAAGACTGTTCTGCAATTTGACGCGAGACAGCGAGTTGCAGGAGGAGTGCATTTCTCGATTGAGAGAAATGAGACGGGAGTGTGCTGAAGTCAAGAAGAATGCCCTCGATCAGGTCAACGAAGATTTTGCCAACATTTTGCTCGGTTTTGAATGTGTTGTAGACAGTCTTAGACACGAGCTTCGGATGTGGATCGCCCTGAAAGAGGGGCAACCGGACGCTGCGTGGGATAGACTTATTTCTGCGCAAGAAGCTGGCCGTGCAGCTGTTCGGGCTCATCAGGGCTTTTCTGCGCTGACGGAGCATGTAGAGAGATTAGACTGTATTGAAAAAGTTGTATTTCCACCTCAAGTGTTTGTAAGCACGGGATTTATCGTCGGGTCGCAAGAGTGCTCAATATGCGGAACTGAATATGGCGATTGTGATCACCTAGAAGGAATACCCTACAATGGTGAGTTTTGCCTCGTTCTGCCGAAGCGAACTGCAATCGATCATGTAGCCATTGTGGACGATCCACGTGACAGAAGATGCCGTATTACGACTGTACCGACCGACCAAGGCAGCCGAAACCGTATGACTTGGAAGTTAGAATCGTCAGCAAGTGGATCGACCGGAAGTATGGCGGCAACCGGTCGCATTTTGATTGCCAGTTCAACGGGTTCTGGCGATGATATTTAGACCTGTGAAACCAAAGAGTGTTTCCACGCGGAACTGAGCCGGACAAGCCAGTTCATGTCGAAGATGGATGTAGCCGGTAGGATCCTGCAGGGCCGAGATTACCCCGTGGCCTCGATAGAGGTGACTTTATAAGCGTCATCGAGGGTAAAACGAACCGTGGCAATGCTGTCGGCAACAGCGGTGAACGCGACGAAATGGCCTTCTTCGTCAACGTCGCTATAACGTACGTCTAGCTGTGCCTCGACCCATTCCCAGTCACTCAGTTGCGCGACCCCATTGAAGAAGCACTCGAAGGGAAGGATAGCTTCTACCAGGAGTTCATCAACGACATGTGTTAACGTCAGTTCTGGATCGCCCACATCGAGTCGAAGGCTCTCGATCCCGAAATTCGAGATCCCCGACGGCATTCCGATGTCCACGGTGTGGTTACGGATACCGTCGGTGACGATTGCTTCGCCTTTTTCGGCAATCACCTCCAAAGCCCGGCTTCGAAGTCGGGTTTCCGTTTCCTTAATCTTCTCGCTTTGGGGCTCGATGATCGTCTTGATGATGTCGTGAAGCTGGCGTTCGAGCCCGATCCTTGCCGTGTCGACACCGAAAGCCTGTGCGTCCCGCAGGAGATCGCCGTGGAAGCCTCCTTTGTTGTCTGCGAAATCGCTGGCGTTATCGGTGACGAGATAGAACATATGCGGCGAAGCAGCTTGTCGATCCGCCACGAACTCCAGGAAGGATCGCCAAATCATGTGATCCTTGAAGCCGGTTCCATCCGCCTTGTACGGTCTGAGGTTCTGGTAGTAGCGCTCGACCAGATGCTGGAGCGGTAAGTTAGGATAGGGCAGGGTGCCGATTGCCAATTTTTCCAGCTGTTGGTCGCGCTCTGTCAGATAGTTCTTCAGAACCTCATCGACATCGATTTCTTTGAAAATCGGCATGAGATGTGGCGGAGCGAGGACGCTGAGGGATTTTAGGGCTAAGCTAATATCCGCCGATTTGGCAGAAACCTCTTTGCGGACTTGACCTTTCAACTCATCGAGGACGACGTTGGGAACCCACACCCCACCACCCAGTTTACGAGCAGCCAGGGCGACGCTCCGCAATCTCGGGCTCAGAAGCCGTTTGTCGCGGAAAACGGTCGTCGTATCGATGATAATATGCATTGGAAATTCTGGCCTCCGGTCTCCTCACCGAGTAACGGCTCCTACGGCGGTTATCAAGATTGCCGCTCGTAAGACGGTGAACGGTCGGCTAACGTGACGATTGTTTCAATTTTCGGGGTCATGATCTAAAAATGATCGAAGTTGGTTGGCGAGGTCTCTTCATGATATTTTATCAACTTAAGAACGGACGAATGGCCGGGAACACTCAGAGCTGAGTTCTCTGGATCAGGCTGTCTTGAACCGGTTACTCTAGAAGTCTGCGTTTGATGTCTGCTTCGGTGTCGTGAAAGCTGGCCTCGCGTTCATAAGTTGTTGCGAGCGCCATCAAAAGCTTTGACGAGACGAACGGATGGGTGAATTGAAGCGCTTCGCCCCACCTGCGATACTTGTCCGCGAGATCCCGCTCCTGATCGCCGCCGATTCCTCTAGAATGGACGCCGCGTGAGTTGTAGATACCAATGCGCGCTCCTTCCATAATCGATTCAGACTGAATTTCTTCCATCACTTGGCGAACCGCATCACAAGGCCAAACGCCATCCTGGCCCACTGACGAATGCGCAAGGGTCTTGCCGATGCAGAGGTCCCCGATTTCGCCACGGCTTAGCTCGGAGCTCATCTGCCTCACGGTCCTGATCCAGTTGGCGAGCCGCTCTGCCTTCAGCTCGCCCAGATCATTGTGGCCGGGAATGATTTGGATCGCCTCAAGCAGCTTGTGCCCACGCTCAGCCAGGTCTTTCACGCGGTCAGCGGGTACCTGGAATTCCTTCGGGTCTACTCCACCGTCCTTGCGTTTATAGGCCCATATTATGGCTTGAACATAAGTCTCGGGATGCACTTCCACATACCGTTCAAGATTGGGAATTCCATACCCGGTCGAGTTCCCGCCCAGTGGTTTGGCCAGAACAGCCAAAAATGCGAACTCCAACATCGCCTTTTCGTCGGCAGTAACGACTGAACTGGCGTTTATCTTCCTGAATGCCTGATCGATATAATATTCATCAAGCATGTATTCGCCAGATTTGTCACTACCTCCCTTTGCCATTCGTGAAAGGAGGCGATGCAACGTTTGGGCATCCAGTTTTTCCAGACCGAAGCGAACGCTCACAAACGCAGCACGTGGTCGGTCCGCCTTTAAGAGACGCTCAACACTTTCGTTATTCTCCTCATCTGAGTGGGGATTCCAGTCGGGTACAATCTCTTGCCAATAGCTGGCTTGTGCTGGCTTCTTTAACTGGTCGATCAGCGTCCAGGTGCTCTTCTTGTACGGCGCCAGTACCAGTAAGCTTATCAACTCTTCCTCGCTAAGGTTTGCTCCGACCGTCCTCAAAAGACGTTCGCGCTCCTGGTCGTCCAATATTGCCCGCAACGAGCCTGCAATTAGGTTTTTGCAGGCATAGGCGTCGTCGCCACGGTTCGAAATTCGTCGAAGTGCCAAGCGAAGAAGCTGGTGCAACCCATTTTCCGACAGTAGACCTCCAGCGCAGAGAGCGCCGATCTGAAACGATGCTTTGCCGCGGACCGCGAGCTCAAGGATGCCCAGGAACCCTTTGTCTTCCTGAATTTCTCGTATTGCATCTGCGCGCAACCGTTGGATACGCTCATCGCGCTTCTGGAAGTCAATCCTATCGATATCTTCCAGCTCATCAGCCGATTCATCAATCCAAGTCTCGCGAAATAGCCAAGCATGCTTGTTCAGGAGGTCTTGCGGCTGCAGGGCTTCATAGGCCACTGCGGCTTTGGCATTCAATTCGGGAAGCTGACCATCCTTCTTGGCGCGAACTGTGGCACGCCGTGAAAGCCGAGTGATCCGAATTTTCTCGCGAAGGGCAGCTTTGTCTGAATCACTCGCACTTGTTTTTGCCCAGGCGTCAACCAGCATCCAGACGCGATCTTGATCAGCATCATTCAGATCATGAAGTCGCTCAACAAGGTCGCATAGCATTGACAGAGAATAGCTTTTCCATGTGAGTGCTATTTCCACCATCTCACGAACGAATTCGATAACTGGCTGCCAGGTAGGAAATGGTTCGCCAAAGCCGAAACCGTCGTTGCGCCAGCGTGGTTTGTGGCTGTAGTCGCCGATCTGATGGTGATTGCCAAACTGCGCGACACAGATCTTCCACGCTACGTCGGGATACTTTTCTGCTAATCCTTTTAGGACACCGACGCGTTGCTGATGGTTGGCTGCCGTCTGCGGCATCCAGGCCCTGAATATCGATTCCAAGGAATGAGCGGGTTTATTGATCCAATTATCGTTGATCTCCACCTGCGCGAGGCGGGCAAGAATGAATACTGCACGTGAAAACGTCTTCGGACTCCAAGAGAGGCCCTCCAGTGCCCACAAAAGGCCTGTTCGGCTCGGGTGCCCGAAAGGGCCTGGCCCAGCAGGACGAAGTAACCCTATGACCGCGGGATTATCCGTCTTCAGATCACGTTCCAAAATTGATAGAAATTCGTCCGGAGCGGCTTCTGCATAAGTGGATAGGTCGCGATCATTTGCTTCAAGAACGCGGGTGGTAAGCGGCGTCGGGAGTAAGTCGCGGACGACACGCGCGACTTCCTCTTCAATATCTACACCCAGGCGATTTTTGAAAAGGTTCGTTCCGTGTACTGCAAGCAGAACCAACGTTTCAGAAATACCTTCGCGGAAGGCACCTGAAAACTCTCGCACTTTTCCATGCAAAGCAGCGGCCCACCGCTTGTCGTCTTCAAAATCCAGTGCTGGATCGTCCTCACCGAGTACCATCCTCGCCAATGAAAAATACCGTTTCAAATCATCGGAGGTGACAGCCCCGGCCACGGCGTAAAGCAAATCGATCTTAGAAATGACACCACGGTAGTTGCCAATCGACCAGACGGGTGCATCGTTCAGTTGGGTGAGGCGCTGCACTACTTTATCGAGTTCATCGTATGGCCGATCCCGTGCCATTAGAGAAAGGCCAAGCTTATCGGCTTCGTTAGTGCTCTGCCATGCGCCTACAAACAGGAATGGCACCAGGCTTTCCGCGGTCTTCGGATCCCTAACCCATTCAGGAGTCTGCAGTGCGGGAACAGTCGCAAGTCGGCGACGCAGCACTGTCAAGGACCGGCCTGTTTCATTCGTAAGCCGCAAGATCGTATCGCGATCGCAGCCCATTGCCTCTAGTGCTTTGTTGAAGGTGTCGTAGCTCGTGGGTTCAAGAGCAATGTGCACCTCAGCGTTTGTAGCATTTCGAGGGTAGACTATGATTGAAGGCATATTCTTTGCATACGGGCCGAGTTCTCGCTCCACCTCTCGCGTATGCACGACCGGAATAAAGGTTTGCGCTCCTTGTGCCAATCGCGGAAGAATGCCCGGCTCGTCGAAGACCAAAACGCGATCACGATAAGCGGCGAGTTCTTCGCCACCCGGTTCACCTAGCAATTGCGATAGGAATGCAAGTGCTTCCTCGGTTGAGTCTGCCGCGATTACTGTCGGTCCGTCCGACGGCTTCGACAAGCGAGCAAGCATCGTGCGCTTGCGTGCTTCGATGGCGGAGCTGAAGAGCGCCCCACTGAGCGGGGGGTGGGCAACATCTGCCCAATCGGACCAGCATTTATCAAGTGAGCGGACCCCATGCGCGGGGATGTTGATTTCATTGGCGAACCAAGCTTGCGCGGGGAGCGATTGTTCGATCCATTGCTCAAGGTCGCTCGAATCATAAGCACGGACGTCTTTCCAAAGCTTTCGTGCTTTTGCAGCGTTAATCCATGTAGCTTTGCCGGGCCAGCGGCGAGGTGTCACGAATACGAAGACCATCTCTTTCCGCTCGCTTGTATCGAGCGCTTTTACGCTTTTTTCAAAATCGCCGTCCGCCTTCGCTTTAACGTCTTCGTTGGTGCCGAATTCCCAGCCGGAATGACCACTGGGAATCCAAGGCGTTCCATCTCCCGCGTCAACAACGCCGTCCCAACCCGCACGCTCGGCGTCATCGTTTCCTGGAAAGTCCACTTTGCTAAGCGCGAGGCCGGTGGAGTGGACAAGAGTTCGTAGAAGAACCGCAAATCGTATACGTGCTTGAATATTGTGGTCGACCCATTTCTCAATTTGATTGGCCTTGATCGCCAAAAAAGGGGGAACGTAAGCTCTAGTCTCGGCGGGGGCATTCTTCTTCCGAGATTGTGCCTCGTCGTATTTTGCCTGCATGTCCAACAGGCTTTCTCGAGGATAATTGAACGCCTTTTCTAAGCGCGTGGCCATCTCAACCGACAAAGCAGCGTTTCCGTTGAGAAGGTTCGACAATGCTGGCCGACCTACG
The DNA here is from genome assembly GCF_030182525.1 of Rhizobium pantanalense. Lineage (NCBI taxonomy): Bacteria > Pseudomonadati > Pseudomonadota > Alphaproteobacteria > Hyphomicrobiales > Rhizobiaceae > Rhizobium > Rhizobium pantanalense. The sequence continues at coordinate 252,835 of NZ_JAQJCH010000010.1, forward strand.
CCTATCAATTCCGCGGCCTTCGTCACCGACATGCCGGCAGGAATTACGTCGGCTTTTATACGCGTGCCCGGATGCTGAATATCGGTAGTCGAGGTCATCTGGAATCTCCAAGCGAAAAATCAACTTGGGATCATAATATCGTATTGTGTAGCGCTACACAATACGATATATATCAAGCTGCGTATGGGCGACTGCTCGGTTCTGCTTAATCCCCGGGCGATATGACCTTATCTGCCGGATAAAATGGCTTTGAGAATAATTTAAGTCAAGAACGGCGCCGTTCTTTGCGAAGTAAGAACTGGTGTCGAAGATCCGGCAATAACGAAGGGGTTCGACTCGTGACGCGGCGTTAACAGGCGTCAATAATACTGTGCTGTTTAGCGAAAATGGCAGGAGGAAGCGCATATTTAAAAGTAAAAACTGCATTCCAAATAAAAATATTCCAAGAACTCATGGAGTTGTTATGACCGGCAAAGATAAGACGAAGGAATTTTTCGTAACGCGTCGGCCAGATGGCCGCTACAACGTCCTTCGGCCAAACGCCGAGAGGCCGAGCGCCGTAACGGACACCCAGCGTAAGGGGATTGATCGGGCGAAGGAAATTGACCCCGATGCTGCAATTCATATCCAGAGGGTTCGCGGCAACCCCCCAGGTCCCGATAAATTCCGCAAGGAATAAGCAGCGTATGCTCAGTCTCAGCGAGAGTCTGGTTTCTCACCGAGATCCGTCATCATGATTAGCCGATCTTTCGATGAAATGGGTCGCAGTGATCTTGAGGCGCTGGTCGCCAATCGTGTGAGTGAACGCCGTGATTTGGAATTCAAGCGCGATCTTCCGGGTGAGACGCCGGAGGAGATCAAGGAATTCCTAGCTGAAGTTACCTCGCTGGCTAACGCACAAGGAGGCGACCTAATATTCGGCATAGAGGAGAAAGCCGGCGTCGCCACGGCGCTTGTCGGACTGACTGTCGAAAACCAGGACAAGACCCTGCTGCGTCTCGAAAACGTGCTTCGAGATTCTATTGACCCAAAGTTGATCGGTGTTCAAATGGAGTGGATTCCGCTCGATGAACCCTTCGGCGCCGTTATCATCCGCGTGCCGGCCAGCCTAGCAGCACCTCACAGGGTCCGTTATAAGAAGAACGGCCTCTTCTTCGGCCGCAATAGCCGGGGGAAATACGAGATGGACGCTCAAGAGCTGCGCGTCGCATTCACAAAGTCCGAGCAGTTGCCCGAGAAATTTGCCAGCTCCACGCTGACGCGATTGAAGCCGCGGGAGGCCGTAATATGCCTTTCGCTCTTAATCCAGAACCAGCCGCGGTAGTTTCGATTGTTCAACTAGCTTTCTTCCAAGAAGCCAGAGACCTCGCCATAACGCATGAGAACGTCCAGGTGCCTGTTGACGTAAGTAGAGGAGTCGATTGGATCGACACGCTGGAAGGTTTGTTGATGCATACAGCTGTTAACGACGAAGGGCGGGTTCGTTCATACGCACTTACCCATCGGGGCGGGCGTGTTGATGTCGCTTGGACAATCGGCGGAATACGTGAGATAAGTGGCCACGAACCCAAGTTGGTGTGGCCCAAGCGCTTCGAACAGGGCCTCCTCGACGAAGCCGGCTCCGCCGCTGCACGTCTTCGGCAGCACGGTCTCCAAGGCCCGTGGGTGGTCCTAGCTACTGTTATCGACGTGCTTGGCTACCAACTTATAATTAATGATGACTCCACTTCCAAGCCTGCCTGGCGCGATCGGGCTTTGATGAGTGCGCTGGTAGCCGATCAGGTCGATGAAGCCAACCTTCAGCCACTCCTCAAAGCCTTCTGGCTTCTTTTGGGATTGCGACGGCCGTAAAGTTGGCCAGTCACACCGGAGCGGGATTAGGTCTATGGTAGCACGTGATCCAGAGGCGATTCTGGGCCAACTCGGAACTGGCGGTCGCTTTGCGCCCTCATTGTGGTCATTGAGACCCCGGTCTCGATCGTTGAAAGCAGCCATTCAAGTTGGGCAGAAATATCAGGGCCGCTCTCCGACGTTGGAACATTCCGACGTCACATGATGTCGAACGCAACGAGGATGCGTTCGCGCCTGCACGACTGTCGAACGCTATCGTCTGAGTCGCTTGATGCGTTCTTGAAGCGGAAGCGCCGCAGGGACTTGCCTTGCCACGAGGTAGGCCGCCAGTGCCAGCAGAGCGTCCCGTGCTTCCTGTTCCTGTGTGAACGCGGCGGAGTTCTCATGCAGTACGATGTCAAGAAGATTAACGAGCGCATCACCCGTTCCTCCTTGGTCCCGCCAGTATTGTTGTCGGACTGTGTCGGCAAACGATTCGGCCAGCCATTTCACTCCGTCCATTCGTAGTGCCTCTCCTGGCTTCGAGGCTAGAAAACGGGCGAACGCATTGACATTTTCCTCATCAACTTTGAGGTTGGCTTCCGCCCAGCGTCGATAGAGGTCACGCATGGAAAGCACTGTTCGTGCGGCCTCCGGCAAATTGCTCAGAAATGCCTCAGAACCAAATCCGAGCAATTGCAGCAATAAGCGTTGTTCGTCGAACCAATGGCCACCCTCAGCCCAGCCGGCGCTCAAGGCGAATTCGATCATGTCGCGCCAACGAGTGCAAAATTCAGTCGCATCACATCCGCGATTAAGTTCGAAGAACCAGGAGGCAACAAAATGCTCGATAATGTGGCGTGCCGCCGGACCACGGCCAAGGACTCCACGCCAAATCTCCGGTGCGAGCTCCGCCGAGACATGCACCGCATAGAAAGCGAGCTTGCCGATGATTTCGTATCCGAATTGATCAGGCAGCCGATATTTGCCGTATTCATCGCGATGCTCTAAACAAAAGATCGCTTCATAAGCCCAGAGCGACGAGATCACTATGCGGCCGATTTCGAGCTCCTCTCCTTCCGGACGAAAGTCGTTGGCGACCAGCCAACCGTAGAAGCCGGCGAGGAATCCCATATCGAGACCGCGCGAAGCCGTTTCATCGGAAATGGCTCGAAGCCAGGCTTTATCTTCGCTAGCCATCCGGCGGCGCCGGCGCGCCTGTTCAAGCGGTTTGGATCGTTGCCACGTGCCGAGGGGATCGAGGCAGGATGCGTCGGCTTGCGTGCTTGCGAATCGGCGCTCACGCAGCCATTTCAGCCAGCGTTGCCAGCGCACCGCGACTTCGGGCGGATCATCATAATCCGGTCCGAGCATTGAGAGGGCGGACCACAGCGTGCCAAGTTGCAGCAGGCGCCACCACCGCGCACCAAGCTCTGTTCGATGGCGATGGGCAAGGAGCCCCAGTGCGCCAACCGCATTCGTGTCGTCGCTAGTCAGGATGCAAAGCAGAGCACGTTCCCATTCGGTTTCTTCGCTGCCGCTACCGAGCCACAGATGAAAAATCCCGTGCGCCGCGAACTTCAGACGGCCGTCGAAGCTGATACGCTGCCGCCGCATTGACACTTGGTTGGTTGCGGCGCCGTCTGCCGTGGCACGCAGTTGGGACTTGGCTGCTTCATGCACGGCGGGCTGAGCAGCAAGCCACGCGCCGCCACAGACAAGCAGTGTGGCGGCCGCCGCCAACCGGTTAAGCGCCTGGCGCCCCTCGTCACCTGGCTCATCATCAGTGTGTGGAGCGGCCAACACATTAGCCAGGAATTCAGCGTCAGTGTCCGCCAGTTCGCCGCGCGCCTCAAGGATGTGCTCACAACAATATGAGAGCGTCAGACTCTGCAATTTGGGCGCGTTCGCCGCCTGGAACGCGATTCCCTCTGCCTTCACCGCTTCGGGAAGATCGAATGCAACCGTTGCCATGCCGGTGTCGGGATCGCGTTCGATCCTGTAATTTGCATCGTCAAGCTGTGCGCAAAGAATGTCGAACTCGATGGCTTCCTTCGGCGTCTTAGGCCTGAGCCACGTCGCAGTTGCCGCTTTGAGGAAAGCGGCAACATTTTTGTCTCTTGGAATAATCTGGCCGACAATCTCCAGCAAGTTCTGTCGCCGATAAGGCGCCGCCGCCCATTCCCGCGCCATATTGAAAGCGGCTTCCCCCGCGCGGTACCATGCAAATACAGGGAAAAATTGATTGTTCTTGACCCGATTCTCGTCGAGCAGATACACGTCCCTGCTGCTCAACAGCGGCATCAGCACATCCGAAAACAAGATGCTCCGGTATTTTCCAATGTTCACAAGCAATCCAACGAAGGCAAGCGAGTTGCTCTCCTTCATAAGCCGCTCCAGATAAGGGGCGATGTCCGTTCCCTTGTCGAATTGCAACGTCAACCACCGTTCCAGCGCGTTCAAGGCACAGTGAAGCTGCCCAATCGCAGTCGAATCGCTGTAGGTCCAATCAAAAACCATCCAGTCGCCGAAATAGAACGTCTTTGTACTGTCGCGCATCACAAGGGCTATCTGAGGCGGGCCTCGGCGGTTGGCTTTCCAAGCGTGTGACCACCGTTCCGTAGCGAAATCCACCAACCGCACGAGGGTAGTCAGCGCTATATCAGGGTTGATATGTAAGAAGGCCAAAAACTGGCTTTTCCAGAAGGCGGTGGGATAACTTTCTGCATCGTATTCCAGCCCGATCTTTTCGAAACCGAATCGGTCGGAATTTTCCTCGCGCGGATCGCTCTCGATAATGGCGGCAAGCATAATTTCCGCAGCCAGTTCGGGCAGTAGATTCATTAGCGGGGTCAGCGCTGCCGTATGGAGGACGGTGTGGCGAAAATCATTTTCGATACGGCCCATTGGCCCCATCGACCATGGCGGTAGCTTCCGCGATCTGAAAAAGCCTATCGGACCGCTGGATCGCCGCCGCTCTTCCAGCTCATTCTGACGAGCCCGATAGTCTGAATCGAAGTTCATCCGCTCGGCATGGTCCGCCGCTGCCTTCGCTTTGGCCGCAGCAACCTTTTCCGTAACCTCCGCTTGCTGGGGGCGACGGCGTGCCATTTCTAAGGCCCAGGTCGCCACGTCATCGGGAAGGTCCCAGCCTCCGGAAAAGGCAGCAGCATAGATTGGGCGCTCGCCATCGCTAATGTAGATCGTGTCCTTGCCTTGATCGATCTGGAGCGCCCTTGCCGTCGCCAACGCAATTTCGGCAAATTCCTTCCGGAAAGGCAGTGGAACATCGCTGTATAGCCGCAGCGGGGTCGCCGTCAGCCACGTCGTGCAGATGTCCGCGACCGTTGGCGAGACAAGTTCCGCAACTTGCTGGAGGTGATTGTGGAGAAAGTTCACCATCGCGGGCCACAGCCCGATGATAGGGGTGCGGTATTTGTCCTCCATATAGAGCGCAAGAGTGCGATCGATACTTTGGGATGCGTCGGGCGCGCTGGGAACCGTGGCGACGTGTAGGAAGCGGCGGAGCAGGCGGTTCAGCCGTTCACCGTTGTTGGCGAACAGCAATCCAGCGCGTTCTTCCAGAAACCAATCGGCCTGCGGATCAAGGCACAGCGCATCGAGCAGGATATCCGCAGCCGGGGTAGCGCCCTTCGCCTCCAGAAGCGCCAACACCTGATCCCATTCACTGACGCCGCCGGCGGCCTCGCGCAGAAGGAATTGCCCGAACAAGCGCAGCGCGCCGCCCCACAACGGATTGTTAGCCAGCGCAGCCCATCGATCGACATCATGCGCGATTTCCTTGAGCCGCTGGAAACGCGCCCAGTCCGCGGCAAGATCGTGGTCGAATTCGATCCGGTTGCGAGTGTTTCGACGCAACGGAAAATGTGGCGGCCTGCTCTGGAAAATCAGGGTGTCCGTGGCGTCCAGTTCGCTGAGCGCAAAGCTCCGCACAAACTCCGCTTCGCGTTCCGCCAACCGAACAAGCAAGCCTTGCGAGGCTGGTTGATCCTGCGTCCAAAAAGTCCAAATACGATCGGCTATGGCCGCAGGTGAAGTCAGTTCCGGGCTTCCCGCCTGAAACAGGGCCGACGCCTGAATAACCCATCTCAACGCTCGGAGGTTGGTAAGCGCGGCCACGGTTTCGTCCCGGCCGGCCAACCAACGAAGATCACCACTCGCGCGGAGCGCTGTTTTTACCTCCTCAACACTGAGCGCGCTGATAGCAAGCGGGCGCTGTACCGCCACGCCAATCAATGGCTGGAGGCGATCACGCCATCCTTCGGGTTGACTGATAATCACGATACGCCACAGCCGGTCGGCTGTTGGGTCGGAAGAAAAAACAAGGCATTGAACGAGCAGCTTGATCCGCGCGAGCGCATCGGAATCAAGCTGCTCCGCCGCATCGATCACCAGCACATTGCGCGGGCTGGCACTTGCCAGAAGAATCTCGTGCAAGGGATACGCGAGCTGGAGTCGCGATCGATCGAGATCACTGGTCGCGGCCTCGGCTTGCTCCGGGCCAAGCCATACTTGTCTGTCCCGGGGGAATAATGCGTCCAACGTTCCCTTCACGAGCGCGGATTTCCCGCTGCCGGATTCGCCGACAACCGGCACAATCGGTTGATCACGGAGAAGTTCGGCAAGCTTGGCTTGGTCTTCAGTTCGGTCGATGACAACACCCGAAGGAAGCGCCATTTCGATCCGCGCTTTGTAGTCCGACGTTAAGGCCTCAAGTGCGCTCCATGATCCCGCGAAGCTCGGCTGATCCTTAAAACGGTATTTTGCGCGGAGATTTTCCCAGATCGCCTGCAGCGTCAGCGTACCAGAGCCGACGCGGGTGTCGGTAGCCATTTGAACCAGATCGGTCCAAACCCGCTGTGCTTCTGTTCGATCGCCACTCTGCAGCAGCATACGGCATCGGCCGATGGCCTCTTCAAGGCATGTGGATTGGTCGAGCTGGAAGTCGAGCGGGATGACAGCGAGATGCCGGATCAGTTCGATGGTCTCGGCGTCTGTTGCCATACGGGTGCCGCCAGGCGCCTGGATGCTTTCGAAAATGCGCGTGTGGGTTCGGGTTTTCCGGATGCGGGTGATGGCAAGCTCGGGATCGACACCCGAACACCATGTCACGATATCGCTCCACGGTGGTGTGAACGTCGCGTGGCGCCCGCGCGTCACGAGCGCAAGTACATCGGTCGCTTGCTGCATTGGGCCGTCGGAGGCGCGCCATTGTGTCCAGGCGCGATGCACAAAATCAGCCGGGAGACCGTTGGCGGTGACCTGCATATTGCTCTTGCATGAAAGGGCAAGGTGTTTGCCATCGGCTTCAGCCGTTACCAGCAGATCGTCGATCCGCCATCGTAGTGCGTCCGTCTGCGATTGAATTATGTTGCCTGCGTTCCCGACAGCCGGCAACGCTTCACCAACAAGAAGCTTGGTTGTCAACGATGCGGCAACAAGGTCTTCGAAAGTGAATCCTGGGCCAGCCGTTTGTCGAGTAGTTGCCTGGCCGGTACGCCTACCTTTCCGAGGCGTTTTAGACTTCATGCAGCCTCCTCACGTAAAAAAACGGGATTCTCGTAAAATCATCGCGACAGTCGCACGCAAGTCACCGAGATGCTAGCACCGATTTGAAGGTCCAACTTTCGAAGCTGATCAGAGGATGACGCCCCAAGACTAAAACCGTGCGATACTGAGCGGCTCGACTACTGATGGAAGGGGCCTTGTCCTGATAGACCCTTTTGCGCAGCAGTTAGGGTAGGGACAGGGCCGGATCGACTCTCTCGCGCAATCAATCTAGTGATTTTACTTGAGAGCCCAGAAATTGCCTTCAGTAGGAAGGTTGCCCTTCAGTAACCGGTGTGCCGCTCCCACGTTGCCCTTCCTGCCCTGATCTGTGATCGCCTTTCCATGGATGAGCAACGGGAGTTTCTTCATGGAGACTACAGTGGAGTTTCTCACGACCAGGAAGTCTGGACGTGAGGTTCACCGGCACTGGCCGGACGAGGTCAAGGCACAGATCGTTTCGGAGAGCCTGCGGCCCGGTGCACTGGTGAATGAGGTCGCCGAGCGCCATGGGCTGAAGCCGAACCACCTGTCCACCTGGCGGACGATGGCGCGGCAGGGCAAATTGGTTCTACCCGCACCCGAGGACGCGGTAGAATTTGCAGCGGTAATCGTCGAACCACCTGTTTCCGAACCGCCGGTCAAGAGGGCCAGCCGTCCCGAGATCATCGTCGGGTCCGTCACCATTCGTCTGGAAGAAGGTGCGTCTGCCGCCCGCATCGCCGCTGTCGCGCGTGCATGCGCGGTTCCTGCATGATCTTTCCATCGAACCGCGTCCGGATCATGGTGGCGACTAAGCCCGTCGATTTCCGCAAGGGCCACGATGGCCTAGCGGCGCTGGTCAAGAACGAGTTGCATAAGGACCCTTTTACAGGGACGGTCTTCGTATTCCGGTCGCGGAAAGCAGACCGACTGAAGCTGATCTACTGGGATGGCAGCGGTCTGGTGTTGGCCTACAAGCGGCTGGAGGAACACACCTTCACCTGGCCAGGCGTCAGGGACGGCTTGATGACCTTGGGACATGCTCAGTTCGAGGCCTTGTTTGCAGGCCTCGATTGGCGGCGGGTCCGCTCTGTGGAGACAAGAGCGCCGGATGCCATCGAATAGATGCGGCACGATGACTCGGGCGGCGGATTCTTCCGGCGAAGCGTGACGAGGTTTGATAGACTTCGGGCATGTTGGATGCCGCCGATCTACCAGACGACATAGCTGCGCTGAAGGCGATGCTGATCGCTGCGCAAGCCCGTGAAGTTCGCAAGGATGACCGGATCGAGCGACTGGAGAAGCTGGTCGCAGCTTTCAAGCAAGCAGCCTTCGGCCGTAAATCCGAGAAGACCGATCCTGAACAATTCGATCTCGCATTGGAGGACCTGGAAACGGCCATTGCTGCCATCCATGCCGAAGATAAAGCCGATAGCCCCTCAGGGAAGCCGCAGCCTAAACCACGCGCCGCCAATCGGGGTTCTCTTCCAGCCCATCTTCCTCGTGTTGAGGAGATCATCGAACCGGAAAGCCTGATCTGCGCCTGCGGCGGCGGCCTGCATTGTATCGGCGAGGACGTCTCCGAGCGGCTGGATGTCATCCCTGCGCAGTTCCGCGTCATCGTCACGCGTCGTCCCAAATATGCCTGCCGCTCCTGCACCGATGGCGTTGCCCAGGCTCCAACGCCTGCAAGATTGATCCACGCCGGGTTGCCCACGGAGGCGACCATTGCGCATGTGCTAGTTTCGAAGTACGCCGATCACCTGCCGCTTTACCGACAAGCCCAGATTATGAGCCGCCAAGGCGTTGATCTCGACCGCTCCACGCTTGCCGACTGGGTCGGCCGAGCGGCATTCGAACTTCGTCCGGTCTTCGACGCTCTGATCGCCGACCTGAAGCGGTCCACCAAGCTGTTCATGGACGAGACCCGTGCGCCAGTCCTCGATCCCGGTTCCCGCAAAACTAAAACTGGATACTTCTGGGCGCTGGCCCGCGATGACCGACCGTGGAGCGGAGGTGCTCCACCCGGCGTAGCCTTTACCTACGCTCCAGGGCGTGGCGGGCAACATGCCGAACGGATACTGCAAGGGTTTACGGGCGTCCTTCAGGTCGACGGCTACGCAGGATATAATCGGCTGATTGTGCCGGATCGTGTGGGTCCCGACATCCAGCTGGCGTATTGCTGGGCGTATGCTCGGCGTAAGCTGGTCGAGATCACTCGCACTGGCTCGACACCGATTGCAGAGGAAGGCGTGAAGCGGATCGGCGAACTCTATCGCATCGAAGCAGAGCTGCGCGGTCTCGACGCCGACGCTCGCCTCGCCGGGAGGAAGGCACGGTCAGCCCAATTGATCGCAGACATCCGGACTTGGCTCACGCATCATCGTGCCCGCGTCGCTGGCAAGTCGCCGCTCGGAGAAGCTCTCGCCTATGTCGCCAAATACTGGGATGGGCTCTGCGTCTTCCTGACCGACGGTCGCATCGAGATCGACAACAATACGGTTGAGCGAACTATCAGGCCGATTGCCCTCAATCGTAAGAATACTCTCTTTGCCGGACATGACGCTGGAGCGGAGAACTGGGCGATCATCGCCTCGCTGATCGAGACGTGCAAGTTAAATGCCGTCGATCCGTATGCGTATTTGGCCAGGGTCCTGACCGCCATCGTCAATGGCCACAAGCAGAGCCGAATAGGAGACCTCCTGCCGTGGAATAACTTGGTGGTGTAATACGCGCTCAAAGGCTTCTATCGGACCATTGCGGACGGCCACGTTTTTAGAGCATTATCAAAGCAGCTTGGGATAGCTGGTGACAAAATTGCGTAGAAAACTCTTTGGCCGAGGATGGGAGCTTAGCGTCTTTGAGGATGACATTGGCTTGGTTCTCTCGCTCCCGGTCGATTCAGGCTTTTTGACACATAGCTTTGAATTTTACATCAAGAAGCCCGATCTCGAGGCCCTTCAGGGCAGTCAACTGCGGCACAAGGTATTGGAATTCATTCTGCATGAGCGCCTTCAATGTCGAATGAATGAAGGAGCCCTCCGGAGCGTTGAAGAAGAAATAGGCCCAGTGATCCAGGCAGTTCTGCATGGAAATATAGGTCGTCTTATTGAGGCGGTATCAGCCTCTCCGAATTCAGAGCGTATTCGGTATCGATTGAACGGGGCCGGATTAACCCTGGACTGAACGGCAGCAATTGACGCACCGTGGCCCGTCCTCGTCATGACTTCGGCCCTTGACACTGCAAAAACCATCTTGGTCAAGGTGCGAACGAAACAACGCTTACGCCCTTCATCATTTGATCACACAAGATGAGGCGACGCGAAAATCAACGGGAAGCGATTCCAACGATAAATCTTTGGGACAGGGACAGTGTACTGTGGTCAGAAGAGGAAAAGGATTCTCGCTAAAATCGAGGAACAATAGGCCGCTCTCAAGCCTTAATCGAGTTTTTAAAGGGCTTCTAAAAAATGCACCGAAAGAGTTTCTTGTCCGACGACTGTCTGATCTGATCGGGACGAAGATATCAGATGCGCCCGATGGCTTTGCCTCCGCGCTTGCCAATCACCTTATAGTAGCTCCAACAGAGCCCTTCGTGTGGGGCACCAATAGCCATGATGACGATAACATTGAATTGTCATTGACCGCTGAAGATCTTGCCCCGATCCTTGAAGCTACAATCAAATTTAACCAGGAGGAAATGCCGAAAGTCTGCTCAGAAGCCCTAACCAGTGCGGCGCGAATAATCCTTGAAACGCTTGAGGCAGATTGGCCTATCCAGCGGGCACATGACCAAGCAAGGATGGCACAGTTCAGCGCGAATCTATATGCTCGATGGGGCGATGCTTTTGAAATTTTGCGAATGATGTACACGATCTCGATTGAGATCGGTGAAAGTATCGCAAAAAGCCGTGGACGATCGCAGCCTGTGTTGAGTGACACAATCATTCGTCTGCATGCGCGTGCATGCCAAGTTGTCTTGGAAATAATTATTCTCATGGAGAACGGCCTTGCGGATGGCGCTATGGCAAGATGGAGAACATTGCACGAGATAACGGTGGTTGCCACCCTCATTGCCGACGAGGGGGAAGAATTAGCGGTTCGATATAGGTGCCATGAAGCTGTGGAAGCTAAGCGAGCCATGGATCGCTATGTCTTGCATCATGAGCAGCTTGGATACTCACCTCCCACACCGGCTGAAATAAATAGCATAGATACGGCGTACCATGACAATCTGGCGCGCTTTGGCGACAATTTCGGCTCTGAATATGGATGGGCAGCACACCATTTGAAAATCAAAAAGCCGAGACTGGTTGACCTTGAGGCTGCAGTTGGCAAAGCCGTGATGCAATCGTACTATCGAATGGCGAGTTATAATGTTCATGCCGGGTCCCGCGGCATCGGCTTTCGTCTTGGGATTCTAGATGGCGAGGGAACTCCAACGGCCTTGGCAGGTCCTAGCAATGCTGGATTTGTCGACCCGGCGCAGAACACCGCATATGACTTGGTGCAGGTGACTGCCCTTCTAGCGAATGGAACGAAACGCCCGGATCGAATGATAGAGTGGAAGATACTCACGCTCCTTAGGGAGAGCCTTCTACTAAAATTGGATAATGCTCAAAAGGAGCTAATGTCTTCTCATCGGGCGCAAGGCAAACTAGCACGCCGGGTGCGCGGACGAGCCATTGACTAGCCAATCTGTTGTGCGATCCCGACGTTCGCGTTGATGCCTACGTTTCGAGCCATGTCGTTGACGAACAAGGAGATGGCTAAGAGACGATTTCGGTAGCCTATAAACAATGATTTCCGCAAGTTGTGCGGCTGCGGTTTGTTGAGGCGCCCAAGTCGCGTCGCTGACGCTTATCGAGCCACCTCAACGCATTGGATTTATGCCGCCTCCCAAACCTGATTCAATATCTTGGCGGCGAGTGCGGCTTTGTCTTGCGGCAGGAACCGCCCGTAATGCTGTTGGATCATGTCTGGTGTATCCTGGATCGCATAGCTCGCCTGTTCGTAGGATCCCGTCAGCTTGAGAATATGGGTTGCCAATACGTCCCGGACATTATGGGGACCGTGCGGCAGCAAGCCCTTGATCGCCCCGCGGCCGGTATAGGGATTGTAGATCCCGTATCGCTGAATGGCCAGCCGCCAGGCCTCATAGAAGGTGGTCTGGTTGTAGGAGGCCTCCGTGCTCGATTGCTTGACCGTCTTTATAAAGAAGGTGCCGGGATCATTGGCGTTCGCCAGCAGAATGCGCCGGTGCCGATCGATGTAGGCATTGATGTAGTAGTAGAGGTCCAGCAGATTCGGCAGGATCAACCGGAATGGTTTGGAGCCGAAGAAGGACGAGTTGGAGTTCTTGAAGGCGTTGGCCGGTATCAGGACCTCCCAGCCATTGTCTCGATCGCTCCAACGGATTTCGCCGCGTTTCAGCTCTTCAAGCCGGCGCTCCGAGGTTGGAATATGCCCGCGAGGGCAAAGCAGAAGCTGCCGAAGATTTTTCTGACGAAGGCCGAGATGAAGGCCAAGCCGCAGCATGAGAAATGATCGTACGGATTCGGCCGCCGCTCTTGGATATCGATCCTTGTCCGGCATCCTGAGAAGGATCTCGTCCGTGATCTTTCGATACTCCGCCAGCGGGCTCGGCGCCTCGAGCACGCACATGATCGGTTCGAATGGATCGCGATGTATGCGCATCACCCGCTGGATTTCCTTGATGCGATTGCGCGCATGGGCATGAAACGCGTCACAGCAGGCGTGCCAGTCGCGCTTGGCAAAGGCGATCTCTTCTACCGAGACAAGGCCTTCGATGGGAATCACCCTCTCGATTAGTTCCGGATGCTGTCTGAGCCAGCCGGTCTCCTCGCGTGTGAGCGACAAGGCAATGCTCAGCATGTCGGCTTCCCAGGCCGTGTAAAACCCGCGCCGGCGCTCGCGCCATTGCAAATACCAGTCCCAGACACCGCGAAACACCAGAAGACCGAAGGTAAGGACACCGAGTGGAATACCTCGCCCCGCCACCTGGCCATCGGGAGATGCCGCAAGGGCTCCGAACATGAGGCCAAGGTGCTCCAGTTTTTGCGAAGCCGTCTCTTCGCCCCAGACGCTGTTCCGCTGAAACCCGATCGCCGTGAGCGTCGATGTCTTAAACGAGATCAGGTTCGCCATTTCGAGCGCAAGGCGGGGAGGGGCATCGATAACGCCCGACAGCAAATCCGGATCATCAAGGTCTCCAATGGGATTGCTCTGGTTCGAGGTGCCGCGTCCGATCGGGACCGATGACGCTCGTCCACCGTAAGCCATTGCCGGAAAGCGGATTGCATAACGTTGTTTGATTGCTGCCGCCTGAAAACGGCGGTAGTCGGTTGCGCCGGTGATGATCACCCTGCGAATCCATTCGAGGATCTCCTGGCGCTTTGATTTCGGCAGCTTGTTGAAATTGTCTGGAAGATGCCAGGCCAGCCGGCGGCGCTCCGCGGGAGAAATTTCCTCCTCGATGTCATGGCCGGTGCCGGCGCGAGACTGATGCGGAAGTTTTGCCTTGAAGTAGCCTCTTGACAGTCGATACCGATGCTCGATGCGATCCAGGATCTCGAAGCTCTCCACGCTGCGCGGCACCTTGGTGCCCTTCAGCCAACTGAGGAGAGTCTTTGCATCGAAACTGTCGCCAGGCCGCACAACAGCACGATGGAGATGGTAGTAGGTCTCGCCAAAGCGCCTGATGTGCAATTCCAATGCTGCCTGAAACGAGACGGGTTCTGTATAGTCATCGAAGAGGGCAATGGGGAATTCGTCAATCGGCTTGGGCTTTGCTCCCGGTTTTGAATTCTTTTCCGCAGAGCGATTGCCGCTGGCAGCTCGAGCTTTCGAGATCCGCGCGGAGCTCGACGATGAACTCGTGCGGTTGCGAGGTGTCGCGGTGTTCGTGTTCACCCAGCGGATGATGGCATCGAAGCCGTGCTGTCCAACGCGCATCAGCTTTGCGCTCGGCTTGGCAGAGAGCCGGCATGCGGCGGCGATCTCGGTCCAATCGACTGTTTTCCCCTTCGTGGGAGGAAGGGCTTGATCGTTGACCAAGGCCAACATGTAAGCGGTCAAGCGCTCAAGCTCGGCCGGACTTGCCAGTGGTGCCAGCCGGATCTCGCAAAAGCTAGCGATTTTGCGCTGAAAGGCTTTCGCCGTCGGATTCATGATCATTCAGGTTTCCCTTACAGATAAGATTCCAGCCCCGGGGCACGGCCTGCTAAGGAATGAACGTTAGCGAAGGGTTAAGATCGGGCCCTTTGGGATGTTGCAGAGATCACCGTTCAAAGCATGGATAGGATCCAGACCGGCCGCCGCAGGGGCCGAGCTCACCGGCAATCGAACGTCTCGCTGTTGTCCCGGAGCGCTATAAGGCGTTCCCGCTAAAAACGTGCAATTTCGGTCATTTTGTCTTCGAGCGAGGGACAGACTTCATATCCGAGGCCGATCTTCTCATGCTAAGCATCGAGGATGGGATTCGGAGTTTTCATTCATCGTTCGGACTCGATCTACGACGACAGTCCGGCTGAACAATATCAGTTTCCAAGCCAGTACCTCGGCCGTGTTCAAGGCTGCGTGGGGAATTGGATCATCTATTATGAACCGCGCAAGGTTGCCGCCACGCGCGGCTATTTCGCGGTCGCCAAGGTCGCCCAAGTCGTCCCGGACCCGAAAGTGGCGGGCATGTATCTGGCACTGATCGAACCTGGCAGTTATCTTGATTTCATCAATCCTGTTCCGTTCAATGGCCCAGATGGTGTCATCGAGCGCGGCGTGTTGAACCATGACGGACGGATCTCGGGGAGAGCGCAATCGGCAGTGCGGCCTATTTCCGCTACGGATTTCAACCGCATCCTGTCGGCCGGCCTCAATGAGCCAGAACCGGAGCTACCGCGGCTGGATGGAGTTGAAGCGGCTGATCTTACAAATGGATTTCAAGACGCAGTTCAAACACCGTTCATCTTTGAACAAGAACGCGAGCGTGTGATGCAGCTTACCTCCCGTGTTGTTCGCAATCGGCTGTTTCGACGGCTGGTTTTGCAGGCCTACGACAAACGATGCGCGATCACCGGCTTGAAACTCATCAATGGTGGCGGGCGCGCCGAAGTGGACGCGGCTCATATTCGACCCGTGGAGGCGAACGGACCTGACACCCTCGGTAACGGCATTGCTTTGTCAGGCACGGCGCACTGGATGTTCGATCGCGGCCTCATCAGCCTTTCGGATGACCTCGATATCCTGATCTCGCGACAGGCGAATGATCCGGAGAGCATAAGAGGACTGATCAACAAGACCGGCAGAGCGATCGTACCCTTACGGCCGTCTGCGCGGCCACATCCGCATTTTCTTCAGTGGCATCGTGAGAATTGCTTTAAGCAATAGCGTGGGATTTCAGTCGTTTATCGGTCTAGCATCTTCCAATGCAGGGATTGAACGAGAGCCCGCCCGTTTACGGGTTAGAGCACCGGTATATTTCTCGACCTGTTTCTTGAGTAGATGCTTCGCGAGATTTTTCAAAAGATCGAAGCTGAAGCCGCCGACAGCGATCTCGTCCGCTTTAAAGCAGTTCCCTGATATGTTGAGACTTTGTTTAGTGTCGAAGGTCTGGTTCGACCGCCTCAGTTCGAATTAGAATTTTTGCATTATTAAGATCTGCCGCCATTTAACTATAGATTGAATAAGGCGTGACAAAATACGCAACCGCAGACAGAATGAAGTCATGTCTTTTGCGGGATAGATAGTATGTCAAAATCGGATGAAGAGAAGGATAAGCAGCGGCTGAAGGACGCTGTTCGCTCCATCATTGTCACCCAAGGCAATGAGTTCATCAAAGAGCTACTGCGGAAGCATAAGATACAGATCGGGACGAAGAAGGCGGATTTTGCCAAGAACATCCTGGCCGCGATCGATGCCGGCACTTTGACAAGGCAGATAATTGAAGATTGGCTGTCCGAAGTCGAAGGCTGGGGTAATCAGCACATCTATTTGTTCAAGCCACCTACTCTTCCTCCCGCGGACATCCGAGACAAACTAGTTGCCTCGGATTTTGGGAAGCTCATCGACACACCAATCAGCTATGGGTTCCCCGAGAACCTTGAACTCAGCGCTATTTCGCTGACCTCCGATCATCTTTTCATAGCCTGGCACAAAGGCGCCGGCGGGTGGGAGCGGACACCGTCTAAGGACTTCGAGCGGTTCGAGGACGACGAAGAGCGCTACAAGTATAAGGCGTACCGAGAGCGGTTCGATCGCTCCGTTGTGCGCTTTGCTTGGCGCTTCCTTGACCCATATTGCGCCGTGATGATCCAACTCCCGGCCGAGGGCAATGCTCATAGGCCCGTCCATGTGCAGGTCCAGGAGGACCTTAAACACATCGGACTTTTTGACGAAAATCCGGAGCGCATCCAGCTCAGCCAAGCGTTCAAGAAGATGACTCTTCAGAACGATACGCGGGTCCAGTCGACTCGAATGATGACGGATGGAGGTCACGTCGATGTCGTTTCCACGCTGACGGAAGGTGGTATCGAAGATGTCCAGGCTCTTCGGGAAGCTCGGCGCGGCGTAGACGACAATAGTTTCACCGGTGCCGACGGCCTGTTTCACTTCTTGCAGGAGAAGCACGCAGCGCTCAGCCGAAACGTGAAGGTGCAAGGGTACGGCATTGAGAGCCGAATACGCATTTGGGTCCAATGCAAGCGTGAGGATGTCTATCACGTCCTCGGCGTGGTCTGGTCTAACACATGACAGTGGACCAACTTCGTGCGGCGTTTGGGACCACTGCTGTCGATGCTTTACTTGCTCGAATAAGTAGCGGGGCAACGCCCGAGATCGATCCTCAAATCTCCGCTCGCTCGTTTGGTCTCGACGAGGAGACGGCTGTGGAGTTCTTAGACGCCGCCGCCGATATCGCCCTGATCGAGCGCCGGGCGATTTTAAGCTGCCCAGCGTGCAACGAAGCGATTGAGGCGGAGGCAGCAACGGAGGAACTATGTCCCTTCTGTGGAGAGGCTTTCGCCGATCACGGCGGCGTTCGGCGAAAGCCTGTCTATCGATTGGGCGTTCATGGTACGCGCGACATTCCTTGGGTGGTCGTGATTCACGGCTTTAATACTCACGGTGAGTGGCAGCAGGACTTCAGTTGGCGCATGGGGAATAAGCTCAAGTATAGCGCCCCGGTTCTGATTTACAAATACGGGCTCATTCGCTTTAGTGTTCTTGTGCGCTGGCGTCATCGGCAACTTGCAAGAAAGCTCGGAACCACCATCCGTTCTGCCGTCGAATACGCGAGAGCCAACCGAATACCCGAACCGCCGGATGTGATTCTCCATAGCTTCGGAAGCCAGTTGTTCGTCCAGTTGCTTGCAATGACCGAATTCGATGACTTGAAATTCGGGCGCGTTATAGCCGCAGGCACTGTAATCCGTCCGGACTACAATTGGACAGACCGTATATCTCAAGGCCGCCTTGAGGCCGTGTTCTGCCATTGCGGTGGAAAAGATTGGGCGGTTCCGTTGGCACAGTACTTCATTCCAGGGACTGGCCCTGGCGCACGCCGCGGCTTCAGTGACAATGCCGTTATCAATGTGATGAATGAGCACTATGGGCATGGCGGCTGTTTCGAAATCAAGGAGCTAGAGGCCAACCTCGCCCCTGGAGGGTTGTGGGATCGCTTTTTGCGTCGGCATCCCAGCACGTTTGACGGCGATCCGAATCTATACAGACCGAAGGCATGGCGCCCGATGTGGGCACCCATCCGGGGTATCGTTCGCATCGCTGGAGTCTTCCTGATGGCGTTGATAGCCGCAATTGCCATTACATCGATTTCTTGGGCCTGGCTCAAGGCAATTATATGGACCGGCATAGCGAGGCTTTTCTGAGTTCATTGCGAAACAGCCTGCCCGCCCTTGTGGCATGGCTCTCTTCGACGAGTTCAACCAGACAGGGTCGCAACTGTTCGATATGGACGCTGAAATTCGCCAGAACGTTTTCGCGGATAAAACAGACATTGCAGACGGGCCAACTCGTTCGGTTTCCTAACGAATTTGCTACAGGAGGAATTTGCAATAACGGGATCGTCGGTTCGACTCCTTTCACATTATTACTGATCCGATTTTGTTGGCTGTGGGTTGTTGTCTTTAAAAAAGTAGCGTCGCAGCCAAGGGCAGGACGACTGCTTTGCGCCTTCATTGTTGTCGCCCACGTACGATCGCGGCGACCCCAAAAGCAGTCATTCGTGCAGGCCGCGAGATTATGTCCAGGACCAGAAGCGAAATCGCAGGTGTGTCTCTGGGAGATTGTTGCTGTTCACGTTGTAAAAGGCGCCGCCCTCGTGCAGGAGGTTTCGCCCGGCGTTCAACTGAGTATTGCTGGTGCCATAGCCTATCTTTGCCGTCCAATAGCGTCCTCCTCGCATACCCGCGCCAAGGCCGGGCTGTTGACTGTGAAAACGCACCTCGAAATGCGTTTCAGGCCCGGCTCCACCGGTGCGAGGTACATTGCTGGACCTGAATTTCAAACCAAACATGTTGTTGGAGTTGAACGTATTCGGAGTTCCCCGCGGCGCAAGCTTCATCAGATCGCGCCAGGTAATGTAGGAGTTTGTCTGGACTGGCACTGGGGCAACCGGTGCTCTCGGATTTTTGAGTAGGTTGCCGGCGTTCAAAACACGATTGGCGTAAGTGTCTCCATCGGCCGCGGCATTGATGCGCGGGCCCCGTGGTCCAGGGAAATAAAAGGCTGACGTCAAGCCGCCGAGGATTGCCCCGGTGCCGGCGCCAGTCAGGGTGGCCCAACCGACGTTCTTGAACAGGTCAGCCCCTTTCTCGCCGCGAATCGCATTTTCCATGACTTGCCCCGAGGCGCCTGAAACCGCGCCCGAGATCGCGCCACTGGCCGTGCCGATCGCGACCCGGCCCGCTGTCGTCGCCGCGAAGGTGGCGACCCGGCCGCCGACGCGCGCCGCGGCACTCACCAATCCCGCGGTGGCGCCGCCTCCCGTCGCGACCGCCAAGGCGCCGGTCACGAAGCCGACCGCCGCGCCTATGCCAACTTCCTTCCAGAATTCGCCCCAATCCTTGATCTGCCAGTCGTTTTGAGCAGCATATGTGATTGCGCTTACCCCACCACCAATAATCGCGCCGACGATGGCGCCAATCGCGAGCGCGGCGAGGAACGCGAGCAGGCCGCTGGGGTCACTTGCCTGGAACGGAATGTTCGAGACGTAAGGGTAGGGGCTGGATGTTGAACGTAACGGATCGGGGGAGAGGAACCGTCGGGTTATAGGATCGTAGAGACGTGCGTTGAGGTTATACAA
Source organism: Rhizobium pantanalense (assembly GCF_030182525.1). NCBI lineage: Bacteria > Pseudomonadati > Pseudomonadota > Alphaproteobacteria > Hyphomicrobiales > Rhizobiaceae > Rhizobium > Rhizobium pantanalense. The sequence continues at coordinate 272,552 of NZ_JAQJCH010000010.1, forward strand.
TCCCGTTCGTGCATCATACTCCTGGCCGATGAACAGGAAGCGGACATTTTCGGCCCACGGGCCTACAGGCGTCTGCGACATGCCGCCAAAGGGGTCATAGGCGTATCCAGCCAGGATGGTTCCATCCTCAGCCAGGACAAGCCGCGTCGAATTCTGGCGATCGCGAATAACAAAGCCAGTCGAGAGATTCTCGTCGACTACGGCGACGAAACCAAACGGCCCGGGGATGTATGTCATCGAGCCGCCATTTTCCTCTGCTTCCGCGAGAATATTGCCGCTCTCATCGCGCAAATAAGATGTTTTCGACGCGGGTTCTCCAGCCGCTGAAAGCTGCGTCAGCTCGATGCGCTCATCGCCTTCGCCGTAGCCAACCTCAAAACTCGAGCCATCCGCCATCGCACCAGACGAGACCAGGCCGTTTACGAGATTGTACGAAAGGCTATCCAATGCACGGCCTGAGGCCGAGACAAGGTTGCCGCCTGCGCTATAGGTATAGATCTCCTCGTGGTCCGGTGTCGTCATGCCGACGAGCTGGTTGGTTCCATCCTTTATCGTGAAACTGCGATCTATTCCACGATCGACGACGGAAAGCATGTTGTCGTTGGCGTCGTACCTCATCGTCGCGTCGACGCCGCCGATCGAGCGAAGCATTCCATCAGCATTGACGACAGCGGAGATATTGCCCGCGGCGTCGTAGGCGTTTTCCCAGTCGTCAACGACAAGTCCGGCGGAACGGGCAGCCGGGCCGGGCGAAAACACTGCCTTCGTGATCTGGCCCTGATAATAGGTGGTGCCGTCCGCGCCTGGTGTTTCCCAATAACTCAGTGCTTCATTGAAGACTTCGCTGCGGGTTTCTATCAGCAAATCAAGTGAATTGTATTGGAATTGACGCGTGAAAGGCGCTGTTCCAGACGGGTTGAGAATTTCCTCTTGCGGCAAGCCATCCGCCGTATAGCGATAGCACGCCCACCGCAGTGGGTCGGTTTCAGAACCGATCTTCGTTACACGTCCTTGGAGATCCCTCTGGTAGAAGACTATTGTAGGCTGGCCCGCCGGATCGAAAGAAAGAGACGTGATCTGCCCGACGGCATCAACTGCGTAATGTTGAGCTCGAACTCCTTTTACGTCTGTCTGCCTGATCTCGACCAGATTGCCGGCGGCGTCATAACTGTTCAGTTGGATCCATGAGTTGTTGGCCTCAAGCTGGCTGCGCCGAAATGCCACCGTCCGTCCGATGCCGTTGACGGGATCGGCGACATCGCCTGCCTCAAGGCAGTCCCAGACAAGGTTTGCCTCCCACTTTCCGTCCGTCGGCCAATCCGTGTTGGCGAGCGGCGTCAATGCGACTGGATCCCACGCGTGATCGATGGTTCCAGATTCAAAAACGCGCCCCAATGGATCATATCGGAGATAGACTATTCGATCGGCGCCGCCGGCGCCCTTGGCCACCCCATCGGCGATCAGCGTGAAGCGCGGCTGGCCGAGCTTGTCGTAAATGACTTTGGTCTCTCCGCAGTCCGACGAATAGGTTTGCAGGATATTGCCGAGCGGATCGGTTTTTCGGCTCTGCGCGTAACTTTCGTTCCCCGTGGCGAAGACCATAGGAGGCAGCATTGTCGTCAGTTGCCCACGTGCATCGAACGTGCGCGCACTTAGCCGCTCGAATGGGCCATAGTGCGGCGGCGCCAGAAACCGGCGCCGCAATTCCGAAAAGCGATCATCGGTGAAAGTCCGGGTGCGCGCTCCATCTGCGTCGCGGATCTCGGTGCCGCAAAACAGTCCCGATGAAACCCCTTGCGCCATGTCACCGGTAACGTTGGTAATCGTCGGTGTTTCAGTGAAGTGATTCCCCTCGGGGTAGATCGCATGCACCTTGCCGGGACTACCAATTGCGCGCTGGCGATCAATAGGCGCCATTTCGAGCAGCACACGCTTGTAAGGATATCCCTCATCGTTCGAGCGATCGTCTTTGCCGGAGTAGTAGTCGGCGACGTCGCCGCTCATAACTCCCGTCGTCCAGTCAATTGAGGAGACAAGTTCTTTGCGAATGCCCGGCGTGCCATTCTCATAGCGGGCCGCCTTGGTCGTGATGACAGAGCGACCGAGACGATCTTTCAACGTCGCTGACGCGATCATCCCTTCCTCGTCGAAAATCTGACTCTGGAAGGGCATCGAGAGAGCATCCAGGAAGTCGAGAGCGATTTGAGGCTTTGGAAGCAATGTAAGACCGGAAACGCTCAGGCCGACGGCTTCCGTAGTTTCCACGGAGAGGTGTCCGGCCTTGCCATCTAGGGCTGCGCCGATCGTCGGTTTCCCATCGATGAAGAGAGCGAGTGTCTCGCCGTAACGCGCGACTATCCATTCCGCCGCCGCAAGCTCGAGCTGCGCAACGCGAGTCTTTTCCGCTCCTTGGCCGTCCAGAATGCGCCACGCTCCGTTCGCCGGCGACCATTCAATCGCGCCTACGTCACTGATGCGGACAGCGATAGCATCGCGCCACCCTTCGGTGGGCGGCACGATGCGCATCCGGCATGCGACGCCTTCATCGGCGAAAGTCCCCGTGGTCGTCAGCCGGACCGCGCCGGCCTCGACGACCGTTAGCTGATTGGACAGAACGGTTGCCGACTGGACCTGCCATCCATCTACCGGACTGGGTGTCCAGTTGGTTCGCCACTTGTCGTCCGTGAAGCTTTCAAACGAGCCGCCGGCAGACGACTGGATATTGAGCGAGCAATTTGGAGCCGAAGCGTCGAAGCTGTCGTTTCCATCTGGAAGACGCGAAAATCCACCGCTGGCAAGAGCGATAACCTTGCCGTCTGCGTTGGTAGAGGCAAGCGCGTGATAGCCCTCGTCGTAATAGGATCGCGTCGTTGCACCATTGTCGTCGATTTGCGACGTAACGAGTAGCGTGTCCACGTCATAGACCGTCGCGCTCGCGCTGCCCGGCAATGGGAAAATTGCGATGTCATCGACAAACTCGTTCGTGGATGCGCCAGCGTTCCCGAACTCGATAAGCATCTCGGTTGCGTCTACGGGCACCGTCAAGGCTCGCTGAAGCTTGATCCAATTTCCGAAGGCAGGCTCAAAGGCAATATCGTAACGCTGCGTGCTGTCGCTGAAGGATATGGCAATTCCACCGCCTGGGGTCGAATCCGCCTCATTCCATAGCCAGAGGTTGAAGGCGACGCGAGTCACGCCTTCGCTAAGTGCGAACCGTGCCTCGATGCCGGGCGCCTGGGCCGCCGATGAGAGCTTCAACGATGCCCGCCCGCTATGAGCTTTGTCCGTCGAGATGAGGTCGCTGAGAAGCGAGCCATTGGTCGTCGACCAAGGCCCTGTCGCCTCATAGCTTTCAAAGCCTGTGTACGTGCATTCCGGTTGGCCCGCGGCACCTTGCCGGTTCGCTCCGGTTCCAGCATTCTGGAAACTCGCAATGGTACGCACATTCTGGCTGTCGAGTATCTGGCAGGAGGACACGCCAAGGGCGTTACGCCATTGAAGCGCGACACCTGTCGGCGCGCGACCGACAACCTCGTTGTTGCGAACCCATTCCACGTTTGCGTCCGGATTGGAAAAATCGAAGGCTGGCGCCTGTGCACCCGGTCCGTTCCAGGCATACTCGGCGAGATTATCGTATGGAGCGTCCGCGTGTTCCCATTCATTCGTCCACGTTGTGACGCTGGATGCGATGGTGGTCGTGTGCGTGACATTGGTCAGCCGGGTTTCTGCCACGGCACCCAATTGCCTTGTGGCTTTCATGTCAGTGTATTCCGGCAAGGTCCAGGCATAAATCAGCTGCGCCGTGATTGTCGAAAGCGTACCATCCGCCTCACGATTCACGGTTGATTGCGTAACCATCGAACCTGTTTGCGGATCGTAGGACTGTTCCTTGCGGCGGCCGAGTTCGCTTGTGAGTTCGATCAGACCCGACGGAGTAAACCGGGCCGCAAATCGACGATTATCTGAGTTGATGAGCCAGGAAATGCCCTGAACCACGGAGGCGACCGTCGCATCCGGGGACAGGGGTAGACCCGCGGCCTCGAACGCATCAAAGACGGATAGAGGGATCACGCCGTTGTCGAACGATGCGCCGGCTTCGGCGTCTGCGGTGAAGATCTGCAAAAGGCCGTCGACTGTCTTAGTCGCTCGAATGACGGGCATAGCGGCTGGAAGAAGAAGCTCCACCCTAGAGGCGACCCCGTGCTCCAGGCGCAAACCTTGCCATTCAATCTTTCTTTGGAAAAGCTGCAGGTCTTCGACTGTGTAAACGCTCGTATCATATTCTCGGCCGGCGACGAGAGAGTGGAATGCGTCCAGTTCCGGATCGTCCGCGATCGGCAACCCGTTGTAGTAGTGTGTTTCAATTCTTCCGCCCGTGGCAAAGCCCGCGGAATCAATCAGGCGCTCTTGAACTTCTGGATACTGAACCACCTGACCTGTTGGGTCGAACAATGCTGACGCGGTGTCATAGTCATAATCCGACCTCGTTGTTTGGAAGCCATCATCGACGGCAAGCGAGCCAATGACGTCGTCGGTCTGTTCATCTGACAAGCTGTTGTTCAGAATTCGATGAAGCACCAACGAGGCTGGTGCCACCGGATTGGAACCTTTCGGAAAAGTCGCGAAGGCGCGCTGGCTTGCGCAAGCCGGGGCAGTGAACCAGGCGACGTCACCTCCAAATATCTGCCCATCGAAATAAGCGATGTCGACCTTTCGCGCATCGCCAAGCAACAGTACCACAACCCGCTTGGCTCCGGCGGCAAGCGCCTCCGTGTAGATGATATAGGAACCGCGATTGACTAACGATTGAGGATCGCCGGATGTTGAAAGGTCAGCGATTGGGCTCCAGCTTTCATCTGCCTGTCGTCGATAGACTTTCGTGCCACAGGTCATGATGTTGCCTGCAAGCGTAGGCCTGTAAAGGATAGCGTTGGCCTCAGCCAGCTGCTCCGACACCCAGCTTCCGGTGGTTGGAGCATATCGGATCATTGCCACGGCGGGTGACCCAACGGATAGTGTTCGAACCGCAAAGTCATCGCCGATGACATAAGACGCGTTGGGATCGTCGGTGAATGTAAAGGGCTTCCAGGCGCCCGCGTCATAGCGGAATACACGCGGACCGTTGATCACGATCGTTTCCGAAACATAGGTGTGCGCAGTCTCAGCACGGGCGCCGTAGGTTCCTGCGAACTTGCCTTCTGCATTCCATTTCAGGAGCAGGAGTTGACCGCCGGCAGCGTCGACGTAAGTTACCGCTCCAAAATTCGGTCCGCAATTCAGCAAACTGCCGACATAATTTTCGTTCCACTGGACTCCATTTCTGCTGATGGGCGTTCCCGTGAGGGACCAGGATCTGTCAATGCCTCGCGAATAAAGTGAAATCGACAGACTGCCAGCATTGGAAATCGCGCCAACGAGAGTGCGTATTCCATCCGTTCCGACGACGACGTTCGGCACGGCGAGCGTGAAAAGTGTGTCAGTCCAGGACTGAGTGGTGGGCTCATAGCTGAAAATCTGGAACCGACCCTGACCCACGATGGATAGCGCAAAGAAGTCCTCTCCGCCAACGAGACTTGCCCGGACCGAAGCGACCTTTGTTGTCAGCGAAATGGTTCGCTTCTCCATATGCCAGACGTTTTGCTGGTATGGATCACGCCTTAATAACAGTAGATACGCGTTGTTGCCTGCAGCCCCGGAAAGCGGCGGCAGGAACAAAGCGATCATTGTTGAGGTTTGGGCGTAGACGATGCCTTCGGCATCAAACGCGCCGGCGATCGGCGACGACGGCGACCATGGCTTGCTCCATGCTCCTCCGAAGCTATAGATCTGGATCGCCGCCGATCCGCTCGTGCTATTGAGCCAGGTTACCGCCAGAAAGCCTTCTGAGGGCAACAAATAGGGCCGGGCACCCTTTGACCCGGCGGGAGGCTCAATTGTCAGCGACTTGTTGAAAAGCGGATTGCTTGTGGCGTTCAATGAGATCGTTTTATACGAATAGTCCGTTTTCGATCCAGCAGGCGTTAGTGTAGCGGTGAGCGCTCCGGGAGCAGGCGCACCAGCATCCGCATTGTAGGAAAACTTCGTGGCCGGCTCCTTCGCGATCCCATTCAGCGAAGACTCCACCGACGTCAGAAGACGCTTGGTGTACTTTTCCTCAGCCGGATCGACCAGATTGCAAAAGTCGTAGCCAAAGGAAACGACGCGGATGGCTGTCTTCGATTGCCAGTTGCTGTACTCGGTGACCCGATTAAGAAATTTGGTTTCATACCGGTCCTGATAGGCCGTGTTCGGTTCGCCCTTATAAAGATGTGGGCATTGCCACTCGAAACGCTCCTTGTCCAAATACGACAACTCGACGCCTTGGCCGAGGTCATCCGTTATTTTCGCGAGATAGGTGGCGCGAGTGTAGGAGAGGTTCGTGCCGACGGGCAGCGTGTCGACGTCGTAGACATAAGATAGTCCAATGCCCCAAGCGTTCTCGACACGGGCCAAGTTCCATGCGACGACATACGAAGTCCCATTTGGCGTCGTGCTGGCGCCGATCCATCCGTCCCAGGCAAGACCGAACTCGCAGTTTCCCTCGGTCGTATGGCCACCATAAAGGCGACGGCTGCCGTCCGGTAGTCGGACCGTCCAGCTCTCTACTGCGGGGTCGTATGTAAACTGCCAGAGCGGCAAGCTGTCCGTTGCGAAGACATATGTGTTGAGGTGGCTTGCAAGCAAAACAAGCGTGAAGAGGGTTCCGTTGTTTTCAATCGCGTAAGCCCCGCTATCGATGCCAAGCGATCGCTTCCCCATTACGACGATGCGCTCCCGGGGTAGCGACCAGCCAAGCCCCAGGATTGACGTCGGTGCTTGGGCATTATCACGTTTAGCTATCCGGAATATGTTGCTGGCGCATGCCGCCATGAGTTTGATGGATATTTCATTCAATCCGGGCATATCCGAGATGGCGAGCGGAACCATGATGTCGCCGCGAAACTTGTTGACGGTGCCAGCACCAGCTCCGCCGATTTGACCGTCGAGAACTTCGGGTTGGAAAGGGGCTGCAGAGTTGACTGGATTCCTGGACATGGTAATTGGTCACCTTTCAGGATGGTCTAAATGAACATGGCCGTGCGAGAGGCACGGCGGTTGTCACGCGAAGCTTTCAGATCATAATCGCAAGCAGCTCAAATAACACGCAAAAGATGTATTTTTCTGCGATGGTATCGCAGAGTTCAAAGATATCGAGCGCATTGAGTGATCGCACCCTTCGCGCAATTTTGCTGACACGTGTACTGGCAAGGGTCCGTTGCCGGGGAGCGCGCCCGGCAACGGGTTCCCTATCCGCACGCAATGGAGCCTTTGGGCAAGATCCGCCGGCTCAACGTCATGTTCGATTGGTTTCAGGTATGCGCAGATAAAAAGGACGGTTTGCCCGCACTTTGACTACCGACTAGGCGCCAAAACAGGTGTGCAAAAATGCGCCTGTTCCTTTTTTATAATTTGAGAATGCACGTAATTTTCACGAGCCATGGGTTTGGCTCGATACTGAATTAGCTAGATTTTGCGGCAGTAACTTCACCGATCCCAGAGGCGATGAAGGTAAAATCCCGATTTTTCGCATCGCCGTGGCTATCTCCCACCTTGACGTAAAGATCGGTACTGCTGAGCGAAATAATCACAGCGTTGTCGCGCGTATCGCCATCGTAAATTTCCGTTGCCGATGCACCGTTGATTTGGCTGAAAGCGGGCCGAAATGAAATCATGAAGTGGCCTTCACTCGGTCTGCTGACACTAAAGCCGCTGCCGTATTTTACGCTCCCATCTGAATTGATTGTGCCTGCTATTATGCGATCGACCATGGTGTGTCTCCCAAATGAGCAAATTCACATTTTCTTATATAAAATATTGTCGCAGAAATTGCAATTCATGGTTTTATAAATTGTCTCTATTTGAAGGCGTGCCGAGCTTCATTGTTAATTGAGTGTTTAGCGAGTGCACCATTTCGAACTTGCGCATGCAGTGGTCGATGGCTCAGCTCCTTTCAAGGCGGTTGGTCTTTATGCGATCACTCGGGCCGTCACCAATGCTAATCGGGTCGCAGGAATCTCTAGAAGATTTTCGCAATAGCCATTTCCTTTTCCAGTTCAGCTATCACTGAATGCAATCACCTGTGGGCGAGATCGTGGCGGCAACGGATGTGCCAAGCCATCTCGACTAAAACAGTATCGAGATCGACGGGCGTTGGAAGTAACTACAGGCGCGGATCCGCGTCGAGGAGTTCGAATGGCGGTGGTCGTTGGCAAACTCTATTCGAGGCATGATCGCTGGTAGTTGAGCCTGCCGTCCGCGTAGGCGCCAGCTGCGAAGGTAAACCGGAGATCAGAAGCGTTTTCACGGAGTTTCTTGGGTGATTGCGAGCAAGCCCAATGAAGAAGTAAACGCGAACTTCGAATTCTGGAGGCTAAGGCTGTCCTTCTAGTTTTTTGATCTCCGTAGATGCTATTATTCCATTGCTTTGGATATATGAGATTCAGAAAATTCTTTCGCGATTGACTAAATAAATTCGCCGAATATTATTATTTATCGGCATGATTGGCGGGGGTGTCATGAAGATTATTCTTTTAGCGGCCGCAGTATTTCTATCCGGATGCAGTGCGGACATGTTGAAAAATGGTGCGACTGTTACCCCGGCAACTGTTCGTGCCTATATGAAGAATTCTTGTTCTGTCCCAGATGGATCGAGATCTTATTCTGCGTACGATTTTTATGTCGCCGGGATAGGTGCCGCGCGTCTGCAATGTGATAATTATATGCTTGCATTGATGAATACGAACCGAGATTCCAGATTTGCCGGCAGTTCGATTGCAACCGCCAATTCGCAAGCAGCACTCATCCTTGCCGCGACAATGTCGAATGCAACCAAGCCTGTAGCAGTAATTGCCGCCGCCTCAGAATTTGTTCGTCAGATAATCAGTGGTTATAATAATGAATACGCGTTTGCGTCCTTTGCTCAGGAAATTTATCCGCAGCTGCGCGCGATGATGAATGCCTATCTGGCAGATACGCGAACATTGCAGGTGGTTGAGCGAATTAAGGGCGACCCCTATTCCACCGCAAGCTACTGCATCGCAACTGATGTCGTGCGGACCTTTGCGTCCTATTGTTCTCCGGTGAACATAGATTCGAATGTTAGAAGCGCGATTTCTGCCGCGAAGCCGACACAGACGGGTACGGATACGGGCCAAAGCGCTGACCAAGCCCGGTCTCTACAGCTACCGCGCCGTCCGCCGGCCGGCTCGACCTCCCTAGCGCTTCCAACCTACAAGTTAAGTCAGTGAGAATGCGCTGCAGACGCATAGCCGTTCGTACGTCTCTTCTACAGAATTGCGAGCGTCCCGCCAAATCTCACTGGCGTTGCGTAGCAATCCATTTCGTGTAGTGACTCACCCTCGTATAGACGCCAGGTTTTCCCGGGAGTGCACAACCATCACCAAAGCTCACAATCCCCACTAAAGTTGGTTGAGAGCCGTTGGAATCTATCGTCAATCCACTTCCGCTATCGCCTTGGCAAGAATCCACTCCTCCCAATTTAAAGCCTGCGCACAACATTCTTGTGGAATCGAGGGTAGGGTAATGGCAATCGTCAACATCGACATATGGCACTTCAGCGTAATTGAGCCTCCGAACTTTATTGACTTCTCCGTCGCTACCCCACCCGGTTACGACGAGAAGGGGCTTTGCATGATCCTCAACAAGCTTGGCTACACGCTCATCCGCTTGAGTGTTGGCCAATGCGACGGGATTAGTATAGCGGTCGAACTTTAAGGGCGAGGCAAGTTTCAGGAGAGCGATATCATCACCGTCTTCGACTTTTCGATAGGCATCATTGACGATAATTGCTTGTACCTTGGTGACATTTATCTTCGAACCGAGCAGGATCGAGCCGCTGCTGACCGTTATGTCGTCCGGTTTCAAGCCGGCAACGCAATGAGCTGCGGTCAAGATCCATTGCTCCGCTATGATGGACCCACCACAGTAATGGGCTTTGAAGCGATCTGGCACCCAGGACGCTCCCAGTGACACCTGCCACGAGTATTGGCCTGCTGATGCGGCGATACCTCCAACAATTTTCGGCGTTCGTTTCTCGATGTAGGCAGCAACGGCCGCTTGGAATTCGGGAGGCATCAACAGGAAGTTTTTGCTGCTTAAGACGGTTTGATCCATGACAGCTGGGGGCGTTGCAAGCGCGGGACTTGCTATCATGAAGAAGGCTGAAAAGCACAATCCGGGTGGTCGCATCTCTTGCTCTCAAATATCGAAGATCAGTAGCCTAAAACCTTCATTCTCACACCGTTTCCAGTCACTTCCGGGCTGGCGGCAACGGATGTGATCGCTTTGCTACTAATGCCTTGCTGAGTCAGCAGGTACTTGGCATTTGCAAGTTGTAGCAATCGGTCTGATGCCAAGGCAGGATCTTCAGTCGCGCCAGCCGACAGCGAAATCCATGTTATCGTCTTGCCAGACTGTTTGAGCTGGTTGATCATGTCATCGATCGCACTCCCAGAAACCAAGGACGAGCTTTCCGTGCTTGTCGGTATCACAAAATCACCGATGGGACGCCCAAGAACGATCTTCTGATCTGATGGTGTCGGATTGACTTTGATATAAGCATCGTTTCCTCCGAGTTTCGGTGCTCCAATCTTAGCCCAGGTATCTGATCCGTTGGTTATGTAATCTTTCACCAGGACGCGATCCATACTCGCAAGCTTTCCCACAACTTTACTATTCAGTCCCGGCGCTGCCCTGACATTAAAATTCTTAAGCACAATTCGTGATTCGGCAGAGATTGGAACGTTGGTGGAAGTCTCATGCGGAAGTGCATCTTCGAGAAGGCCTCCTTGATAATTCTGAATTCGGTCAAATCCGAGCGAGCTCAATGAGCGGTTGACTTCCGCTTGCTCGTCCTGCGTTGCTGCATTGAATGCAGTCTCCACATCTCGAGGCGACACACCAGTATATGCTTGTGCCGTCTCCTCATCACCATTCTTATCAAGCCACGCCTTCGCGGCGCGGACGTAGGGACTTAATGCGTATCGCGCGATAAAAACCTTGACTGTTTCAGCCTTCTTCTCGTTAAGCGCCGACAGCCAGGCTTCCTTGTCGCCATCATAGGTTTTCTGCGTAGGGTTCATATAAATCTTTTCATACCAATATCCGTAGACACCCGGTTCTTGCGGAGCTCCCTGCTGGGTGGAGTTGAGAAGAACTTTTACGCCAATATCCTGATATACATCTTTAAATTCTGCGTCTTGCTTGGCAATATAGGATACGATTGCGCTGGTATATAAGCTCATGACCTCTTTTTGCTCGTAGCCCGCAGCAGTGGCGCCATCCTTTGTGGCAAGTCCCATGAAGAAATGACTTTTCTGGGAAAGCTGTGTCTGCGAACCTTTATTCACCTCAACAGATTGCGGATCTGTCTTGATCGCGCCAAGAGATCGACAAGCGTCGATCAGTAAAACGACACCCCCGGGCTTAGCTATGTTAAAGTAGTCAGGAATTGTTTCGCTGGCCAACGCAGATTTTAATATATCGCCTTTGCTCATTGGTTGCGGCATTGTGGTACCCACGATATAGCTGCTACCGGCATATATGAAGCCATGACCACTAAAGTACACCACTACGAGGTCGTCTTCGTCTACCTTACGCGCGAAGTCCCGGAGTACCTTGTCAAAATCCGAGTAGTTGCGGAGGTTCGAGGCAGTCGTAACGTCGAAGTGGGCCTGGTTTAGGGCGTCAAACATCCCCTTGCTGTCGGCTATAGCACTCGGCAGCTTATCCAAATTCTGATAATCATCGTTAGTGATGACGAGCGCCCAATGCTTAGGCTCTCGCATCACGAGATCGCCATCGCCTGCCCAAGCACTTGTAATGCCGAGCGGCGTCAAAGTTATGCCAACAAGTAAAAACCTAGAAACTTTCCACATACTGCACCTGGCACATATGAGTTACAGCTTGGCTATAAGGTTCCCCTTCTCGAGATATTTCAGCATTACAGCCGCTCCGCACTGCTGTGACACCGCGTTTGCATCCCACGTTCCGTCGGCGACAAACTTTCCCTTTTGGTAATGGTTCGAGAAGCTCCACAGATACGGGGAGGGAATTCGGATTCCCTTTCTACGATAACCGAGACCATTATACAGCTCGAACCGATACAACATATCTTCAAGCGTCCAGCCGTGTTGCGTGGCAAAGCCTTCATCCTCGAGTGCGTGCTTGGCGCTAGCTTGCCACGTATACGGGGGCGCCCAATTCCTCGGCCTGTTTTTGGGGACATGTCGCGTAACTTGGGAAAGCGGAACGTCCCCATTGTAGAGATGGGCTTTGAAGTTGAAACTCGCCTCCAGTGCATGGACAATGCCGATAAAGAACCATGGGACGCCAGTGATGCTCGACAGCTGCTCATACTGCGTTCTTCCGATGCCAAGCTGTCTTATATGCCAGTCAACGCTGCTCGCGCGTTCAGCCTTGACTTCACAGCTATCATAGAGGCTCCGGTATTCAGCGGCATTAGGTTTGGATGCGCTGGGCACACTTTTCGGAAGGCTTTGAGGCGGCGAGGAAGTTGCCGGGATTTTTCGCGGCTGCTGCGGATTAGGATTGCGCGCAGTAAAGCTATGTTCATCACGCGTTAGATCACTGAGATACACCGAAGCATTGTCCGCCAAGCTAGCGGCTCGGGCATCCCCTTCGGCTCTTTCAATAAGCTGTAGAAGCCTGGGCATTCCGTTCAGATATGCATTGTCGGTGGCGAGTTCAGAACGCGGGCTAATATTCTCTGGTAGCGGCGATTTGGCGGGCGGCAGGGCAAGAGAATCTGCTCTGCTTTCGAGATCGTCCAATTTAATTGAAAGATCTAGGGTTTTTTGCGAGGAATATTGCGCGTTGGATCGACCAGGGATTAGCGTAAAATTCGTTGAGAAAATGGTGATCGCGCAGGTTCTATAAAGGAATTCCCGTCTCTTAAGTCGCATTATATTCCCCCAAGGTAATAGTATACTGCGAATAGAATAGGCATCCGTATCGATGCAATCTGAGATAATAAGAGATTTTAGTCAATAGAGCGATTAATGTGTTTGCACCTTGGTGTTCCAGAAGTCTATTTTGACAGCCAAACTGATACCCCGTTTGGGCGAGGAAAGTTAGCTATTGTGATGATGCTTTAATGAATTCGATGGGGAATCTCATGCTCTACGCGAAATGCGTATAGATTTTGTTCTAGAAGCTATGGATGATGCAGTTCGCCAACTGCTCGTTTAAGCGCCGGGCTCTAGTCGCCGCCGCTGGGTGAAAGTTCCGTGGCAGGCCAACCCGGCTCGGCCTGCTATCGAGACGTGCCTCAGGCACTTTAACGGTTGTGGGAAGGCGGGTGATGCGGCTGGCTGGATGCTGGCCGCGATCCAGGAGCGGGTGAGCGAACGTGAGCTTTACGGCTGGCGCAGGCTCGGTGAGATCGCCGATGCAGTGGTGTATGAGTTGCTCGTGTCGGAACAGGCATCGCTGCATTGATGGCTGCCCGCTACGGCAATTCCGGCCGGTCGACCAGTTCGCCTTCCTTGGTTACGATCGTCGATCCATAGGGTTCGCGCGATGTGACAGTCAGCGCCTCATCGGCTAACGGCCTGGCTAGATCCTTCGCCTCATCCCACGGCGCCCTCATCCAGACGTCGGTCTCTTCCCTCGTCAGCAGCAGCACCGGCATGGCCTTGTCATGAATGGGTTTGACGAGATTGTTCGGCTCGGTTGTCAGAAAATCGTAGAGATCGTCGGTCGTGAATCCATCCTTGATCGGGCGGCGGGGATATCTGAGATGATAAAGACGGCGCCGATCGGTGAGGGGCGGCTGCTAAGAGCATCCATGCAGGCCACAAGATCACCAAGGCAAGTCATTGAAATCGTTTGATCATCGACTTCGAAAGCGGAACGCATGCAATTAGCCGGCTAAAAATCAGATAAGTTTAATTATGACACTCGGCCACTTAGTTGTTCTGTTTCGCATCGTTTTGACCCGATTTGTATTTGCGGCTGATCCATTCGCCGGCTGAGCACCCATGTATGCATCCGAGGTGGGCCGCAGGACTCAATGGGGCTCGCGTGGTAACGTCGGTTCATGGAGATCGATGAGGACAAAATCGACGATACCGTCCTGGCACTGCTGTGGCTGACACTTCACAACGAGCGTTGCGCCTGGAAGGGTTTTGACTGGGCGACCACGGATCGCTTGCATCAGAAAGGCCTGATCGGAGATCCGGTGAACAAGTCGAAGTCGTTGGTGCTGACGGACGAGGGTCTGTGCCGATCCGAGGAACTGTTTCGCAAGCTGTTTATGCGGCAGCCGATAATGTGTGAATCGGCGTTGCCGAATGACCCGCCCATTTTTGAAACATCAATAGCTTATGACGCCGATTTTCCCCAAATCATCGCGCCGGTTCACACTATCCGCCCGAAGGCGACTGGGTCAGTCGCAAAGGTTCCAGCGTCATGCCAATCCGTGATTAAATGCCGAGCGACACTTTCCCACGCAATCCAACTATTCCAACACCAGCCGAACATTGTCGGCCTCCTTCTCACCACCAGGGCCATGGATTTGAATGATCCAGAGAAGCCAATCAAACACTGTCGGGCCTATGCCGGCACGGGCGTCACCAAGTTCCTGGCGAATATGGTCTCGATTACTGGGATGGCATCGTTGCAGACGGCGCTCGAGTTGCCTCACGGTCTCGGGATAACCCAGTCTTTCCTTCGATCCATCCGAGCGAGACCATCTGATCGTGAAACCTTCATCAGGCGTTCCAAAGCCACCTCGTAGAATGTCGTCAAAGGCATCAAGATTTCTTCCCCAGTAAGCGTCAGGGATCAGCACTCGGCTGATCTCGTCGTAAAACGACTCCAGCGATGTTATCTGAGAACCGTCGATCACGTATTCGGTTGTCATGTGAACTTTCTCATAGTTGCCAGACGAATTGCGGAACATTGCCCTTCGCCGTCATTGGACGTCCTGCGTTCGATCGAGCTCCGCCCCGCTGCGATATTGTAATCGTGCTGTATGCGGGAAAGGCGAACTCGCCGCCTTTCCCGATGTTTATTGGCGTTTCTTCCGCCAAGGCGCATTCTTCTGCCAATCACCCGCCATGATGCTCCCGAACGGGATCACTTCGTCGACCACTTCGGCAAGGCCGTAATGTTCGATTTGTGCCCGCACGTTGGCGGCGCTCTTGTAGGCGCTCGGCAGCTCCGACACGTCCGCGAAGCCCGAGAAGAAGCGCACGTCGAGGCCGCTTGTCTCCTTTTCCAGGATTGCCGCGATGTTGTTCGAGCTGAGCCCACGCGAATCTGCTCCGTACTCCGCCGACAGCTGCCGCATATGCGCGCTGCGCGAGAAGTTGCGGCCCGCGCCATGCGGCGAGAAGCCGAGACCATGAGCGGCATTCGTTCCGCGAACGATGAGTACCGGTTCCGCCATGTTGAGCGGAATGATGGTCAGATCGGTCGCATCGTGTGCCCAATTGTCAAACGCCGGCGTTGCACCCTTGCCGTGGTAGAACAGCCCGTCCGACTTTCGGAAAACGAAGTTATGCTCGTTCCAGAAGCGATCGGCGACCTTGGCCGAGAGTTTTCCCGCCGCCATGTCGTGAAGGACATAATGGTTTTCCTTCGTCCACTGACGGATGGTCTGCAAGGCCGACCAGTAGAGGTCGCCTTCCTCGGTTTCCGCCGGGATCCAGGCATTCTCGCGATGGGTCTCGGGCGAGAGCTGTTCGCGAAACCGGTTGGCGACCTTCATGCCCTTGTCGTAGAGCCGTGCACCGGGAGCTCGCGATCCATGATGGGTGACGAGCGCCGTTTCGCCGGTCGACTTCATGGCTCCGACATAGGCGAAATGGTTGCCGTCGCCCTGGGTCGCGAAGTGCTCGATGCCGGCGCTCAGCGCTCCATCGCGCAAATATGGGTTCTGCTCGAAAGCCGATAGGGTCGCCTCGGAAGGCCTGAACTGCGCGCCGCGCGGACGTCCGCCCGGACCGAAATGCGTCACGGCATGCACGGCGTCCAGCAACGACTTCGGATCGACGCCTGGAAAGATCGATATCGCCATCGAGCAGCAGATATCAGCCGAATGCATGCCTGGATGGATCGCTTCGGAAGCAACCACGCCGCCGACCGGTATCGTACCGATCGGACCTGCGGGGCACGCGTCGGGCATGATTGCCGCGGACCGGACGACAGGCGTGCGCACCAATGCGCGCATCGTCGCGTGGACCTTTTCGACATTGTCCTGCTCGAAAGCGTTCTCGGCGCGGATGTTGGAATAGATCTCGATATCGCTGTCGGCCCGCAAGGCGAGTGTTGGCCCAGGCTGGAAAGCCTTTGCCGCTTCCATTGCATCCGCCATCGAGCCGCCGTTGCTCAAAACCGAATTGGCGGCGTCGAGGGCTGGGCGGAACCATTTCCCCTGGCTCATGCCGGCATCGATCAAATCCTGTCCGCTCATTACCGTTGTCATTGTCTTTTCTGCGTCTGCAGTCCTTCTGTTCAATTGTGTTTCTTTGCCCCCGCAGAGCGAGGATCTGTATGCGATCGATGCAGCGGCGACGAGGGTGGACGAAACCGGATGGCCCCGCTCGTGCCAGAGAGCGTATGCCCAGGAGGAGTCGAACCTGCCAGACCATCCAACTTTGGTGGCTGTAGTTCCGCCCGGCATTCGCCGCTGCATTCGGTCATGGCGACTAGTGGACAAGGAAACTTCCCGCTTCCAGTGAGGATGCGCGATCCCCTTGCAGGGTTCGAACCTGCCGCGGCCATGTAGTTCCCTTTTGCATTCGCCATGTCATTTCCATTCGTCCGTGACGACGAGGTGTGGTGAAACGTCCTGCTCTACCGCTGAGCTACGAGTCCATAGAATGTGGAGGACCCGACGGGATTCGAACCCGCGACCTGGAGAGTAACGATCTGTAGTTTCATCCGGCATTCGTCACGGCCTTCGCGCCATTCGCGACGCGAAGCTATTGCTTTTGACGAGCTCGTCAGAGCTCGATCGCCTCGATGGCGTTCACCCAGCCGTCCGCACCCTGACCGTTGGCCGCGAAAGCCGCGATCACGCCATAGACGGCATCGGAGAAGCCGCCGATGTTGAGTACGTCGACGCGGGTCGGCGCCTGTGTCGTGGCATGGGGCTGGATGTCGAGGCAAACCAGCTTTGCAGCCGGGTTGTGTCGCTTGATCCTTGCCCATTCCGTCATCACGGCGGTCGGCTGACCGTTCCCACGTGCATGCACCCAGGATTCGTTGTCCGAGATGAACACGACGAGATCGACCTTGGCCTTCTCGTTTGCCAGTTTGCGCAGAGGCGCGGAGCAGTTGGTTCCGCCGCCGCCGATCTTCGCGAGCTTTTCGGCATTGGTCATGACCGAATCCCGCTTGTTGAGGCTGACATGCACCACGTCGTTTTCGAACGGCAGCACCCTTGCTTTCGGGTTGCGCTGCAGGAACGCCGCGGTCATCAGACCTGCGACATCGATGCAGCGGACCGAGGAGGTCGCGCCCTTCCGGTAGCCGGTCACGGGCGAACCCATGGAGCCGGACACGTCGGGGCAGAGCACCACATCGCCCGTCAGCGGCGGAACGTTGGAGATGGCGATATCCATCGCATCCTGCAGCGCATCCCGCACGACCTCCGGAACCTGGCCATCGACCATCTTCCACGCCATCATGAGCTGATAGGGGAAGACCTTTGCCCTGCGGACTTCATCCGGATCGGCAAGCCGCGCCGCCAGCGCTTCTGCAAAACCCTTGACCTCGAACACGCCGTTGCGCGCAAAGGTATTGAGGTTCTGCCGCAGCATCTGCCAGCCGCCCTTGCGGGCGATCTCGACCCAATGCTTCCGTGTCAGCGTCAGCGAAGTCAGCATCTGGAACGGCACGTCCGGAACTGCGCCGGTCTGGTCCCGCCGGAAAGCCTCCAATGCCCTGACGAGTTCCGGCAGCGCCGCATGGTCATGCGGCTTGCCGATTGCCCAGGCGTAGAGCGCCTTGCGTTCCTCCGTCGCCGGCTTCGGATGCACCATGCGGATGACATCGGCGAGCGAAGGGTCGTTGCCGACCATCGCACGCAGAACCTGTTCCGTGCTGGCCCGGTCGAGCCATGCCTGCACCGCCTTCTTCGGCCGCGTGCCGAGCGACTTGCGGCCCGTAGCGCCGGAGCGCATGACCTGCACAAAGCCGCGCAGCATCTTGCTGCTCTTGACCACCCGCGGGAATGCACGAGCAAAGGCATCGCTCTGAAGGCTGGAGAGCATTGCAAGCAACGTCACCGGCATATCCTTCATGTGACCTTTTTCGGCCGCATAGACAGCCACCTTGGCGAGGAATTCCGGCTCGACTTCAAGAGCAAGCGCCTTCACCATCTCCAGCTGCTCAGCACCTTCCGCATAGAAGGTGCTGTTGAACGTACCTGTGACGGCATATTGCGCCAGCGCTTCGCGGGGCGTCAGCCGATAGGCGGGGGCAGCTGCGTGATTGTTCGTGTCCGTGCCCGGGAGCAGCTTCCCCAGGTAGGATTTGAAGATTGCCTTGTTGACCATGACGGCACCTCTTGTTTCGTTCGTGCCAGATACCTTTCAAGCGGCGTGCCAGTTTGGGGAAATGAGCGCGGGCGGCGAGAATATTTCTTTTATCCATTTGTTTTAATGTAATAAAATTTTTTGATGCTGCTGGAGAAGTCTGCGGTTGCGAAATCTGAGGTCTGAAAGATATTATCTATTTCTATAGAGTCTTATATTTTTGGATAAGCTATGAAGCGGCGCGTCGCCATCAGTATATTGGGAACGACCCTGGATGCGGGGAAATGGGACAATCGCTGGAGCCGCTGGCGCCCGACCGTCGCGCTCTGTCAACAGCCAGGGCTCTTTATCGATCGGCTGGAACTGATCCACGACAATCATGCACAGCCGCTCAGCCATCGCATCATCGCCGACATAGGAACAGTTTCGCCGGCAACGGAAGTGCGCAGCAATGTCATAAACTTCCGCGATCCGTGGGATTTCTCCGAGGTTTACACAAACCTCAGGGACTTTGCTCGCGGCTACAGCTTTGATCCCGATACGGAAGACTATCTCGTCAACATAACCACCGGCACGCATGTGGCACAGATCTGCTGGTTCCTGCTGACCGAGGCGCGCATCATTCCAGGCCGGCTGCTGCAGCTCTCGCCGCCACGCGATCGGGAGGGAGAACAGGATGTCGTCGGTACCCACCGGATCATCGATCTGGATCTTTCCCGTTACGACGAGATCGCCAAGCGTTTCGCGTCGGAGCGAGAGGATGCAGCCTCCTTCCTCAAGTCCGGCATATCGACCCGCAATGCCGCCTTTAACAGGATGATCGATGAGATCGAGAGAGTGGTGATCCGCTCCACCGCACCGGTTCTCCTGACCGGACCGACCGGAGCCGGCAAGTCGCAGCTTGCCCGCCGCATTTACGAGCTGAAGAAGGCCCAACGGAAAATCACCGGCCCGTTCATCGAGGTCAACTGCGCAACATTGCGTGGCGACCAGGCCATGTCGGCGCTGTTCGGTCATGTGAAGGGCGCCTTTACCGGTGCTGCCAGCGAGCGCGCGGGTCTTCTGAAATCTGCCGATAAGGGTGTCTTGTTCCTTGATGAGATTGGCGAACTCGGCCTCGATGAGCAGGCCATGTGCCTACGTGCGATCGAGGAAAAGAGATTTTTGCCGGTCGGCGCCGATCGGGAGGTTGCGGCAGACTTCCAGCTGCTTGCTGGCACCAATCGCGATCTCGGCGAAGATGTTCGCAAGGGACGCTTCCGCGAGGACCTCTACGCCCGGCTCAATCTCTGGACTTTCCAGCTGCCGGCATTGCGCGAGCGCAAGGAGGATATTGAGCCCAATCTCGACTTCGAACTCAGGCGCTATCTGGAGCGGGAAGGCGAGAATATCACCTTCAACAGGGAGGCCCGCGAACGCTATTTGACGTTTGCGACCGGCCCACAAGCCGTCTGGAGTGCGAATTTTCGCGATCTGTCCGCCTCGGTGACACGCATGGCGACGCTCGCCCCACATGGGCGCATCACGGGCGATGTCGTTGACGACGAAATCCAGCGGCTGAATGCGTTTTGGCGCCGTGCGAGCGAGGACGACGGAACGGATCTGATCCTTGAGGGCGTGCTGGGCGCGGAGGTCGCCGCGCGCCTCGACCGCTTCGACGCGGTGCAGCTTGCGGCCGTTCTTCACAGCTGCCGCGAGCATACGACGGCGAGCGCTGCCGGAAGAGCTCTCTTCGCCATCTCGCGATTGGAAAAGAAAAGCAGCAATGACGCAGATCGCCTGACGAAATACCTCGCGCGTTTCGGCATCAGATTTGAGGATGTCAAGCTACGGTAACGACCGCGGGCTCGGTGAAGCTTCCCTCCAAAATCCCGAAAGGTGAGCTTGATCTAAACAGACACATTAGTCAACGCTGTATCCCTTCAGGACAATAAGAATCTCGCTGTTGAACTTACTAAGCGGCTATAGCCGGCTCTCGACAGCTTGCAAGATCCTATTGATCGCCAACTCCGCGGAGAACGCAACATGCCTTGCGGCGAACGTTTCGGCTGCGGCGGAGAAGCGAGGATCCGACACTAAGATGGACGTTATCTCGGAGATTGCAGGCGCCGCGACCCCGACAGGGAGCAGCAAACCTGCACCCAGGCGGACGACTCGCGAGCAGACCATATATTGTTCCGCATTTTGCGGACACATGAGCACTGGGCACCTGGAAAGCAGTGCGTCGTGAATAGTGCCCGTGCCGTACGTCACCACGAGATCGCAAGATCGCAAAGCTGAGGGCACGTCGACGATATCACGTTGGATGTGGAGATGTTCGCTTTGGTAGCTCGTCATCTTTCCGGGATCGCAGTCGGGCATTACGCAAAGCACTTCAAAGGAGCTTGCCTGCAATCCAATCAGGATTGCCTCCACGTTTGGAACAGAGTTACGAAGGTATGCGAAAATGCGCTTTCGATCTGTCCGGGGCCAATTGTATGAGTCGCCGAGCAAGTACGACACCGGGCCGATATACTCTAGCCCTTCACGAGGCCCATAGTGATCCAATTCCGGAAACGTCGTCATCAGAACTGCTGCGGACGAAAACAGCTGGGCGGTATTCTCTATACCTTGTCGACCACTATCCAGCAGCGTTTGGCTTAGGTTCCTGCAAACCAGTTGCTCTGCCGCCATGATTCGATCCACAGGCGGCGCTTCCCATTCTCTGAAAGTCCGAGGACTTGCAGGCGGCAACTCAAAGCCGATGCAGGTCGCGACGGCCGGGATATCGGCATACCTCGACGCAAGCATAGCGCCCGGGGCATGATTGCAGATAATGACGTCTACCTGCACCCGCTCAAATAGCTGCCGCCACCCGGCAACCAGACTTTTAACTGCAGTACCATTGCCGTAACCGTTGGACAGAAGGATTTCGGCGTAACTCGCCGGCATGAAGGACAGCTTCGGTGGCACCAGGGCGGGAGCCTGCATACAGGAGAAACCCTGAGGTCCAAGTACCTCCTTTGCCCGCGTAAGATCTCGACATGCGAAGTAAACACTGTGACCTCGTGCGCGAAGCGCCAAAGCTACCGGAAGATCTCGAGCGATGTGTCCTAAATTGCTGCCAAGTTCCCAAGCAAAAAGAACAATGCTCATGGACGATCAACCATATCGCTGACGCTTTTGCGCTTGCGGCCCCATGACAATAAAGGAATCATCTATTCTCGCCATGGTAGAGATATCCGTGTTCCATCTATATACTCGCGTCTGACAATTAATACTTTCTGACGATAGAAAATAACCATGCATATGAGAAGATCTTAAGAAGAAGATGGAGGCGTGTACCTCTCAATATCCGAGAAGCGGGTTTATTCTTTTGTAAGACAAACAATCTTGACACACTGGTATGTTGCATCATAGCGTGAAGTGATCGCAACAGGGTAGTAAATTTAATTAGATTTACCGCCGTTGATTGGGTGGTATTCGTCATCGCCTCGGATGGCGGATTGAAATTTTGAAATGCAAATTCCGATCATAAGATTCGGGATTCTACATCCCGTGGTTACTTTCGTGCATATTGTCTTGCTTCTTCCCCCAGGAGCAAACCTAGTGAGGAATTGAACCGCCGCTGCCCGACAGATCGGGGGCATTTGATCACATTCGAAAAAGCCAAATCTCGATCCCTGGTCGCGCTAAGCAACGGCGCACATCGTCAACCTATTCAAATAGGGGCGCACCTATTTGTATCTGATTCTGTTTGGAGGATTATTCATCCTCTACCTTCCGATGCTGGCCTATGCCGCAGGCGGGATAATTATATTGTCCCGGGTCAAGCGCTGGGGACCAAAAAAATCTGTTGCCATATTGGCAATTTTCCTCGGAACGCCCTGGCTTTTCTGGGGCGGGGCTCTTGTATCGGCTAATCTTCGAGAGCGGACGGTCAGCAATTTCCTGGCGGATATTCAAACGACGCAGGTTGGCGGAACTGTACCCGACACAATCTTGATAGAAAGCAACAACACTACCCTGAAGGGACTTCGTGTAGGAGGCTGCATCAAACATGTCCTCGCAGACATGCAGATCCTCGGTGCCTTTGGCCACTACAGCGGCCCCTCGATTGTCGAGGTAGATCCAAAAACCGGAAAGCTATTGGGAGTGGCTGAATTGCCAGCGAGTTATTTGCGGTTCAGCACCGGCAACTGGGTTGTTCCGCAGGTTCCGAATTTGCCCGCCTATCGCCACGGGCCGTGGGAACTGCAAGCCGTCGATGCTAACGGTAGCAAGACTATCGCTTACTACTACGAAGAAGCCGTTCCACGCCCAGCATTTCCTCCCATTCTTGGCATTTCTGGTTGGCTGCCCCGAACCCGACCGCCAGGAGATTTCAAAATTTGGACAGACGTTGATTTTGTCGACCAAGCTCTCACGTCCTGCAACAGATCTCTTGCTGGCGTTCCGCGGTTTACGACCGAGGTGAGTATGGTCGAATGAGGATAATAAAGCGAATACTAATATGTATGGTTCTTATCCTTGCGGCAGCTGCAGGCCTTATCATGTGGCAAAGAAGCGCTGCGACCGTAGATGAATTCAGTTATCGTGTAGAGGCAACTTTCAACGAGAATGGAACCCCGGTGATCGGTTCCAATGTCGTGCATGTTGCAATCCGCCGCAACATTCCCTGTGTTGATATGTGCGGATATACCTTTGCGGTGCATGGCCAGGCAATTCCGGTCAAGTTTTCCAATGGAAAATATGTGTTTGTTTTACTCGGCGTTGCCGAGCAGTCAGTCAGAGCTGGAAACATGCCGTTTCAAGCGCTTAGACCTGCGCCTTTATATAGGAAGATAAGTGAACTTCCTCGCGTTAGTGTGTCTGTGCCGCCCCAGTATGTGCCCACGGTGATCTATTTCACCGATATCGCGGATCCCCGAAGCGCAATCCTCGTCAACGGGGACAATATCTCGACTCTCGTTGGCGCGAACGTGCGCCTCATGAACATATCAGTTGAGCTTACAGATGATCCCGTTTCAACCGGGCTCGATCAATTGCTTCCCTGGATAAGAAGACAGGAGGTAATAGACATATCAAACGGAAACATATCGACGTCGCATCGGCTTTATCCAGAAACAGACAAAAATTCAAAGGCATTGCAATCCGATTATCCACGTTTTCTAGAAAGGAATGACCGGTCATGGACGCGGATATAAAGGATGCGATTCTTGCAGTGAATGCGCATGATGCCGAAGAGCGGCTTCCGAAAAGACTCTCGAGTGTTCCTGGCCAATGGCTGCGGTCGAGCACATGTATTAGATTTGTTTTGACCAATCCTATGGCTGAATCCAGCGCCAAACTGCGGGATCTTCATTGATGCGCAAACTCATCCTGCTGCCGGTGATTGTTATCGTTTGCGCGGTCTCTGCTCTCGCTGCCTTTATCTATTCAAGAGATGTCTTTTATGTCGTGGATGCCTATCGGTATCGACTGACGGTTAATTTCATTGTGGACGGCAAGCCTTTGTCTGCTGCGGGAATAGTACAGGAAACAATTCACAAGCCACCGTGCATCTTGCTGGAACAGACGTGTGGGCGCGTATCGATAAAGGGCGACGCTATTCCAGTTACCTTCCCTAACGGCAAGACGGCGTTTGTCCTTCTGGAGGTTATTGATGGTCACAGAATTACGACCGGCGAATACGCCAGCAGCGCGCTGCCCAGCCCACCAAAAAATCAGAAGATGAATGTATTGTTGAACCAAGATTTCGGTGTGAGCAATAATCTTTTGCCTAACATTATCTATTTTTCCAATTTAGACGACCCTTATTCGATGACTATAATTGATCCGGAGAAGATTGCCGAAGTCGCGGGACAGAACGCGAGTTATCTAAATGCTACCATCAGAGTAACAGAGGAGCCAATTACCAGGACTGTAAGCAATTACCTTCTGTGGCTTTCTACGTTCAAGCCACGACTTGACGCCACTAAAGTAGATTTTTTCCGTTACACGCAGATGCAAAACCTAGTCAGTTATCTAAGGAGAGATGACCTATGACTGATGACTTGATGAATGCAATTCTCGCGATGAATGCGTATGATTTCGGCGCGAATAAAACATTAGATGGTTCGCAAAATATGCAAGTTGGCAATTGGACGGTCGAGAATGTCGCACCATCCAATGATCACAATTTTAGTGCTGTAGAATATGTAAATGGCTCAGACTACGAGATCTCATATAGAGGTACTACCGATGTTCTGGGCAGTGAGTTGCTGGATGGTGACCTCTGGAATGGCTGGACTATCGGCGGTGGCTCCGATGAGGCCGCTGATGTCAATTCAGCAATCTCGTTTTATCAGTCCGTGCTTCAGACAGTAAAGGATAGCGGAGGAACGAGCGCCAACATAACGCTGACAGGTCATTCTCTCGGCGGGGGACTGTCCGGGCTCGTTGGATCAATCTACGGAGTCAAGGCGTATCTGTTCGATAATATGCCATATGAACAGGCCGCAGCGAACGCCTACGCGGACTCGGTCCCTGGGAGCGCGCAAAATCCTGCGTTGGCTGCGTTTATCTATGGAAATTCTGCGCCGACTCCAATTGATGAATCGCAGCTGTCAGCTTATGCGACAGTTGGAGAAGCTCTGACAATCCTCCGCAATTTTCAAAATCAGCCGGTCACCGGGCTTGATTCCGGCGCGGAAAGTGTTCTCAATTCCGTGCAACTTCATAGCATGGCACTGGCAGCCATGCTGCTTTATGCCTCAGACAATAATTTGACCAATTGGTCGGCCATCGCTCCATATTGGATGCCAGAATTATGGAATGACGACGTTGCTAGCGCGGCTGGAGTCGATGTTTACAAGACCGCAACCGGCTCGTCCTCAACCGCGCTTCAGGAAATGATCGCCTATTCCGCGATTGATGAAGGCACTATGCTCTATGGTGACGTCGCTATTGAGAGCTTTTTTGACGATGCCACTGATCTTGCAACGCTAGTGCCTGGCAATGTGGGCGATATCTCCAGTACCAACGACATGGTCTATCGAGACCTTTCCCAGGTAGCAATTCAATATGCAGGTCACCTTGCGGCCGACAAGTCAACGGATGCGGCGCTCGTAACTGGGATCGTGAATTCATCATTAGGCATCGTCACCGTCAACCTCAATTCATCCACTTGGCTCGACGGCCAAAGTGCGGCAAGCGCTCCAGAGATAATTGGTGCAGAAAATCTCGTTCGTGACGTCATTATGAGCACCGTAGGCACGCCAACCCCGGAGGACTACGATGTAGGATTCCAGAATCTGTTCAAATCTGGCGGAGATGCTTTGATCGCGGGTATTACAGAAGTCAAGGCAGCGGCCAGCCCTGCGGGCGTGACGTTGGACGGAAGTGATGCACCAGATACTTTCGCGGGCACCGTCGGAGGTGCATTGCTCTTCGGTTCGCCCGATGGCAGCACCTCGTTTGTCGGTGGAAATGGCACAAATATCATGCTTGGTCAGGCTTCCGATACGTTCGATGTGGCCATCGGGAACAATATCATCCTCGAACAGAACGCGGGAACGGCAACGCTGGACGCATCGACTGCAAGCGATCCGTCGACGACATCAAACTGGAATATGGTGGAGAGCAGTCCTGATGGCGGTGAAAGTTTCGTTTTTCAGTCTGCGAATCTCGCGCCTCTGACGGTTGTCTACGGTGCTAACGGCAACGACACCTTCGACTTCGAGTCCGCCGCTGACGCGAATATCGGCGTCTACATTCTCCAGATGAACGATATCAATCAGGCGAACTTTCTTGCTCTCGATCCCAGCAAGATCGATGCCTACATCGATCAGAATTTCGGTTCAAACGACGATTCCGGCTACGGCGGTGGTTTCGATGACAAAATCGTCCTGATTAATCCCACAGCGAGCGACATCCTGAAATATAACGGACAGATCATAGGCGACCCAACGCGTTACCTCCAATATTCTCAAAGCGCCGTAGGCGGTTTTTCAGACTACAATCCCAACATGCTTGGCGGTTCCAACGGCATGGGCGAGAGAAGTGTTGACCCGACAAACAATCTCAAGCTCGTCGGCGACGCCAATGCTGCAGGTGGAACGGAAGCGTATTATACCGACGCTTGGCAAGAGTATTCGTACACGAGAAACGATTACGCGATGAAGTCGGGGAACGTCGATGTCCTGCGTGACTTTGCATATTCGAATCAATACCTAACCCAGGGTCCGCAAAACAAGCTGGTGTTGACCGGATTGACGCCCGATCAGTCGTCATTCACCTATAACCAGCAAAACTGGGACGGATCAGAAACGGATACGGATAAGTACTATTACGATTCCAATCCTGGCAGCCTTTCGCTGATCGGTTTCAACGTTGGTGATTTTGGGATCAACTTCGCCAACAATGCGGCAGCGTCCGATTATCAGGAAGCCGACCAGACCTATGCGGTGTCCGAATGGGCACAGGCTAACGTTGATACATTCAATGGGCTTCCGGACATCGTCGGTATCCAACCGGCGACACTTGGCGCAAGTCTCGGCACGTCCTCCACGCCGCTCACACCATCCTCTTGGAATTTAATCGGAGATGATGCGTTCACGTCCCAGTATAATCGTCCGTCATTGACGGCGAGCGATTTCATGCGGGCAGCGTGAACGTATAGCGATGACAAAGGCGGCGCTTCTCCAGCGCCGTCTTTTTACTTTAGGGGCGAGCCAGGGCAATGAACGAGATACCGTCAGGGGCGCAGATGCCGACGGCCGCGATCGATAGCGGTTTGGTCGCATTAAGTGCGGTAGCGGGTTACTACCGCATCGTTGCCGATCCGCTGCGATTGGCAAGAGAACTCGTGCTTGGCGACCGCAGCGCCAGCCACGGCGACGTGCTGCGAGCGGCCAATCGCATTGGTCTTAAGGCGCGGATTGTCACCGTGCGAACTGGGGCTCGGTTGCGCGCAATCCCTGCGCCAGCGATCGTCAAGCTCAAGGCGGGTGGATACGTCCTCTATGGTGGACTCACACCGACTGGTGAAATCAGACTGGTCGATCCGGTAAGTCGGATTGCGCGGGAGGTGCCAATCGCAGCCGCCTTAGGGGAGATCGAGATTGAAGCCGTTCTGGTCCAACGTCGGTTCCGGGGAGACGGTGTCGACCCAAAAACCTTTGGCTTTAGCTGGTTTTTGCCGTCAATTTGGCGGTATCGCAAACCTTTGGCGAATGTGCTTTTGGCATCCCTTTTTGTTCAGCTGTTTGCCCTGGTCACGCCACTTTTCTTCCAAGCAATCGTCGACAAGGTGGTTGTTCACAAGGGTTACTCCACGCTTGCCGTGCTCGTGGGCGGGTTGGCCGTGCTGGGCATCTTTGATGTCAGCCTGCAATATCTGCGGAGTTACGCGCTGTCACACACGACAAACCGTATCGACGTCGAGCTAGGTCGTCGATTATTTGCTCATCTTCTAAGGTTGCCGCTCGGTTATTTCGAAACTCGGTCCGCCGGACAGACGGTCGCGCGCGTGCGGGAGCTTGAAACCATTCGCTCGTTTCTGACCGGGCAGGCCCTGTTTTCTGCAATCGACCTCTTTTTCGCGCTTATCTTCATTGCGGTTCTATTGGCCTATTCATGGCGATTGACGCTCATCGTCGTGGCGTCGATCCCGCTCTACATTCTGATCACCGTCCTGATCCGCCCTGCCTTGCGCGACAAAATAAAGGAGAAATTCAATAGAGGCGCGGAAAGTCAGCAATTCCTTGTGGAGTCGATCGTTGGCGTGCAGACGTTGAAAGCGGCCGCCGTGGAGCCGGCTATGCAAGCCCAATGGGAAGAGAAACTTGCCGCCTATGTGAAAACGTCCTTTGAAGCGTCCATGTTTTCCGCGGGCGGCCAAAACGCCATTCAATACGTGAACAAGCTCGTAACAGCTGGCATCTTGTACTTTGGCGCGACGGCGGTGATGGACGGTTCACTTACCGTCGGTGGGTTGATCGCCTTCAACATGATTTCGAGCCAGGTCATGCAGCCGGTGCTCCGGCTATCGCAGCTTTGGCAGGATTTTCAGCAAGTCCAGGTTTCTGTCGAGCGGCTCGGAGATATTTTGAATACGGCCACCGAACGCGCGCCTTCGGCAAGTATTGGAAGCCTGCCGCCTCCGAAAGGGGCAATCGAATTTCGCAATGTCCGCTTCCGATATCGTCCGGGAGCCCCTGAGGTGCTGAAGTCGGTTTCGCTTTCCATTCGGCCCGGTGAGGTAATCGGCATCGTCGGGCCTTCAGGATCGGGCAAGTCTACGCTGACGAAGCTCGTGCAGCGTCTCTACCTTCCGGAAGAAGGCCAAATCCTCGTTGACCGCGCAGACATTGCCCAAATCGATCCCGCTTGGCTTCGCGGGAACATAGGGGTGGTCCTTCAGGAGAATCTTCTATTCAATCGGAGCATTCACGACAACATTGCTTTAGCCAATCCGACCACATCTCGTGCCGTCGTCATGCAGGTGGCGCGTTTGGCGGGAGCCGACGAGTTCATCGACAAGCTACCAAATGGGTATGACACCATCATCGAAGAGCGCGGCGCCAATCTTTCCGGCGGACAACGCCAACGCCTGGCAATCGCGCGAGCGTTAGCTACCAATCCTCCCATTCTGATATTTGACGAGGCCACCAGTGCGCTCGATTATGAAAGCGAGCGCGTCATTCACCGCAATATGAAGAGCATTGTTCAGGGTCGAACGGTCATCATTATTGCACACCGGCTCGCAGCGGTGCGCCCCTGCAACAGGATCATCAGCATGGCCGAGGGGCGGATTGTCGAGATCGGTTCACATGAGGAATTGGTGCGTCGGCCGGGCGGGCTATATGCCCATCTCTGGGCGCTGCAGACCGACCAATTGCAGGAGGAGCGGGTGTGAACGAAATCGTTCCGACGAAAGCGGTAAGGCGAGCTAAACGTCTCGCTGTTCACCGGCAGCGCTCAGATAATGAGTTCCTGCCGGCAGCCCTCGAGATTATCGAAACGCCTGCGTCACCGACACAGATGGCATTGATCGTTATCATCTGTCTGTTTGCGAGCGCCACATTGGCCTGGAGCTACGTTGGGCGCATCGATATTTTCGCGGTCGCTACCGGGAAAATCAGGCCGGCAAGCCAGGTCAAAGTCATCCAGCCTTTGGAAACGGGCCGTGTACGTGCTTTCAATGTCGCGAACGGCACGCGCGTTCATGCCGGAGATATTCTGCTGGAACTCGATCCGACCGAGGCTATGGCGGATGCCAACGAGCTTTCCGTTAGCCTGGCCTCTTATCGCGCTGAAATTTTGCGCCGGAATGCCGTTATTGCAGTCGCTCAGGATGGTGGTACTGATTTCAGCCCTACCATCAACTGGCCGGAGGATATCCCATCGGATATTCGAAGTCGGGAGGATCGGGTGCTGGAGCACGATATCGGTAGTCTTCGCGCGCAGATTCGGAGCCTTGAGGCACAAAAGTCTGAAAAGCTTGCGGAGCAGGCGTCGCTGAAGGCCACCACTCAAGCCGAGGCCAATCTCATTCAGACACTTCAGCAAAGGGTGGATCTTCGAAACGCTCTCATTGCTGACAATACCGGCACGAAATCGACCCTGATAGATGCTCTGCAAAGCCTCCAGGATGAAGAGGCAACGTTTGCCACGGATCATGGCCAACTCGAACAGACCGCGGCGTCCCTGGACACCCTAGCAGCCGAGAAACAGAAAACGCTCGAGGCGTTCAAAAGCGAAAATGCACAGAAGCTCGCGGATGCCGAACGACAGGCAGACGATCTGGCCCAACGGCTCGTCAAGGCTCGAGCGGCAACGAGCCATATGACCCTGGCAAGCCCTATCGACGGGATTGTTCAAGGTTTGGCTGTTACCACCATCGGTCAGGTCGTAACGACCGGCCAGCAAGTCATGCGAATAGTCCCAGACAACACTCCACTGGAGATCGAGGCCTACGCGGAGAACAAGGACATTGGTTTTGTGCACGAGGGCCAGCAGGCAATCATCAAAATCGAATCTTTTCCGTTCACCCGCTACGGGACGTTGAACGGGACCGTTACGAGCGTGGCTCGCGACTCCATCCCCAGCTCCGACGCGCAGGTGGCTGAAAACGATCCGACGCAACTGGCCAAGTCCAATACCAATAATACTTCTGTCGGTCAGACTCAGAACCTCGTCTACCCTGTTATCATCACCCCTTCAAAGGCGGCAATCAGAGCTGATGGGCGCGAGGTTCCATTGTCGGCTGGTATGACGGTAACCGTCGAAATCAAAACCGGCTCTCGCCGACTGCTGGAATACGTCTTCTCACCTTTGATCGAGGTGGAATCAGAGGCAATGCGCGAGCGTTGAGATGAGAAGCAATAATGAAACTAGATGCGCCCCCTGAATCGATCGAATGCTGTCAGACGCTGGACCGGCGGATCGGCATCCTTCCAGCGGTAGATCTCCGTTCGCAGGAAGCGGAGCTCGTCGTCCATGGCATCTTCGCCGATC
This sequence comes from Rhizobium pantanalense, assembly GCF_030182525.1. Classification (NCBI taxonomy): domain Bacteria; kingdom Pseudomonadati; phylum Pseudomonadota; class Alphaproteobacteria; order Hyphomicrobiales; family Rhizobiaceae; genus Rhizobium; species Rhizobium pantanalense. The sequence goes on from NZ_JAQJCH010000010.1 coordinate 303,637, forward strand.
TCAATCCACCATGATTTCGGCCGGCCGTCGCTGCCGTCGGACCAGCGATAGCCTCGCTCTTTCAAGCGATCCTTGAGATCGAAGGGTGAGTTCTCCGCGAAGATGCGCACCCGAGAGCGCTGGCTTGCCTCGTAGAGCTCGGCAAAAGGTGTTTGAGCGTTATCGCTCTGAGGGAGTGCCAGCACCTCCAGCAATGCGAAGCAGTCATCGATGGCGCGATGGCCGACGTGAAAATAACCACTCTGGTTGATGAGATAGCCGAGCTTGGTTCCCTCATATCCCCTAGCGCTCCAATCGATCTCGGAATTGGAACACGCCCAGGCCTTGCTGGCAAAGATGGAGGAGAAGGCCTCGCAAAAGGGCCGATCGAAGCCGGCATTGTGGGCAATGACGAGATCGGCAGGCTCGATGAGCGCACGCACCGCTGACATGTCGATCATCTGGCCGAGGACCATGGCGTCTGTGATGCCGGTCAGCCTGATAACGTCGGTCGGGATGGGAATGCTCGGTTGCTGCAGCCCCCCATAGATACCAGTGACATCGCCGATCTCGCCGTCCTCATTGAAGGTGAAGCCGATCAGGCCGATTTCGATGATCTCGTCCTTCCTCGCATCGAGCCCGGTCGTCTCGGTATCGAGGATGACACCCCGGAGCGGATAGCCAGGTCTTGGAACAGCGGCAATCGGGCGAGCTTCGAGTTTTTTCAGAACCTGGTAGCGGCCGGTCGCTTGCAGGATCCGCACCATCTCGGCCTCGTCAGGCGCTGATCCGGCCTGCCGAGCCCGCAGGTGTGGCGCCGACATTCTGCGAACGGCCTGTGCATTCTCCGAAAACATGTCCAGCTGAGACGTCATGTGTTGATTTGTGTCACGATTTCACCCAGTTTTGCATTTCGCCGTGACCCTCGAACGAAATCGATATAGCAAATGCGCCAATGAGTTCATGACGACTGAATGGATCAACGTCAAATGAAAATGCGGGTCAGAACGTTGTGAAACTCGACACGCTGGATATCAACGCGACCGCTCGAACCACCCAGGACGAGGATGCCCCATTCGTTCGGTTGAGCCGGTGTCAAAAGCTCGCCCTGTACCTTTCCACTGAGTGTCATCTGTCCGTAGGTCTGCATCGTATTCTCCGGGTTGAATGTCCGGCTCGGTCCTCGATATGCTTATCCGCACAAGCGGGCTGGACAGGACGGTACGTGATGAACATCAAGAATTCTTCGTGCCTCTTTTGCGACATCGTGAACAATCGGATTTCATGCGTCCCCGTTTTGGAAAGCTCTGAGTTATTAGCGTTCCTCGATACCTCTCCGATCCGTCGTGGGCATGTTCAAATCATCCCTCGCGATCATTTCAACTATTTCGATGATTTGCCAGCCGACCTTGCGGGCGAGATCGTCTGCACAGGGCAAAGGATTGCTCGTGCTCAAAAGAAACTTTACGGCGTAGATCGTGTCGCTTTCCTTTTCTCAGGTGGCGACATTCTCCACGTGCACGCACATGTTGTGCCGATGAGAGAGAAAACTGATATTACGTCAAGGCTGTACATTGCTGAGGAAACGTTAACCTTCAGGTCAACTCCTGCTGCTTCGCGACAAGAGCTGGAGGCTGTGGCCCGAGAGATGAGAGCCGAAATTACCCCCGTTTAGGCAGGATGCGATATCGAGGACCGTTGCCGAAAAGGGGTTTGTCGTTTTCAGAAGGAAGGGATTAGCCACTGCAGCCGAGACTTGCATGCTCTGGAACACGACCTAACTTGCTCTCCGATAGCAACCCACGGAGGCATGGCGTGAGTTTGAAATACCCGAATGCCTTCTGTGGGGCGTGGGCATTGGCAATAGGCACGTTGGTGCTGGGGGGAGTGTCTATCGCGGCCCCTCAGACGTTGGCACCCAAGCGTCTACTTGAGGTTTGCAGCTCTGAAACCATCGCTGAGGTCACCTCAAAGGGCAACCAGCTTGGCTGGGAGATCATCCCAGCAACTGACCCCAGCACCATAGAATGGCGACGAAGCTTCGTGTCCTACAATGGTGGTTCCGTCGATGTCGTTGGTTGGCGAAAGACCACAACCGAAAACGTAGAGACGATTTCGTTTCGGGTGGCGGAGGGTCCGAATGCGCACAAGGCATGTTCTTACTCGGTCAACGTTGCTGACGGACTGCTTGATGCGCTGATCGAGCTTCTTGGCCGACCGTCATCCCTCTATAAAGATGAAGTAAGCACGACCGCTTTTTGGAAGCAGGGCACGCGCGAGATTTCCTATTCGCAGGTCGGCTCGGCGGCAGGGGTCGTCATTTCTCCTTAAACTGGCAACTGCTAGGTCGGACCCGTCCGTCCGTTCACTTTGAGGTAAGGCGCAATAATGGCTACGATCTTCATATTACTCGAAAACTCAATTGGTTCGACGCGTCTCCCTCCATCGATCTTAACGAATGGCTGGCGTATGTGGACAGCGATCCTGAGCTTCGACATGATGGTTCTGCCGAAACACACGTTGGCGAGGGGGCTCTCCTGCGCATTGAAGGCGATGGCATTTGCGTCTGGACGAATTATTCGGGCGGATCAAATTCGGAAAACAAAGCACGTCTCATATGGAGCGCGGGCAATATTGTTGCGAAGAACCCGGACGAGGAGATCCGCCGAAAAATGTGGCGCATCGCGCAAGTGCTCGGCGCTAGGGTTCGGGGAGATGAGGGTGAGCAGTATGGGCGGGATGGAGAGATGATTGAAGAGGCGACGCCTCCGCTCCATGAACCGCCATCCAATTCAATGCGACCTTGGTGGAAGTTCTGGTGAGGTCGCGCAAGATGTCGAGCTTCCCAAAGTGATGCAATTTAAGTCAGTACGTTGAGCTGAGATTTTCAAATTTTGGCCTGCGTTCGGAAACTGCAATCCAATAAGCCGAGTTGGTTTCGATCATTACCTCCTCAAAGAGGTCGGCCACATCATGAAATTGGCCGACAAAAAAGGCAGTGAGTCTAACCAACTCGGCACGATTCATAAGTGACTTCGGCATTTTGCAGCTTTCATGGTGCGGGCCACCCTCTGCGGCAAGGCCAGCTCATTCAGTCGCGGTTCAGTTCAGTGATGCATAAATTTCGGCAGTCGAGTCATAGCCGAGGAGAAACCACATGAAGAAAGCTATGATTGCCTTAGGTCTGCTGGCACTTGTCGGCGCAAGTTCAGAAGCCCACGCCATCGGCTGCATCAGTGGCGGCGCGGCGGGCGCTGTTGCTAGCCATTATGCCGGACACCATGCCGTGCTCGGTGCTGTCGGCGGGTGCATTGCTGGACATGAACTCCACAAGAAACAAGTCGCCGCTAGGAAACTGAAGCAGCAACAAGACCAACAGCAGAACGTAAAGCCAGCGCAATAACCGAGCCATACCGGATGATCGGATGCGCTGCACGGCCTTCCCTGACACATAAAGTTTAAGTAAATCTGGTTTCACGGGTTGCCGTAAAAAGTCATGACTCTACCAAAGGTGGAGCTATGACAACGATTTGGGGAGCGGGGTGCAGTACAAAGTATGCTCAAACTCCTCCAATCGCCGGGTTTCAACTCAATGGCACCGCATATCGCTCCTGCGTGAAATCGGGACGGATTTTGAAATCTGCTCTCTATCATTCGTGCGGCAAGAACATCGTGATCCGGTGTATCTTGCGATCAATCCCGCCCTTGACGGTTCGCGCGAACGACCTAAGTTGCACACGCGGTCCGGGAATTACTCGGATTAGTCGTTAAGCTTGGCGGCTTGCAAGCCAGTGATTTCGTATGCCATGGAGCTTCCATGAACACCCAACCTTCTGCTGCCGATTTTATTCAGGCATCTCGTGTTCTCCGTCTCCATAGCCCACTTGGCGAAAACGTCCTCCTCCCAGAACGGGTACATATCAGCGAGGGCGTGAACCAATTTTTTGAGATCGAAGTTGCAGTACGATCCAAAGTAGACATCGCGCCAGCCGACTTGATTGGTAAGCTTGTAGATATCGAGGTGGAGATCCAGGCTGGAGAGGGCGATGATGAACCGGTCTACCGTTGCTGGAACGGTCTGGTCACCGAACTGCATGAAGGCCCTGCCGTAACGAGAGCACTTCGCTCATATCATTTATTGCTCCGTCCCTCGCTTTGGCTTTTGTCACAGACCCGGGACTCGCGTATTTGGATGGACGTTACCACACTGGATGTCCTCGATACCTTGTTGAACGAGCACGGACTTAACCGGGCCGACGCTGGCGGCGTGCTGAAACCGGCGGCGGCAATTCATTTTTCAACCCAGTTCAATGAGAGTGATCTGCGCTATTTGTTGCGTCGCTTTGAGCAAGATGGCTATTTCTGGTGGTTCTCGCACAAGAGAGGTGCTCATACGCTTCATGTCGCCAACCATCCATCAGGCTGGCTTCAGCCATCTGATGCTGTCGGCGGCGACGGCCGCGTTCGCCTCGCAATGGGGTCGAGCGACCGCAATCACATCCGCGAATGGACGCGCCGGTTTGCTTATGTGCCGGGGGTGCGGGCTGGAGCAGATTGGAACTACAAAACTTTCGGGTCCATTCCCCTGAACTCAATGCCATCACAAGTCGATTTGCCAGACAATGCCAAGCGCGAGGTATTCGAGTGGCCAGCTAGGGCCATGGCCTTCGATGAGGCGGAACAGTCTCAAAAGTTACGTTCACAGGCGAGCGAAGCGGATTACGAACGGGTGGTTGGCTCCTCGACGGTGCGCATCCTCGAACCGGGTCGTCGATTTACCCCCTATAACGTGGCGAATCATGAGGCGAAGTTCGAAGAGCACGTTGTCACCGCTGCCAAGCACGTTGTGGTCGACCGCTCTTACGAGACGGACTCCAGTTCCGAGCCCGAATACCGAAACAGTTTTGAGGCCATTCCATCAAGGATTCCGCTGACCCCACATCGGTCGACGCCCAAGCCAAAGATCGAAGGCTTGCAGGTGGCTGTCGTTGCCGGGCCTGTCGGAGAGGAAATTCACTGCGACGAAGACGGCTGTATCAAGCTCTGGTTCCCATGGCAGCGACATCGCGCCAAGAAGGACGGCTCTGATACCAAGTGGATCAGGGTGGCGACGAACTGGGCCGGGCAGGGCTGGGGTGGTCAAGTCATACCCCGCATCGGGATGGAGGTGCTCACTGCATTTCTGGATAGCGATCCTGACCGGCCGGTCGTCGTCGGCGTTGTTCCCAATCCTGCGAATGCGGTTCCTTATGACTTGCCGGGCAATAAGACCAAAACAGTCTTCCGCACCAATACCCACAAGGGAAGCGGCTTCAACGAGCTGACTTTCGAGGACGAGCGAGAACAAGAAGAGATCTATGTTCACGCTCAAAAGGATATGAATATCGATATTCTTCACGACCGTACAAAGGCAGTCGGTCATGACCAAAGCGAATCCGTCGGAAACAATAAGTCGATTTCCGTCGCTCGAAATCACACGGAAACCATCGGCGCGAACAAGACGCTGAGCGTGACGAATGCCTTCGCCAGATCTGTTGGCAAGGTTTCCACGGAGCAGGTCGGTATTCTAAAATCGACGTTTGTGGGAGGCGATCAACTCGTAGTCGTCGGTGCTAATAAGGAAGAATCGGTCGGCAAAGGACTCAATTACTCTGCAGGTGAGACAATCGGCTTTGATGCGGGTCGGGTCTTCGAAATCAAGGCTGGGGACACCTTCCGCGTCCGGGTTGGCGACGCCCGATTCGAGATGGACAAGAGCGGTGTCGTGGTAATCGAGGCACCGCAAACGACGATCGTCAAGGGAGGTGGGGCACAGCTGACGGTGGGGCCGGGTCCGATTCTCCATAGTCCTGACATCGTTCCTGGTAAAGCGCCGGTTCCCCCAGCCCAGTGCCTAAGGAAGATGGCAGCCCAGCGCGTTCCATTCATCAAGCAGGACAAGAATGCATAGCGAGATAGATGTCACTGGCAGGAAGAAGGACCTCCTGCCTGATGCCGAAATGTCGATCCTGGAAGGCTACCGGAAGATGCCGCAGCCGGTTTATGCGGTTATGGATGGTGCAAACTTCTTCGATTTGCCCAAGGCCCTTGAGGACGAAGGAATATACAGTCGATCATTGTTTCTTGAACATGCGGACGAGGAGATCGCGCGAGCTGCGGGCTGGTTAGTGCCTATTGACGACGAAAGCATGCTGAGGAAGGTTTTGGGCTTGTCGAAAGCGGTCCACTCGATGGCGCTTTGGTCTAGCGCCGCAGGCGAGGACAGGCTTTTCCGGCATCTACGTAGCATTAACCTGATCCTTATCCCCGATGACGATGAGCCACCAACAGATGGAGAGCAGGAACCTGGCGGAACCCATCGGGGCGAGCAGTCGGTCCTGTTTCGGCATTACGATCCCGAAGTATTGAACTCCGTCGTACCTCTTCTGACGCAAGACCAGTTTATACGGCTCATGGGGCCGTGCGATCAGGTCATGTGGTATGCGTCGGAGTATGGTGGCCGACGAAGAGCTGTGAAGCCAGTCACCGACGCAGTGATGCCCCGAGGACCGCTTCGCCTGTCAGACGAACAAATAGAAGAGTTGGAGGCCAATCGGAAGACGTCGTCACAAATGAAGACCGTGCGCTACCTTCGCGAGACCGAACCGCTGCGCACGAGCCAGATGACCGATGCGGAACTCCGAAGGTATACGATCCGGACTTGTGCAGAGGGGGAAGAGCTGGGCTTGAGAACGGAGCGTGGGCTCGCTTTATGGGCCTACCTGCAGCTTCATAGTGGCGGAAAAGTTGGGCGGGATCCGGGTTTGCGCGGATATTTGAGGTCCTTCCCTGAGGATGGCACACCGGATGATAAGGTGTATGCCCTCATGACCCGTCTTTCCAAAATTCCCGCTTCGAAATGACCGCTGGACAAGGATGTTCGTGAATGTCGGAAGATTTTTTCTCGGCCGTTGACTTTCGACGAATGTTGCAAGGGGACACGCTTGGAGGGGACCCGGTCTCTGGCTTCACGCCTCTCGGCGGACTGTTAGCTCCGCCGACGGACCGCTTTACCGAATGGGCAAGAGAAAATGATGCTCCGACTGGACAAGCCGCTCAGGACGCCAATGCCAGTGCCCAGCAAGCGACAACGACTGCGGAAGCCAAGCCTTGCGCCACCTGTGATAAGAACGGTCAGTACAGCCTGGCATTTCGGGTGACGGATACCAAGGATGATGGTGAAACCTGTTCTGCGGGCAGCATCTGTGCCGGGATGTATTATACGATCAAGATGGAGCAGTCTGGTCTGGTTTATCAGGGAACGACCGATGAGAACGGGCTGACTGAACGATATTTCACCTCGAGTAGCACCGAGACCGTTTATCTTTATCTCGGGCATCGCAGCGAAGACGACGGGTATCCGACAAGCCAGGATACCGACGAGAACAAGATTGATGAGGCTCCGCTCTTCAATGCTCCTGTTGCGGCGATTGCAGAGCAGAAGATTGTCGATGCATTGACCAAGCGGCAGTGGAAGCCTTGGAAGGCATCGAAGAAGTATAAAGGCGTCTTGAATAAGAGCGAAAGCCCGGAGCCAAATCAGTATCCGTCTCCGGAAGGCGGTAACGACACAATTGGTATCGGCCACAAAATCACCGATGCCGAGATTGCCTCGAAGCGCTTCACCGAAGGCGAGTGGGCGCAACCGCTATCGGATGAGAAAATGGAGCAGCTGAGAGACGAGGACATTGCCAAGAATGGCGGAAATGAAATCGAAAGAAGAGTTTTCGTCCCGCTCTATTACTACGAAGTCGATGCAATGCTTGATCTGTCTTTCAACGGTGGGCCTGGCGCGTTGAAGTCCGATGCTTCGTCTCTCTATGACGAGAACGGCAACAAAAATCCGCCAAAGACCCAGGTGCAGAACCTATCAAAGCTCGTGAATGCTGACCGATATTCACTTGTGCCGAATTATCTCAAAAATCATTTTAATACTTCGAATAAAGTATGGAGTGCAGGCGTGCAGAACAGGCGGGACATGGATGCACGCATGTTTGCAAATGAAGAGAACGGGTACACCTTCCTTGCCACCCATTCATCGAAAAAGAAAAAGTGAGACACGTTTATGCAGACCGGCAGGAGAATTAATTTATATATCCGCTTCATGGTGTTTGTTCTTGCGGCTTTTGCCTTTTCTCATGCCGCAAAGGCTGAGGGATTTGATTTATCGCTCCTTCGCTCGCCTCTCAAATTGAATGCTATTCCGAAGTCCGACAACGGCAAGAACATCGGTATGAGTGCGACGTTGACGAATGACGGATTGGAATACAAGGCCATCAAGGGCAAGTTCTTGCTAAGCCCCTATGGCAAATTCGATTTGCAGAAACTGCTTCCGAGGTATCAGCCGGTTTACAAAAATGCCGATGGCGCTTTCATATATACAATACAAAATTGGAAAGAGATTGCAGATTCCAATAGAGACTACATCTATATAAAGGCAGGGCAAATACCGAGGTACGTTTATACTTATAAAGGGAAATATGTGCCCACGGGACAGCCCGGGATTTTCGTTTGCCTCGTGTCAAATCCGGATTTCGAAAACTTTTACCAGACGGCGGCTGGTCACATGCGATGCGATGTTTTCAAAAACAAGTAGGTTTGCCCGGCCCGTGTAGCATCCAAGTAGCCCTTTGACCCACTCCGATCGAATGCGCCGGAAATGCGGGATTACTGTTTGAACGGGAGCTGAGAAATGGCGGTTCAAAGCGTTGAGGCGGTTTTTCCCGCCAGCGAATGGGAGGGAGCCAGTCCGTCAAACCAGTCCGCCAATCTCTTGGCGCAAGCCGAGGCAGCATTCGCAGCCTTTGGCTCGATCGGGACGATCGTTGTTCATGAGGGGCGGATTTTCCACGCCAGCGGTGCGACAGACCAGAAAGTTCTCATCCGTTCCATTCGCAAAAGCTTTCTCAGCGCACTGATCGGGCTGGAGGTGCGGCGGGGTAAAATTCGCCTTGATGCCACGATGGAGGATTTGGGCGTCGATGACATTGACGGTCTGACCAAGACTGAACGCCAAGCGACCGTTCGGCATCTCCTTCAGGCTCGATCCGGCATCTATCATCCTGCGCTGGCTGAATCGAAAGAGATGACTGCTGCAAAGCCGCCCCGAGGAAGCCAGGAGCCAGGAAGTTTCTGGCATTATAACAATTGGGATTTCAACGCTCTCGGGACAATTTATGAACAGGCGACCGGTCACACGGTATTCGACGGCGTGATGACCGACATTGCAACTAGGATCGGAATGCAGGATTTCCATCCGTCCGACGGAGCCTATCTTCGGGGTCCGCTGTCCCAACACCCAGCCTATCATATGCACATGACGGCCAGGGACCTTGCCCGCTTCGGATGGCTCTATCTCAACCGTGGACGTTGGAATGGTGTGCAGGTCGTACCTGAGCAATGGGTGCATGACAGCGTATCGGCGCATTCCTTCGACGGACAGGCAGGCTATGGCTACATGTGGTGGACGACAGGTCACAATGGGGAAGCACAAAATCAACAGACGTCGAAATATCGTGCCAATCTCCCGCCATTCCGATATTTCGCTCACGGAGCACACGGCCAGATGATCGCAGTTATGCCTGCCAAGCAGGTCGTGATCGCCAATCTCGCCCAATCCATCGAGAGGTCGCTCGAGCAAAATGAGAAATTGTGGGAGGGCGTATCGCTGGCGATGGAGGCTGTTACTCGCAACGGATGACCGATGGCATTTGAAATTCGACGTGCTTCAGAACGAGATGTCCCGGGGATTGCAATCGTTGTAGTCGAGACCTGGAGATCGACCTTTGCTGGTCTCCTTCCTTCCGAATATCTCTACGATCTTTCCTATGCGCATCAGGAAAAGCGGCATCGTCGCGTGTTTGGCCAATCCGACGCAATCTACCACGTTGCCGTTGATGACGACGCAGTAGTCGATTTCGCAAGCGGTGGGCCATCACGGCATGATCGCTTTTCGCAAGGCAATGAGCTTTACGCCATTTACGTCCTGCCGACCGCTCAGCGGCGGAATATCGGCTCAATCCTTTTTCGGCGCGTCGTCACAGATCTACAGAATTTCGGCCGTGAGGGTTTGGTCACAATGGCCTTGGCTCTCAATCCTTATCGGCATTTCTACTCCCGTCTTGGCGGAAAAGAAGCGGACGGCGGTGCGATTACTTTTGGTCCTGTTGAAATCGATCAAATCGCTTACACTTGGGCCGATACCTCACAGCTGACCCTGCGGGTGCTTCCCGTTCTCACCCCAGAAGATTGGGCGGCCTATCACGAAATCCGCCGTACCGTCCTGTTTGATGCTCGCGGTCTCGATGGCTATGATCCCGACCATCCGGATGATCGAAGGAACGACCACTTTCCGCTCGTGCTTTTAAGGGGCACCACTATTGTCGGCGCTGCCAGACTCGACTTCAAACAAGATAATCATGCCGTCGTTCGGACGGTTGCCATCAGGCCTGATTTTCAGCGGCAAGGCCTCGGTCGGGAGCTGATGTCAGGAGTTGAAAGCTTTGCAAGAGATCGCGGTGTACGCTCGTTGACGGTGTATGCGGCACGAGATGCAATTGAGTTCTATATGCGGTCTGGGTGGCTTATGGTTGATGAGACGAAGCCTGAGCGCGTCTTGGTGAAAGAACTATAGTCAGCGGCGGCCGAAAATCACGATATCCGTTGCTCGGGATCGATTTCGGCGGCAGTCATGTGAAATGTTGAGGTAAAATGACACGCTTCACTTGGTTGATCCTTTTTCGCGACGGATTTGATGATTTGGCACCGCTGCAAGCGGCGCTTGCTAGGTATCGGGAACCTCTCAAGGAGATCACATCAGAGCATTTCAAGTTTGGAGCACGTGCTGAATTGGATGTCCGATTGAGCACGGAGGCAAACGTCTTGGATGAATCTCGGGAGATATCCAGAAAATTCCCCCATAAAGACAGTAGTGCGATAGCGCTCTGCAATCAGCGTATTGAATTGTCTTGGGACAGCAAGGATGATCCGGGTTTGATTACCAATCTCCTTGGTTTCGTTGAACCTGAAATACATCGCCTGGTCGGCAGCTGTTGGACTTTTGACTGCGACAACTGTGCCTGGTTTTCCGTCCATGCTTATACTGCCCTTCCAGAGCGGCCATGGTGGAAGTTCTGGTAAAGTTCAACAGAAAAGCGATTTCTCGCACCGTTCGTTCAAGTCCATAAGCGGGCCGTCGTCGGACGTTCGTACGCCTCTATCCCCATTTCATCGAGATCAGGAAATTCGCCTTCGCCAACAACTTGGAAGAAATCGAGGCAATGCTGCCATTGGGATGCTGAGGGGTTTTCTTCGAGCCAACAGTAGTAGCCCAACCCTTTGAAATCCAGAGTTGGGTCTGCATTTGCCCTTCGCAGAAGTTCTTGTCCCACTTTCTTACCCCAAGCGAGGGCGCGTCGCTTGTTTCGGCCTTAATGAAGAGACCTGTCGAAGACTCGCAATCCTTGACAAATCCCTTTTGCTAAAGCGCAATCGATTCCGGCTCGTGATAGAGGATGCCAATCAGAAATTTGGCCAACCGGCCTTCCATGTCGCCTTTGCGAGTTATCGTCTGTTTCGGCAAGAGACCAAGCGTCTTCACGTCCTCATTTCCTACGTCGCCTCGCATGGATCAGTTAAATCGAGTGCCTTGCGCGTAGATTTATTTCATGGGGAAGCCTCGCCAGATCCAGACGACGCCGTGGTACCAATCTATCGCGGCCTTCGCCTGACCATTAATTATGTGGTTCTTACGCCAGCGGCTAAGGAAGGCACCAGGTATAGCTGGGAGGAGCGCAAGCGGTACGATCATGAAGATGTCGGGATAGAAATACAGGCCCAGCGACGGCAAGCCCACAAGAGCTAAGCGATAAGCCGCCAGGTGACGTTGTATGATGTTCAGCAGCTGAATCATGGAAAGCAACAGTTTTTGGTTTGCTAGTAGGGTATTCTCACCGCTGACCGAAAGTAGCCGAAGGGCCGTGGGCTAACTTGTTCTGGAGGTGACTGTCCAATATGCGATGAAATCGGGGTCGCGTACGGCATTGCCAGCGTGATCGGTATAAATACATGGCTCCGCCCGTTCAAAGACTTCAAGCATCGGAGGAAGGTTGATCTCCTCCTGAACGTCGTTGCCTTCGAGCCTGGTTGTTATTCCCCAGCGCTGATCGACGGATTTGACGTAACCGTGAAATTGCTCTTCCTTTATTACGGTCCCGTCGGTCTGGCGATGGGTAATCCCAAAGAGAACCAAGGAACCGAGGATTTCGTCAGCGAAGGCTTGATCCCAGTTGGGGTCAATCTCATTCTTGTCGAGCCAGTCGGTACGTTCCATCGAATCATCCATGATTTCTAAAATTCGACGCGGGTTCTCAGGACCCGGCGAGCATGAGCCTTACTTTTGCGATTGACACAGCTGATAGCATCACCATCAAATTCGAATATGCGATTATCGACAATCAATGAAAACCTGGCCGCACTTTTTCGACAGGTGTCTGACACGAATGACGCACGGCAGATATTCGAGGAGATATTTCAGGCCTGCCTACGCAGGATGAAAAATGTCCCGTACGACTTGCCCGAAAATGACCGCCTTGCCATTCTGATGGCGGCAGGTGAACGGCCCCAGGGCGTCGATTTCAGCCTGCTGAGCGCCGAAATGGACGAAAAATACTTCGATGCTGAAGAGGGTGGACGAGACGGGGAGGCGGCAGAATACTTCCCCTTGGCTCGCCTAATGTCGGCCCTGTCGTTTGCGGTAACAGCAAATGAAATCGCCGCCTATGCAGAAGCGACGTATGAAGCCCTCATGGCGTTGCCAATCCAAAAGAAGATTCTGCAGAGCTACTTCGGTTTCGGGATCAACCTTGATCTATCGCCACTCCGAAAGCACTTTGGATCGTCGAGGTTGCGCTTTACCACCGCCTCTGCCGAGTCAGCCACTGTTGAAAATTATTGCGCCTCTGAAACTATTCGGACAAATGGCGAATGGCGACCGCCGCGTATGAGGACGCGTCCGACAGCGTAATTGGGGGCGGCCGTCGGACGCTGTGCTGCCCGGCCCGGGGTGGCGTCGAGCCGGTACGATTAACCTATCATCCACCAGAGGTTTAATTTAGCTACCTAAAAGGGCGGGGGTTTCGGTTGAATCGTGACAGCACGTTTGTTACAAAGCCAATGGCGGGGCGGATGGGCAAGACGGGATAAGCCCGGAGGGATGATGCCCGGAACGCGGCCCGTGCCGATGCTAACCGGATTCATGCGATGGGTTCAAATCCCACACCGCCAATAACGATTATTCAGCTTGGAAATGCTGCCACTATGAAGCACGCGCGAGATCGTTTCTGACATATCGTTTGGAGAGCTTCTTGCCATTTTGCGCAAGATAGTAGTGCGCTTCTCCATCTTTGAAATGCCAGATAATGTCTCGGATGGTTGCGTGGCCGCCGCTGAACTCGACATCGTCGCCGACATGAAAATGCAACGGCTCGATAAACCTCAGGCACTGTTCCCTGACTTGGAACTGGTCTGCGCCAAAGTAAATGTCAGCCCATCCGTCTTTACGTGCGGTTACCTGCACGACGCGCTGATGCATGTTCGAGCGCGAAAGCCGCTCTACACTGCCAGGTGCAGCAAGAGTCGGGTCGGTTTCGGTGGTCCAGAACAGGATTGCAGAGTCTTTTTGGAAATGAAGCATGACCCGGAAACTGACGGAAGTTCCATCGGAGAGCAAGACGCTATGGCTTTACCCTTGCTGCGTTTTCCGTAAGTCCGAGCAGTTAACTCTACCACGCAATGGGTGCTAGCGAAGCCAACCAGTAGCGCAAAGCCGTTTACGCTCCTCGGCTCTTGGCGCTGGATAGGATCCGGTCGTCGTGTTCTACCGATAGCAGTGATCGCCGCGTGACCGAAAGTCGCATAACAGCGAGTCCGTTCAAGTCGCCTGATCCCTCTTGTGGGGCGTTAGTTAAGTCTACCCCAAAAGGCCGATAGGCGTGCCAGAAGGCCAGTTTTTCCCTGATGCTCGGGGGTACTTGCTTTCGCTGCAGAGGATTGCGGTTGTGGCTTGCGCAATCTTTGATTGTTTTCCCGGTATTGTTCCTCTGTCACGATCTCTGTGTCGCCGTTGGCCCTGAGCCAACTGGCGGCAAGATGACGGACAGTTACTTCTTCTTGGACGTTGAAAAACTCGTCGGTTAGAAGTTCCAGCGCTGGCTGCTTCACAAAGCTACGCGTGTTGAGCATGCGACGAACCTCGCTAGGTTCGGTTTTCGTCCAATAAATCATCCTGCCAAGGACGTCGGCCTGCTTGCCAGCGCCGACGCGCCTTAGGCCAGAAAGTGCGATTGCGAACTCTTCCTGATTTCCATCAAGGTTGTTGATATACTGGTTATGACCGCCATTGCTGACTTCCCCCTCGTAGCGGAAAGCGCAGTAAATCTCGATCTCGGGACATTGAATATCCTGCAGTTCCTTTCGCAGTTCGAGTACCTGCCCCTCGTAGAAGGCCCACATTGCGTCATGAAACCTTTCAATCAGGGCGAGATCGTCTGTCATATCGTGGGGAGGGAGACAAATTTTCATTACCGTGACTGGCTCCTGGCAATTGAAAGAAGTACCGGTGCGACATTTAAGTTTATTCGGCAGACCATGTTCGATTCACCCGCTGTGAGCGCCCGGCGTCATGTGAACCTGGTTGGGAGACGCCGTCCCATTGGTCGGATTGAGATCTTGAGAAAACACCCGCCGTCTCCGAGCAAAAACGTCCTTCGACATCACTGAAACTCATCCCGTCTATAGAAGCTGCCATAAATATGGGTCACCACCGAGTTTGGTGATTCCAGGTCAGCCGGATCGCCTTCGCTATAAATCAGAGCGACAAAATGGTTGGTGGTCACGCCAGCGATGCCCGTCGTAATGTCTCGCTCCTCGATGAGCGCAACTCTTTGCCCATTTTGTACCGAGCCATTCACGGCTGCGGTGGATTCGAAACTCGACTTGTTGCAGACCACATACCATAGCCAGGGATCGAAGATGGGTGCGCTGACGATCGCCATAAGGCTGGCCGGAACTATCGCAATCGCAACAAAGCTGCTTAAAGCTCCACGGAAGCGCCGATAGAACAAGTCGACAAATGCCCGAATGACCCAAAAGAAGAGCATTCCGGCCACTAGCATTAAGAATACTGGGAACCCGAACAAGTCGAGAGATCCCCGTAGCTCGTCATTTGAACCAACGGGCCAAAAATCAAAGACGCGAATGTACGCGGCACACGTAACCCCAAGCAGGCCAGCGACAGCGATACTCCGAATATTCCAAACGTCTATCTGCGGAACCGGTGCGTCCATCTCAGTGTTCTTCATTGTTCAATGCTGTTCGTCGAAGTCAAAGTTTTTGAGGGCTAAAGCCACCAAAGCCGTCTTTACCTTTCCGAAGTAGCTGGTCAGGCTTGCACGAATATAAACTGCATCAAATAGTCGCTCTTGGCGCGAGCCGAGGCAGAGATCTTGATCCTTTTGACAGGCAGCACATTGCCTTGATGAAAATTGTCGTGGGCGAGGACCGGACCGTCGCTTATGCTAAGAAGGTAGAAGTTTCCCTTAGCAACCTGTTGTAGACGGTACGTCGGGTCGGAGCTGCCACTGTCTCGCCAATCAAGCGGCAAGTCCAGTTCCATAAATCCGATTACGCCGGGTCGGATGCCTAAGTCATTGATAATGTGGGATCCGACACGAAAGGGGCGGTTCGGATCCCTTCAAGAGCTTGGGTATCCTCCATTGCACATTCCTTCCAACAGACGCTGAAATTCTTCAAGACATTTAAACATAGTTGCTAAGCTGTCTTGTCTGTGTTTAGATCGCGATCTCTCTCCCGCTGACACGCAAGGACATCGCTAATGTCTCCGAATTACTCCGTCTTCGCAGATGACGCTTTCGCTGGAAAAACGGTACTCGTCACCGGCGCTGCCAGCGGCATGGGGCTGGAAACGTCACGTGCCTTTGCCTCCAAAAGTGCGGAAGTCGTCATGGCCGATCGCGATAAGGAAGGTCTCGAACGGCATTCCCGCGAATTGCTGGATGGTGGCGCGAATGTGCATGCGGTGCCGGTCGATATCTCCGACCAGGCGAGCATTGGCAAGCTCTTTGACTACTGCGACACCAATCTCGCCAGGCTGGACAACGTGGTCACTTGCGCAGCGATCATTACGGCGAAACGGATGTTCGAACAGGACTGGGTGCATTGGCAGAAGGTGCTGAACATCAATCTGCTCGGAACCTTCTTTACCGTTCAGGCAGGCGTCAAACGCATGCTTGATAACCCGGACGGTGGAAACATCGTCTGCGTTGCGTCCGACGCCGGTGTTCATGGGGGAGGTGGGTTAATCGCCGATACGGCTTACGCGGCCTCGAAAGCTGCCACGCTTTCGATGGTCAAATCGGTCGCTCGCGAGCTTGCCGGCAAGAAGGTTCGCATCAATAGCCTCAACCCGGGGCCGACGGATTCGCCGATGCATTCGCATATCGACCAGTCACTGAAGGACCGGATTGCCGGGAACCTCCCGATGCGCCGCATGGGCAGGCCGGACGACATGGCAGCTGGCATCATGTTTCTCTGCTCCGATGCGGCAAGCTTCGTCTATGGCGCTGCGCTCGACGTCGATGGCGGCTCGATGTTCCGCTAGGGAGGATATACGATGACGGAGACAAAGCGGCGTTATTCCTATGCGGCCGATATTCCTGAGTACGATGACGTCGACGTTCTCGTCGTCGGTGGCGGACCGTCGGGCCTATCAGCTGCTGTTGCTGCTGCGCGTCTCGGCGTAAAGGTCCGGCTCGTCGAACGCTACGGCTTTCTCGGCGGCAATCTCACCGCAGGGCTCGTCGGACCCTGCATGACCTCTTACTCGCTCGACGGCAGTCAGCAGCTGATCCGCGGCATCTACGAGGAATTCGTGCACCGGATGATGGCCCTCGGCGGCGCGATGCACCCGAGCACCATCCCCGCCGGGTCGGCTTATTGCGGCTTTATCGTCTATGGTCACGACAAGGTCACGCCCTTCGAACCCGAAGCGGCGAAGGTGGTGGCACAGCGCATGTGCGTCGAGGCAGGGGTGGATCTTCTGCTGCATACGATGGCCGTTGATGCGATCGTCGATCATGAGGCGGGAAATCCGAGAGTGCTCGGCGTTGTCTGCGCCGGTAAAGGCGGGCTGAAGGCGGCCCGATCGAGGGTCGTGGTCGATTGCTCTGCTGACGGGGATGTTGCGCATTTTGCCGGCGTCCATACGCGGCATGGCCGCGACAGCGACGGACTCGCGCAGCCGCAGACCCTGTTCTTCCGGGTACAGAATGTCGATGACCAGGTGGTTGAGGACTATGTGCGCTCCCACCCTGACGACTACCGCCCATTCGCCTCGATCGTTGCAAAGGCGACGGCCGAGGGACGGTTTCCTGCGCCCCGGCGCGGCATCGGGCTCTACAAGACGATGGAGCCTGGTGTCTGGCGTATCAACACCGGCCGCGTGCTTCGCCGCAACGGAGCGGACGCGCAGGAGCTTACGCTTGCCGAGATGGAGGGCCGTGAGCAGACGGTGGCGCTTCTCGATTTCTTCCGCAACAATCTGCCGGGTTTCGAAAATGTCGAGCTCAGGGACACGGCGACGCAGATCGGCGTGCGCGAGACCCGGCGCATCGAGGGTGATTACGAGCTGACGCTCGAAGACCTGCGCAGTGGTCGTGCCTTCGATGATGTGGTCGCCCTGTGTGGTTATCCGCTCGACATTCATGATCCGACGGGATCGGGCGGCGGCACTGGCGGCGATGCACCGGCGACCGCAAACGCCTACCAAATTCCTTACCGCATGATGGTACCTCGTCATCACGAGGGTCTGCTGGTGTCCGGCCGGGCGGTCTCGGCGACGCATGAAGCTTTGAGCGCCATCAGGGTTATGCCGCCCTGCTTCGCGCTGGGCCAGGCGGCAGGCGTGGGCGCGGCGCTCTCGATCGGCAACCGGGCTAGCCCGCGGCACGTGGACTATGCCGATCTCAGGAGAGAACTCCTGGCGCAAGGCGCCTATCTCGGCTGATAGCAGCTTCGCCTGGGCGATTGCACCGCAGCTCGCTCAAGCCTTCAGGTGCAGCGTTAAAAGGACGGTGCATTCGGCGCCGTCTTCGAAACGAGCGGCGACGCGGAGCCAGTTACCGAAATGGGCGATGCGGGCCGCCGCAAGGCCGTCGATCTCCGATGGCATGTCGAATTCCGTCCCTTCGCGAACCCAGCGCATTCCGTCGGGCGAGATCTCGACGAAAGCCTTGCCCGGCCGACCAATGGGCGCCTTGAGCGCACGCAGGAAAAACACCGCCTCGCGCGCCCAGCCCGCTTCGTAGGGTTCGCTCGCCGCTTCGCCGCTCCAGCGCTCGTTTCGGGCAATGATGGCGGTAATATTTTCGGGCAGCATCAGAAGTCCCCTGAAATGCAGACGGAATCAACATAGAGAAAGGCGCGCTTGGCCGCGTCTGTTTCCGCGAACATGCAAAAATTGAGCATACACCAGAGATTTTTCATGGCTGGAATGCGGATGGAATCGAAGCCGGACAGATCGAAGCGGCGATCGTTGCACTGAAAGTCGGTGGCTTTCATCGTGGCCAGATCGAAGTCGAAGCGCAGATAGCTCCAGTTCACCTTGGTCGGGATCTCATTGTAACAGAGCCGCTGGTCTCCGCCGGGCAGGTCCAGCCATCCCTCAGGCGCAAGGTGGTAATGGCTGACGGTCTTCTCTTCATTGCCAATCGGCTTCAAGGCTGTGGTCTCGCGCTTGTACTGCCACTTCTGGATATGTCTGCCATTCTCGGCATTGAGAAAACGAAGGTGCGGCATGACGCGTTCGCCGTCGCCATCCCGGTCACCACATTGCAGATCGAACAGGAAACCGACCGAGCGAACATCGGTCTCGGAAAGCTTCAGCTCCGTCGCCTCTGGCTTGAACGTGAAGAACACTTCAAAGCGGATAGGCCCGCGAGCGCGAAACGTGTGGCGCTTTATTGCGACATTCTGGGCGCCCGGCTTCGGCTTCGTGGCGATCTTCAGCGCATAGGACGAATCCATGCCGCCATGCGAACCGGCGTCCCAATGGCCAAGCGTCGAAAGCATTGCGCTCGAGTGCTGGGCATAACCGGGCAGCATCGAATCCAGCGTATCCTCGTAATTGCCGACAAGTTGCGACCAGCCGCAGTGGCCGCGCGCGAAATCGTCGAACGATACGATGCGTGGCAAGGGATCGAAGCGGCTGAGCGCCGGGTCTGCACGTAGCATGGCAAGCCGCATCGCCTCGGTCATCTCGGCCGCCGTCGGAAAAGTGGATGTGGCCATTGTTTCAGGTCCTCACTGGATGCGGAGCCGCTTGACGGCGTCCCAATCGATTTCGATGCCGAGGCCCGGCCCGGAAGGGACATCGAGCGTCCCGTTCTTCTGGCGCAGGCAGCCCGGTGCGAGATTTGCGAGATCACGCTTGAAGGGGCTGAGATCGCATTCGCATTCCATCAGCAGGAAGTTTGGCATCGCCGCTGCCAGATGAATGCTGGCCGTCTCGCAGATGATGCCGGACATACCGATATGCGGTGCATAAGCGACATCGTGCAGGCTGGCAAAGTCCGCCATCCGCCTCGTTTCGCTGATCCCGCCGGCGCGCGCGACATCCGGCTGCAATATCGACAGCGTGCGGTTTGCCACGAGGCGCTGCACCTGATCGGCGGTGAAATTGCTCTCGCCGGCTGCGAGCGGCACGTCGCAGCGTTTGCGAAGTTCCTCGTAGCCCAGTTCGTTTTCAGGCGCGAGCGGCTCCTCGAACCAGAAATAGCCATTGGCCGAAAGCGCCCGGCCGACTTCGACGGCCTCGTCCAGCGTATAGGCCCAGTTGGCATCGACGCAGAGGGCAAGGTCGTCCCCGGCGCGCTTTCTCAATCTCTCGATCCGGCGGCACGCCTCCTTGACGGGTTTTGCCATCTTCACCTTGATGCGTGGGAAACCTTCGCCCGTATAGCGTTCGAGCTCCCGGTCGGCTTCGGCATCCTCCACCCAGTTGATGGCTGCGGCATAGACATCGATCCGCTCGCGGCCGATACCGCCCAGAAGCTTGGCGACCGGCAGGCCTGCAGATTTTCCGAGAATGTCCCAGAGCGCGATGTCGACACCTGCAATCGCCTCGATCAGCATCCCGCCGGCGCGTCCTGAAAGAGCGCGGCGCATGGATTGCCACAGCGCACCGATATTGCGCGCGTCTTGCCCGACGAGCCTGGGCTTCAGCGAAGTGTCGATCAGGTCCGCATAGGCTTTGGGGGAAAACCGCGCCAGCGTCTCGCCGACGCCGACGATGCCGTCCGCGGTGCGGACTTCCACCAGCACAATCGACACCTGATTGTAGGTGCCCCACGAGGTGACGGTCGGCTTTGGCAGCGTCTGCGTCAGGGGATGGGCGATCACATCGGTAATGCGGATCGCGCTGGTCATGCCGATGTTCCCGTCGTCCATTGGCCTGCTCGCTTGATGTTTTTCTAGCCGCTTCCGGCTGTCTCTGTTAGTTCTAGCCACAGATCTTCATCTTGGCAACTGATAAACCTAGTTGCTAAGTTGGAGACTGAATGATAGCGTTGAGGTCGATGAGGACAAAATGACAGAAAACCAGGGACGGAAAACCGTGTTTGCTGCCAAGCCAGCCAGCCCCTCGCGCCTTGCGGATGGCGTTTCCGACGCGATCGCGGCCGCACTTTTCGATGGCCGTATCTCACCCGGCGAGCCGTTGCCGCCGGAAGGCGAGATCGCAAAGGAGTTCGGGGTATCAAAGCCGATCGCCCGCGAAGCGCTACGGCAGCTGACGGCGGCTGGCCTGATCTTCACGCAGCAGGGCAAGGTCGCCCGGGCAAAGACGCTGAGCGGCGAGCCGATGGACAAGATCTATGGCTACGCAGTCCGCTCCAGCCTGAAGCGGCTGCAGGAGGCCAATGAGATGCGCCGCGTCGTGGAGACCGGCATTGCGCGTCTAGCCGCCGAGCGGCGCGACGCCGATGGCCTGTCCGCCATGCGCCAGGGCCTTACCCAGATGTCGGCTTCGCTTCTCGATCCGGCCGGCTTTACGGACGCCGATATTCTCTTTCATCTCGGTCTTGCCATGGCGACCGGCAACTTCATGATCCGGGTGCAGATGGAAGGCATGCGCTCCGTTCAGCGGGAAGTGTCCGAGCTGTTCTCGCGGCGCGCCAACCGCAGCGATGCCGACTGGCGTGCCACGATCGCCCGCCACCAGGCGATCTATGATGCGATCGCGGCCGGTGACGCCAATCTTGCCGAGGAGAAAATCCGGGCGCATTTCGACGCCGCGGATATCGCTTCGCTCGAGGTCGCCGACAAGCTTTCGGGTGATCCGGCATGACGGCGGCGCGCTTCTCCCTGGCGAAGAGACGCGCGCTGGTGACGGGCGCTAGTTCGGGCATCGGGCAGGCCGTCGCGCTCGGCCTTGCTCAGCACGGCGCCGAGGTCGTCCTGCACCACTTCGGCAATGCGGAGGGTGCGCGGAAAACCGCGGCTGAAATCGGCGGCAATGTGCCGATCCTGGAGGCGGATTTCACAATGCCCGGCGCGGCGGAAGCTCTTGCAGAAAAGGCGCTGCGTGACTGCGGCCCGATCGACATCCTGATCGCCAATGCGGCAATCGAGCGGCGCATGCCATGGACGGATGTCGATATGGCGCAGATCACCCAGCATATGACCGCGAATTTCGCGACGCTGATTTCGCTCGCCGGCAAACTGGTTCCGCTGATGGCCGAACGTGGCTGGGGACGGGTGGTCGCGACGGGCAGCGTCATGGCTGCAAGGCCACGTGCCGAGACGCTCGTCTACGCCTCGCTAAAAGCGGCGCAGCTGACGGCTGTCCAGGCAATTGCGCGCGATGTCGGTTCCAATGGAGTGACGCTCAATGTCGTCTCCCCTGGGGCGATCGAGATCGAGGCGAATGCAGAGCGCTATGGCGATGCCGCGTTTCGCAAGGCGGTTGCCGCCAAGATTCCCGTCGGCCGGCATGGTCAGCCGGAGGATCTGGTCGGAGCATTCGTCTTTCTGTGCAGCGATGCCGCAAGCTACATTACCGGCGCCAACATTCCCGTCGACGGAGGATGGTCGATTGGCGATGCACCCGGTTCGCTTCCGGGGACGGCATGAGGAGAGAAAAGACAAGCAGGCAGAACGCTCTGCCGCGGCAGTCCGGCCTTTGAAACCAATCGCCCGGACAGCCTGACAACCCATTGACCAAGGGAGGAAACCATGAAGGCCGCACTAGCAGGTATTGCCGCATCTGCACTGACACTGTTGCTGACGACGACCGCGGCATTCGCGACCGATCTGCGCATGACCGTGTGGACGGGTAACGACGCGCATCTGAAGATGCTGAACGGCATCGCCGAAGGCTTCAAGAAAACCCACCCCGACGTCAATGTCCGGTTCGAGACCGTGCCGGTCAACGACTATACCCAGAAGCTCACCTTCCAGATCGCCGGCGGCAACGCGCCCGATATCGCCTGGATGATGGAAGACGCAGCGCCTGCCTTCGAAAACGCCAACCTTTTGATGGATCTCGGCCCCACCCTCAAGGCGACCGAAGGCTATGATTTTGCCGACTTCTCCGAGCCGGCCATGGGGCTCTGGCAGAAGGACGAAACGGTCTACGGCATTCCGTTTTCGACGTCACCCTTCCTGATCTACTACAACAAGGACATGTTCGACAAAGCCGGCATCGAGGATCCCGAACAGCTTTATGCCAAGGGCGAGTGGAACATGGACAAGTTCCAGGAAGTCGCCAAGAAGCTTGCCCAGGCCAACCCGGGCAAATGGGGCTTCGAGTTCAAGGACGGCGAAGGCTATGCCTCGCGCATGACCCACGCCTTCCTGCCGCCGATCCGCGCCTATGGCGGCGACATCTGGTCCAACAAGCAGTGCGGCTTCGATAAACCGGAAGCCGTCAAGGCGATCAAGCAGCTGCATGACATGGTCTTCAAGGACAAGTCGATCGTGCCGCCCGGTGAGCAGGGCGACTATTTCTCCGGCAATTCGGCGATGACGATCAACCAGATCTCGCGCGCATCGAAGATGCCGGAAGCCGGCTTCAAGTGGGGTCTGGCACCGCTGCCGGCAGGGCCAGCGGGTGAATCTCCTGTTATCGGGCAGGCCGGTCTCGTTGTCTTCGCCTCGGGCAAGAACACCGAGATTGCCGCGCAGTTCGTCGCCTACATGACCAACAAGGAGAACGTCGCCACGATGGCACAGTTCTTCCCGCCGGCGCGCAAGAGCGTTCTCGCCAGCGATGCTTTCGTCAACAGCAACAAGCTCGTCTCGGCCCAGCAGATGAAGTACGTGGCGGACGCCATCGCCAAGGGTCGTGTCCACCCCGCGCATGAAAAGGCGCCGCAGATCCAGGCGGCAATGGCGCCGCGTGTCGACGCGCTGTGGAAGTCCGATGCCGATGTGGATGCCGCCGTCAAGGGCATCTGCGCGGCGATTCAACCCCTGCTCTAAGCGACAGATCATGACCGAGATAGCAAGCGGCACGAAGCAAAGCGGGGAGCGGCCTTGGCTCACGCTGAAGATTAGGGAGACGATGGAGGCGTGGCTGTTCGTCAGCCCCACTCTTATAGGCTTCCTCATCTTCTTCCTGGGGCCGCTCTGCGCCGTCGTCTACTATTCGATGACGGAATGGAACCTGCTCACCCAGCAGGCGACGTTCGTCGGGCTGCAGAACTTTCAGAACGCACTGGTAGAAAACCCGGATTTCTGGCATGTCGTGCGAAACTCCGTCATCTTCGCTCTGGGGCTGGTACCGCTCAACATGGCGCTTGCCCTAGCGCTCGCTCTAGCACTTTCGCGCCCCTTCTTCGGCGTCGTGTTCTTCCGCACCGTCTTCTTTGCCCCCGTCATCACCTCGGCGATCGCCTGGGCGATCGTCTGGAAATTCATCCTCCAGGGGGAGGGGGGCTTCATCAATCAGGTGCTGGCGTTGGTCGGCATCACGGGGCCGAACTGGCTGCGCGAGCCGAACTGGGCGATGGCGGCCGTGATCGTCACCCGCGTCATCAAGATGGTCGGCCTGAACATGATCCTCTACATCGCCGCCCTGCAGGCCATCCCGCGTGATTACGAAGAAGCTGCCCTCTTGGAGGGTGCTTCGCGCTGGCAGGTCTTCCGCATGATCACCTGGCCGCTGCTAGCGCCTGCGACGCTGGTCATCATGGTCATCACCACGATCGGCTCGTTCAAGGTCTTCGACCACATCTACCAGATGACTGGCGGTGGGCCTGAAAATGGGACGCTCGTCCTTGCATTCTACATCTATCAGCAGGGCTTCAAGTTCTTCAATGTCGGCTATGCCTCGGCGCTGGCGCTGATCATGTTCGTCATCGTCATGGTCTTGACGCTGCTTCAGGTAATACTGAGACGGAAGGGATCGGCATGACGACGACGCGCCGCCCGATTGTCATCCTCTACCGTGTCTGCTGGACGCTCGCGCTCCTAGTCGCGGCGGTTCCCTTCGTCTTCCCGTTCATCTGGATGATCTCGGCCGGCTTCAAGAGCGTGACCGAAATCTTCGGCGCTCCGACGCTCATTCCAAGTGTCTGGCGCTGGCAGAACTATATCGAGGTTTTCACCTATCAGCCCTTCGCCCGCCAGTATTTCAATTCGCTCTATATCGCGATCGTCGTCACCAGCCTTACCCTTCTGATCTCTTCGCTGGCCGGCTATGCGCTTGCCCGCCTGCGTTTTGCCGGCGCTGGCCTGCTGATGCTGTTCCTTGTCTCAGCGCTTATGGTTCCCGAGGAGGTGACCATCATTCCGAACTTCTTCCTGATGCGCTGGTTGGGTCTCGTCGACACGCACTGGCCGCTCATCCTGCTGCCGACCTTCGGCCCGCAGGGCGTGATGGCGACCTTCCTGATGCGGCAATACTTCCTGGCGCTGCCGAAGGAACTGGAAGAAGCGGGCAAGATGGACGGTCTTAGCCGTTTCGGCATCTGGTGGCAGGTCGCCCTGCCGATGTCACGGCCGGCGCTTGCCGCCGTTGCAATCATCACTTTTCTGCATTCCTGGAACCTGTTCCTCGAGCCGCTGATCTTCGTCAGTTCGCTCAAGATGTTCACCTTGCCGCTCGCGCTCTCGAATTTCAACGACAGCTATGGACTTCCGCTCTGGAACCTTCAGCTCGCCGCAACCAGCCTGGCCGTGGTGCCGATCCTGATCGTCTATCTGATCGCCCAACGCCAGATCATCGAAAGCTTCGCGCTGTCAGGCGTGAAAGGATGAGAAAGCACCTCGTATGACCAGTCTCTCGCTCAAGGGAATTGAAAAGCGCTTCGGCTCTGTCGACGTAATCCGTGGCGTCGATCTCTATATCCGCGATGGCGAGTTCGTCGTCTTCGTTGGCCCGTCCGGCTGCGGCAAATCCACGCTGCTTCGGCTGATCTCTGGCCTGGAACATATCAGCGATGGCGAGCTGCGGATCGGCGAACGCCTGGTCAACGAAGTTCAGCCCGCTCAACGCGGCGTCGCGATGGTCTTCCAGTCCTACGCGCTTTATCCGCATCTCACCGTTCGCGAAAATATGGGCTTCGGCCTGAAGGTACGGAAAGTAGCGGCCGAGGAACGGCAGCGCCGCGTGAACGATGTTGCAGCGACCCTGAAGCTCGAAGCGCTGCTCGACCGTTATCCCCGCGAGCTTTCGGGCGGCCAGCGCCAGCGGGTCGCGATAGGCCGTGCGATTGTCGGCGAACCCGACGTCTTCCTGTTCGACGAGCCGTTGTCGAACCTCGATGCCGAATTGCGGGTCCATATGCGCTCTGAGATCGCCGGGCTGCACAAGCGTCTGTCGACGACGATGATCTATGTTACCCACGACCAGGTCGAGGCCATGACTCTTGCCGACAAGATCGTTGTCCTTCGCGACGGCCGCATCGAACAGGTCGGTTCGCCGCGCGACCTATACGAACACCCCGCCAACATTTTCGTGGCTCAGTTCATCGGCAGCCCGAAGATGAACATCGTGCCAGCAGCGAATGCCCAGCTTCTCGTGAAGCATGTCTCTCTTTCCAGCAACGCAGCGCAGATCGGGGTTCGGCCAGAACACCTGAAGATCGTCAATAACGACGATACCTCAGCCAAGGCCACCGTGACGCTGTGCGAATACACGGGGGCTACGACACTGATGCACGTGATTTTGGAGGATAAGACCCCATGCCTCGTTCTCTGCGATGATCACCGGGGGATCGGGCCCGGCGACACAGTCCGCATTAAAGCTGATCCAGACAAGCTTCACTTTTTCGGGGCAGACGGTCGAACCGTAGAAAAGGATTGGGCTGCCCACAGTCTACCAGAAGAAGGTCGCTCACTTGATTGAGCATGCGACTGTCGCATGAACCTAAGGGATATCACTATCCATGCGTCTGCTTAATATCAGTATTACCGCTCGGCGATATGAAAGATATTTGAGTCGCGGCTCAAGCAGCGCGGCTATCGAAGCCTGACGGTCAACGCCTGTCGTGCCAGGAAAAACCGCCGCAAGGTCTTCGCGCTGTGCTTGACCGGGCCATCGCTGCCATACTCGGTAAGGCTCCGCCGCGGTAGTCTCTGCTCGTGGAGAACACGTCAATCTTACGGGCGGAATCTCGCTGGCCAAAGCCTTAGCTTAGTATTTCGCCCCGCCTGCAGACGATCCTAAGTGTCATATCGTGAGTCTTTGCCAGCTGCCGCTTCAAAAGGGCTTCATTTCAGCCGAGGCCGGGTGGTTTATAAGTTCTCGGAAACACACAGTTTCCCGTAAAGGTGGCATTCCGGCTCGAATCCCATCAACCGCAAAAAGCGATCAGGTCAACGACATCCCTTGGTAGCAGGCGCTCTCAAGACCGTAATGAGAGGAATACAGCAATGATCAGCACTTCAGATGTTACCAATACGCGAAAAACGATACCCGGCCGATTGGAAAATCCGACCGATTGAGCGGCTGGGCTGCCCATCCGCATAAGCGACGCTCACGTGATTTTTGAAATTCGATTCGTTCTGGCGATTCATATTTCAGGCGCGCAGGAGCCCTGAATTCGGCTGCCACGAGAGCGTTAGAGAGGTGCTGAACTGCCCTTCGGTTGCCATTTGGACACAATGGTAAACAACCGAACTGTCACAATTCACTATTTGTTAGGTCCGGATATTGCCTCCCGCCTTCTGGTTGATATTTCTGCCTTGCTTCTAACATCCGAAGGAGATTCCGGAATGCGGAAATGGGCGGCGATTTTACCCTTGGTTGTCCTCAGCGCCTGCGCAGGGCCGTCCGATGGACCGAGCGCCCTCAATATCCGCAATGCAAGGATGCCCGACACGCAGCGGCAGATTCCGGTCGTGCCGCTCTCGGAGGCTCCGATGGGTGCTCAGGTTGCCGCACCGTCCTATGCCGCGACGGATCAGGGGTTGGCCAGCCTGCGCTCGGGCGGCTTTTCGGATGCGCGCCTGCGTCCGGGCGACGTGTTCGACGTCACGGTGCTGGATACGGGAGAGGATGGATTGCTGTCCGCCACCCAAAGCAAGTCCCTCAATCTCGGTCGCTTCACCGTCGATTCCCGCGGCTTCGTCACCATGCCCTATGTCGGCAAACAGCGCGTCATCGATTCCACGCCGGAAGGGCTGCAGTCGAAGATCGTCACCGCCCTCAAAGGCTCCTCGGTCAACCCTCAGGCCGTGGTCACGGTCGTCGACAAGCCGTCCAGTGCCGTAACGGTCGATGGCAAGGTCCGTTCTGCCGGCCGCTTCCCGTTGACCGCCCGGGGGGAGCGGGTGCTTGATGTTCTTGCGCTTGCCGGCGGCGCATCGTCTGCGCCGGCCAACACGACGGTGACGCTGACGCGCGGTTCGCAAAGAGCAAGCGCGCCGCTGGATCGCATCCTCCAGGATAGCAAGCAGAACGTGCGCCTCCTGCCTGGCGATCAGCTATTCGTCAGTGGCTCGTTGCAGACCTTCACGGCACTCGGCGCCTTCAAGAGCGTCGGCGAGTTCCCACTTGAACCTGGCCAGACCACCTTGGCGCAGGCGCTTGCCCGCGCCGGCGGCCTGCTCGATGACCGCGCGGACTCCCGCAACTTCTATCTTTTCCGAAACCAGAAGATCTATTCGCAGGCTGCGTCGAGCCAAGCCAAGAGCGCCGGTGCGCCGACTGTCGTTTCAATCAAGCCAGTCATCTACAGCGTCAATCTTAAGCAAGTCTCAAATTTCGTGCTGATGCAGCAGTTCAAGATGCAGGATGGCGACACGATCTTCGCCAGCAATGCAGACACCGTCGATTTTGCCAAGCTGTTGACCGTCTATCAGAAGAGCGCGCCGACCGCTGCCGCCCCGCTGCCGGGCAGTTCATCGTCGAACTGACGGGGTTCGAACTAGACTGTTTCTATCACAGCAAGAGCCGCCAATGCGTTTGGCGGCCTTCGGGATGGAGCAGGGTCTGCTAGATGTTGAGCGGCCGCCCTTATTGCGGCGATCGATTGCTCGGCCGGGTCGCAATGTTGCAGAAGCAGGTTGATGACGCGTCCGGCCGAAAAGAGGTCGGCGCTGAATTGCATGGCGGCATCGGCTGAAACTTCTGGCGCGGTGAAGCCTGGTGTTACCGCTTTGGCAATATCGAGATCGCTGTATCGGCTTCCACATTCTACCGTTGTCCCGAAATCGGCGATTTTCAGCTGATTGAGATCGCCATTTCGAAGCAGAAGATTGGCCGGCGAAATATCTCCGTGGACATAACCGGCGTGATGGATCGCGCTCAGTCCGGCGAGCAGGGATTTCGCCGCCGCCCTGACATCCGCCTCCGACAGAGAAACTTCCGCCAATCGTTGAGACAAGGACGGCCCAATCCATTCCATAATGAGCGCCGGGCGTCCATCGGGCAGGCGGATGGCACACTGAGTAGAGGCAAGGTCGTTGCAGCGTAGCGCCATGCCGATGCTTGCTTCACGCAGCAGTAAGGCTTTGGCGGTTGCCTCATTCGCCCGATCCGGCGGGATGGTTTTCATGGCATAAAAGGTGCCGAGATCGCGATGGCGCAACCGACTGATTTCCGTCCGGCCGTTGCGGTGAACAATCGCTTCGACAAGAAAGGTGTTTCCGATGAAAACCGTTTCACCCTCGGGAAGCGACGGCAGGCGTCGGTCCAATGCATCGCGCAATCGATCGATCAGAAGATCGCGCGTCATCTTCGGTCGCTCGACGTTGCCATCATGGGTGAGGAGATGCAGCAGCTCAGCAAAGCTGGCCGCAATCCTTTTGATACCCTCGTCGTTGGTATCGCCACTCATGTCGCGCCGATGACGATCGCGCTGACATTCTCGCGGCAATTGGCGATGAGTGCTTCCTGGACCAGCGCCGCGGCCGCTTGTTCCAGCGGCGTCTCGATCAGGATTTCGGCGATGACGCGATCGGTCAGCGTGCGCGAAAGCGGACCGCTTGCAAGCAGGAGCCTGTCGCCGCGTTGAAGCTGGTCGCCAACGGCTTCCGAGACGAATTGATCCTTCAGGCCCAAAGCTCGGCCAAGTGTGCGCCGCAATCCTATGTCGATATGGTCATGGGTCAACAGCCGCATCATCCCGTCGCGAAGCAGATAGCAGCGTGCATCTCCTGCCCATATCGCCACAAACTCGCTATCCAGCAAGGCTGCGGTCACGACGCTGGCGACAGGAGGCTCGCGTTCGGCGGTGGCAGCCTTGGCGCGTAGGATCGCATGGGCATGGCTGAGCTTGCTCTTGATATCCTGTACCAGCGGCTGCAGCGCTTCACGTTGCGGAATACCGGCAAGGATTCCCGTCGTTATTCTTGCCGCCTCGA
Source organism: Rhizobium pantanalense (assembly GCF_030182525.1). Classification (NCBI taxonomy): domain Bacteria; kingdom Pseudomonadati; phylum Pseudomonadota; class Alphaproteobacteria; order Hyphomicrobiales; family Rhizobiaceae; genus Rhizobium; species Rhizobium pantanalense. The sequence goes on from NZ_JAQJCH010000010.1 coordinate 333,541, forward strand.
TGGCGCCGATGCCATCGCCGACACCATCCGCTATTGCGAAGATATGCGGTGCGGCGCTTATAAGAAGTGCATCGGCATTCAATGAGAGACGTGTTCCGGCATGGCTGGCATGGCTATACGCTATCGCAAAATCTGACGGTCCAGTCTTCGCCGTTTGCGGCGCTTCGATTGCGGCGACGGCAGCAGAGTATATATCCGGCTCGACGCTGACAGGGATTTTCGGGGCTTCTACCGTGACGAGCTTGACGAAATCCTGTGCGGTGGGAGCGGCTGCAGTGCGGAATCCTTTACCTTGGCGCGTGCCGGGATTGATACGCCACCAAAGCGAGCCCGGTGCGGGAGCATTGCTCATTGCGGCGGACTGCATCACGGTCGATTGCTTGTCGATGAATGGCGGGCGAAGCCGCTTGATGCCCTCGACGAAACGTTGCATCTCGAAATCGGCCTTGTCGGAGGTCTCCGCCAGGGCTTCGGCAGCGGTAAACCAATTATCGTCTTCGCACAGATCACGCAACTGTCCGGAGAAGCGCTGCAATTGAGCGGCGATAATCAGAGGAAAACTTCGGCCGACGCGGTCACGGCTGGGCAGAAGGACGCCTGCGACAGCAGATGGCGCCCAGACGCCCTTCCCGACGACGAAGCGCCAGGCGGTCGTCGCATGAAACAGCCGGCGCCAATCCGATCCCAATGTTGCTTCCAGTGCGATCAAGCCATTGTGAACCCATCGGTCGAGTTCGCTCTGGAGACGCGAGCCGAGCGCGGCGGAAACGAAATCTCCATGCGTCGGCAACTTTCCGAAAAAGCCGATCGTGTCGGCTTGCATCGGCGATTGAGTGCGGGCGAGCGGTTCGTTCATCGGCGGACCGTCAGAATTGCGCCGGGCAGCTGAAATCGGACAATGCCTGCAGCCGGAAGGGGTTGAGCACGGAACCGAACTGCACGTCGAATTCCGCCGTCTGGCCCTTGTCTTCAAATCGAGCCCGGAAAAGGTCGGGGGCCTGGACCGTTACCTTGGCGGCATCGAACAGGCGGAAGGGCGACCAGTCGCCGGTCTGTGTGATGGCCGGTTGCAGATCTCCCGGGAAAAATCTGACATTGGACTGATTCACTGCGCCAGCGGGTGGCCAGGCAATGGATTTTGGCACTATTTGTCCATGATTATAAAGGACATGCTCGCCGACGATATCAACCATCACTGAATTGGCATTGTCCGACAACGAAACGGGCTTGATATTGATCGATATCGAGGGTTTCTCACTGCCGGCCGGAAAGAAGGCATGCTCGATCTTGCTGGCATTTTCGAACTGCGCGATTGCCTGGCTCGGAATGCTGTCGCCGCCGAACGTACCACGCCAGCCCCAAGGCTGAGCGCTCGTGTCGACAAATGCATCCAGCCGGTTCTTGAAGAAAGACTGGAACAGGCCTTGCGGTCCGAACAATCGGATGAAATCCGCCATGGCGATGTCCTGGCTGGATTTCCGGTCGAACGGGTAGCGACCGGTAACGATGCGAGCGCAGAGATCGGCGCCTTCCGCAGCCCATAGATCGTTGATGCGGGCGCGGGCCGTCTTGACCGCCAGCGAGCCGATATCGGCGGCAACTGCCACCATCCATGCATCGGCGGGCGCCGGCAGCCCGCGAGCCTGCTGCAGCAAGTCCTGATTGGCATTGGCGAGTTGGCCGCCGGCGTCGAAGACGCGTGCCACTTCTGCTGTCGAGTTCGCTGCGCGCGACAATTGGCCGTAGATATTCTGGAGGATCGGCTGGAGACCTTGGATCTGGGAGCGCGGCTTATCGCTGGCATTGGCGTTGCCGTCCTGGGATGCCGGTTGCGCATTGGCGGCATTCGCCTCGAGCGCGGCCCGCAACGGACCGTAAGGATCGGGCGCGCTGACCGTGCCTGTGGTGGCAGCCGTCAGTGCTGCGTCCGGAACATCGTCAACCGAGGCAATTTCGGCACCTGCGACAGGGCGCAGGTCGGTGGCGGCTGCTATGGATTTCAACGCCATCTCCACCGGGCTTGGATTGGCCGCCAGGATGCGCGCCGTCTCGGTCGCATCGGCAAGGTTGCTCGACGGGCGCACCTGAAGATCGGCCAGCAACGAAGACCATTGCTGCTGGAATGCGTCGAAATAAAGCTGCAGCGTCGCCTGGGAAATCGCGTCCGCGGTCATTGTCGAAGGAGCCGCTCCGCCGTCACCGCGGACCCATTGTTCCTTGAGCGCTTCCGAGGCTGCAGTCGCAACCATCGGCAGCACCACGTCACGATAACCTTTGCCTGTGAAAATTCCCGGAATGCCCTCCCGCAGCGTTGATTTAGATTTGCGTTGGAAAATCTGGGCTCCGAGCGGGCCCAATGCGTCGGTAGGGAGCCAGGGATCAAGCTGGCGAGCCTGCCGGGAATGGATGAGGATATCATAGGCTCGGGCTGCAAGACTTTGCGAGTGGATCGTTTCCCGTGCCTTGGCAATCAGGGCATTGTCAAGCTCGATTGCGGGCAGGCTGCCCGCTGCCATGGCCTCTACGTGGGCAGCCAGCGCTTTGCGCGTGGCCGAGCGCCCTTCACCGGGGTAAAGTGCTGCAAACATGTCTTCCGATTGCTGCGAGACGAAATCCCTGTCGGACGGCCCCAATCCACCCAGCATGCCGTACAGTTTCAAGGCGTCGAAAGTCTTCTGAACGTCCGATGTCTGCTTGAGCTCATTTTGAACTCCAACGAGCATGCGAGGCAGAAGCAACGCATTCAAGGCACGCTGATAGGCTCCGCGCTGGCGGCTGGCGATCTTATCCCCCTGGTCGAGGCCGAAACTCGTCGGCCAGACGCGTGCCTCATCGAAGCCGTTGGTGACCGAACGCAGATTGTCGAGCGCCGGCAGGATCCGCAGAAAATCCGCATCGGTGACATCGCGCACCTGAATGCCGCTGGCGAGCTTCTCATAATTGTCGATCCGCCGCTCTGCTGCCGCGATCGCGCGCGAGTTCTGAAAATATGTTGCCGTCCAGCCGGTGAAGACGATTGCCAGCGCGATGGCGGCTGCGCCATAAGCGATCCGTCTGATCATGGCTTGCCGGCCCGAAAGGCGCCTGTCGCGGGCGACCAGCGACGCCTCGCCGAAGATGACCTCCTTGAACAGACGCGACAGGAAATAGCTGCGCCGGGTGCGCGGAGTATCCGTCTCGCGGCTCTGCGTGCCGGAGGCGAAATAGACACCGCGAACAAGGGGGGATTCGATAAGGTTGGAAGAGGCGCAAAGCTCCGTCAACAGCTCCTGCAGGCGCTCTCCCAATGAGGCAAGCTCTGCGGGAAAGCGGAAGATACGGCCGCGAACCTCGATATTCGGCTCCTGCTGCAGGCGCTCGATCAACATGGCATCGACCCGCTGCTGCAACAGCGCGAACTCTTCCATGAAACGCTCGGGTAGGTTCTCGCCCTTATAGCTCTCGTCGAGATCGAAAGTCGTGCCCCAGATCTGCTCGCGGTCGGTCTTGGCAAGACCGTCGAAGAACTCGACAAAGCCGGTCAAGAGATCGGCCTTCGTCAGGACGACATAAACAGGCACGCGCGCATGCAGGAACTCGTCGAGCTCCGACAGGCGTTTGCGGATGGAGCGCACCTCTTCGAGCTGTGCCTCATGATCGCGGCTGAGAAGATCGCCGATCGAGAGCGTGACGAGCGCGCCGTTGATCGGCTGCGAGCGGCGGTACTTGCGCAACAGTCCGAGAAAGCCTTCCCATCCGGCCTTGGACGCACCATTCAAATCGTCCTGCGTGGTATAGCGGCCAGCGGTGTCGATCAGGATCGCCTCGTCGGCAAACCACCAATTGCAGTTGCGGGTGCCGCCGGCGCCCTGCACGGAATTGCTGCCCATGGCATCGCCAAGTGGGAACTTCAGCCCCGAATTGGTCAGCGCCGTCGTCTTTCCCGATCCCGGCGCGCCGAAGATGACATACCAGGGCAGTTCGTAGATATAGCCGAAACGCTTCTTGCTGATACGGCGCAGAAGGAGCAGGGCTTCTTTCAGACGGCTATGAATTTCGCCCACTTCCGCCTGTTGGCTGGCGGCATCGTCGGCAATACCTTCTACGAGCGCCTTGTCCCTTTTGCGCGCGCGTAGGGTCGTGACCAGCATATAGATCAGCCAACCCGCTATGATAACGCCGATCGCGATCATGCGGGTGGTTGTGCTCGACAGCGGCTTGAAACTGCCATAGCCGGCCATGGAACCATAGAACCAGATGACGACGCAGATCGCCACGACCCAGATCAGCGAGATGAAGCGCTGGCCGAGAAGACCGGCATAGGCCGAGACATAGGAGCGAAGCGTATAAAATGCGCCAAGCGGATTCATCGGGCTCCTCCCGTCCTCGCAGATGTCGCCGGTGCATTCGCACTTGGCGTTTGCGGCGTTGCTTGCGGATTAAGGGCGGCATCGCCGAGGCGTTGTGTCGGATCGGTCAGCACCAGGATCTCCGTCCGGCGGTTAGCCTCGCGTCCTTCCGCCGTGTCGTTGCTTGCGAGCGGATCGCTGTCCGCGCGCCCCTCGGTCAGGATGGCATCTTTGCCGGTATAGGCAGCAAGGACATCGCCGACGGCGCGGGCGCGGGCCTCGGAAAGGTGCCAGTTCGACGGGAACTGAGCTGTGCGGATCGGCACATTATCGGTATAACCGACGACGACTGCGCGGAATTTTTCCGAAGCCAACGCTCCGCCGATACGCTGAAGGAGATCGCGGAATTTATCGCTGACTTCGGCGCTGCCCGTGTCGAACAGGCCGGAATTGTTGATGCGCACCAGCAGCCTGCCATTGGAATTCGATAGCGTGACCAGCTTGCGGTCGACTTCCGGCTGCAGGAAGGCGAGCAGATTGTCCAGCGGCGTCGGTTGCGCCTTGACCGGAGGCGGTGTCTCCGGCTGCTTCCTCACAGGCGGCGGCGTTTGTGCGACTTCTTTCGGCTTGGGCGCGTCGATCAGAACGCTCGGCATATCGCGCGGCGGCAGATTGGCCAGGCGCTCGAAGGTGGCGTCGGAGGCGTTGTTGAGCGACAGCGTGAAGAACATGTAGCCGAGCGCAAACAGAAGCGCGAGGACGGAAAGGATCGTCCAAAGCGCGATAGCCGTGCGCAACGGCTTGTGGCGCGCCGAAACGCCGCGCCAATGCGGCGATAGCTCGCGTTCGAAAACGCCATATTGGCCCAGCAAGGTCTTATAGAGGCTGTCACGGATGCGCCCGAGTTCGAGCGATCCGCGCGGCGAAACGCGCGTGCGGCCTTCGAAGGCGAGCGACAGGCAGAGATAGATGAGGAGAAGCAGGTCCTTGTTGGTGCCGGGACTCTGCTGGAAATGATCGAGCAGATCGAAGACTCGATCGCCGCCGGTTACGTCCATGTGGAAGGTCGAGACAAGGCCGGATCGCGCCCAGCCGGCGCGCACGCCCCAAGGCTTGCTTAAAACGACATCGTCGATCGTCGCACAGATGACATAGTGCGCCGCGCGTGCCCGTTCCGGGCTGATGCGCGCGCTCGCAAGATCGCGCTCGTAACGCCCGACCGCGTCGATCGTCACACGCCTGAGTTCGGCAATGTCGGGCTGTTCTTCGGTGTTGCGCAGGCTGTGAGCGAGATTGAGCAATGGTGCGGCCGAGCGCACGATGGTCGGAACATCATCGCCGCCGAAGCGAAAGCCGCGGATCAAGGCATCGACGGACCAGCCGCCGGCTGCATTGTCCGATTTGCCGTTCGGCTGCTTATCCAGCTCTTCATCGAGAATATCGACCATCTTGCGGGCGGCTTCGTTCTTGCGCGCGCCGTCCTCGGTCAGCTCGATGATCGTCGGCAGCTCGTGCCAGGGTGTTGAGCGCGGTGTGTTCATTCTCTGAGAGCCCACAGTTCCATCTCCAGGCCAGGAAAGTCGCCCGCAAGATGCAGCGCGATCGCACCGGAGGTATCAAGCTGTTTCCAAAGCGGATTTTTCGTATCGAGTTCAAAGTAGATTGTGCCTGACCGATATGGCAGCTGCCGTGGCAATACAGGAAGCGGACGAACGGGAATGCCGGGCAGCGCGACATTGACGAGTTCGGCAATCCGCTCCACAGGCCCAATCTTGATCTGCGCGGGCAGCTTGCGTCGCACGTCCTCGGCCGACATCTCGGCGCGAACGGCAAGCACAAAGCCCGCATCCCTGAGCAACGAGCGGTCGTTGATGGTCCCGACGCGCACGTCGTGACGCCGTTCGATGAGTTCGATTGCAACGGCTGCTTGCTCAAGCACTGCGGAAAGAGACGCGCGCAGATCGTTGAACACAGCGGCAAATGTCGCCTTTAGATCGTCATGGCGATAGGGCGGGAAATCGGTCGCCCGCTTGCGATCAGTTGTGAACGTGGCGAGTTCGCCTGCTAGCTGGATGCACTCCTCGTAGAAGATGATCGGATGCATCCGCGAAGCATTCGCCGCGATATGCCGCAGCATCGGATCGGTACGATTGAGAATATGCAGCAGAAAATAATCGCCGACCTCGGCAGTCCCACGCACCGTCGGGTCACCGATGCGCTCGGCGATCGCTTCGGCCCGATGCCGTACGATTCCGAGCAGTTCGGTAATGAGCTCATTCAAACGTGCTTCGGCCGCGCAATTCAGCGATGGGGCGATGTAATCCGAATCGAGAATGACCGAACGGTCCGAGCGAACCTCGATGATGCGTGCAAGGCCAATCAGGTCGTATCCAGCGAGTTCGTCGCCGGTTTTCAGGTAGCGCAGATTCAGACGGCCGACATCGATCGGCGCCATGAAGTCTGTCTCCAAATTCGCATCCGGCGCCTCATATTGCGAGGCGGTGATGCGCACGCTATTGCGCGTGGCGCTGCCATTCATGGCGACGTCGGCTCTTCCAGGCTGACGCGACGGCAGAGCAAGATAAACAACGGCGTTCTTTGTGGAGTCGTCGAGCTCCAGCGGCGCAGGCAGATCCGCATCAACAGGCGCCTCGAATGGCGTGCCGTCGGGCAGGATGCCGCGCAGGTTCGACAAAGCAAACTGGCCGATCGCGAGCGCGCTGCGATCGATGCCGATTTCTGCAATACCCCAGGGGTAGGGCGCGAGCCCCCGCGCGGTCGTGCGAACCAGTCGTTCCGTCCAGCGGTCGGCCTGCTGAAAATGCTGCACGCGAAGGAACATGCCCTCGCTCCAAGCCACGCGATTTTCGTTCTTCATCGGGTGTTGCCCGTCCTCTCTGCCAAACTGGTGGTATCGTCTTCGTCGCGATCATTGACGGAGGCACTGAACGCCTCGGCCAGCAGATCGCGGACCGAAATGTTCTTGCCGCCCTTTTCGAACTGGGCCCGATAAGCCTTCCAATAATCGCCATTGCCACGCCAAAGAGCCTTGCGCTGGGAGGCATCGACGCGCGCCTCGATCATGCGCGGCTCGAACATGCGGTTGGCCTCGCGAAGAAGGTTTTCAAGACCTGAATTGAGAGCGGCTTGCCTGGAAATGAGCGATCGAAGCCGTTCGGCAAGCCGCTCCGTGCGTTCGCGGCTGAACAGTGAAGCGGACGCATCGACCCGGCTGTCCTCAATTCCGAAGATGGAGGTTTCGTCGTCGAGCGTTTGCTCCAAGGTCGAGATGAGCGCTTCAAGCTGGCGCAACGGGTCGAATTGCAGTGCGAAAGTCGTATCCTCCGCGCCTTGATCCGTCCCGTCGGCAATTCGCGCATCATTGGCCGGGACGATCGTCTTGGCAGTCTCAACCGTCTCGGAACCGGAACTGCGGGCAACAGCGACGGAGATATGGGTTGCCGCGCCATGTTCCAGTTGGCTGCCCAGATCGAAGTCCGAATTCCAATCATCCGGAAGTATCGGCTTGATGCCGTTGACATCGGGCGGGCCGTTCCATCCGATATCGACGTTCCTGCTTGGCGACTTGCCCTTTTTTGACGATTGCGGAAGTGCGGTTATCCAATCGTCACCGGGCCGCTGGCCGAGCACGCCAGTCGCCGTGCCGCCGCCAGGCGCGATGTCAGCAAGGATCGACGAGATCGTCATGGTTTCATCGCTGAGACGCAGGTCGTCTGCCGGATCCTCGATATCGCGGTCGGCTTCCCCGGTGATGACGACATTGAAGGCGATATTGCCGAATGCGATCCTGGATTTATCGGCCAGCCGTGCCGTCTCGCCTTCCAGAATGGTAACGCCATCCACGCGGGTCCCGTTGGCGCTCCGGTCGCGCAGGAGGAAGCCGGCACGAACGCGTTCGATCACGCAGTGAACCTTCGAGATCGACCGCTGCTGATCGGTAATCTGCCAATCGCAATCCGGCGACCGCCCGAGCGTGCGCTTGCCACGCTCGAAGAACCATCCTTTGCTGGAACCTTCTCCAGATGTTTGCCGTAGTTCAAGCCGCATGGAGGTCTCCTCGGTCGGATTGTCCTTGCGCCTTACGTGGCTCCGCGACGATAGCATCGCCGCTATCGCGGTCTGCCGCGGCAACGCGTGCCCAGCTGTTCCATCCAAGCCTCGGCGGGTCACCGCTTTCGCCGAGCCGGCAGAAGGGGATATACTCCTTCTTCAGAACCACTTGAATGTCGAACTCGAGCGAGGGATCGACATAAAGCCGCGTCAGGGCAAACAGCGCATCGATATTGGCGCTGCCCGGGGACAGAGATCGGTAATCCTCATAGTCGACAGGCCCGACAACGACACGGAAGCTGCCGCCGAAATCATGGATTGCAGTACCCGCCATTGAGTTGATGCCGAGCTGTATGCCATGCGGCGGCCCCATGCGGCTGCGCTCGCTTTCGGGAATGGTAAGCCATCTGCCCTTGAACAATTCGATCGCGACCGGCAGCCCGCTGAACTCCTGCAGCATGGCCTGCAGGTTGACCGCATTGCGGGTCCGTGCCGCAAAGAAACCGGAAAATCTGAGGACCAGCTCGTCGTCGGGGCGAACCTTTTCCTTCAGCCGCGCCGTGCCGAAGCCCGCCAGCGAGAACAGCGTCTTGATGAAGGCATTGCCGTTCCTGTCCGGGCTCCATCGCAGCCGCCGAGCAAGGCGATATTTCTCGCTTGCATCGACGAAGAGCTCGGCGAGGCGGCTTGTGAAGAGATCGAAGAAGCTCGAGAGGCCATGAGCCCGATTGCGCTGTTCGCGGATGACCAGCTCGTTGTAACTTGGGGGCATTGCGCCAAGCGGGCCGAGCAAGCCAGCCATGCTGGCCTTGACCGATCCTGTCGCGCCCTTCCTCTTGAAGTCGCTGACAGCGAGCGGAACCGGCGAAACGCCGACGGGTGAGGACACTGTCAAATGATCGCCAGCTGCGTGCTGGGCAACGCGAAACGCCGTCGACGGTTCGAAGCGACCGGGGTCGCGTTCGAGCAGCGCAGCAAGCATTTCGCTATCACTTGGCCGGAACTGGTCCATCGCTTCCGATCACCTCTTCGTCACAACAAGGGCCGCTCGGCGGCGCGGGCCGGCCAGACGGCGATTGGTTTCGATTGCCCCTTCATCGAGATGGAAAGGCGGGTGAAACTGTTGATCGAGGTGTAAAGCCCGAAAAACCGGTCGAGGACACTGCCGAAGAGATAGGCCGAAGGCCTGTCGATGGCGGCCGGGTCAAACTCCAGCCGGATATCCGTGCCCGTCACCATCCCGCCGCTGCCAAGTCGCGTCATCGAGCTTTTTGCGTCGACCCGCACAAGAGCGTCGGCAAGTAGTCTGGTTTCGCGGCTGTCCCTGAAGGCATAGAGCGCAAGAATATCCTTCAGCGCGGCACCATCATTGTCGAAAATGGAAAGATGATTGAGCTGGAGATGCGACATGAGCCGCCAGTTGCGCCCTTGCTGCTCGTTCATTCGCACAGAAGGCGTAGGTGCCATCAAGGCTTCGACCGAGCCGACTGCCTCGCTGCCGGACGCCAGCTGCAAATAGGGATGGCCACCGCCAAAAGGCAGTTGCTCCGGCAGTTCGCGGTTGAGGCACAGGGCGTCGATGCTGGCGATCTTGTCGAGGGGACCGCTTGCCCGGCGGGCACGGTCTACGAAGGTGATTTCCATATCCGAGGTATGGTCGTCGGCATCGAAACGGCGCGCGCACTGCCAGAAAAGCGATGAGGCTCCGCCCTTCAGGCTGCGGCCGAAGAAGGGTTGGCATTCTTCCTCGTCTCCGGTGCGCGCCGATACGACCACCTTCTCAATCGCATAGATCTCCCGCGTCTTCTGTCGTCTGGCATCGGGAAGCACGCGATATTCGGTGCGCGCACCGTCGAGTGCGATCGGTTCGCAACTCTGGCGAAACAGATTGACGATCGGCGTCGCATTTAAAAGGAAATCCCGGGCGGAGATGGCGCGCTCCAGCTTTACGCTGGTCTCATCGAGATAGATGAAGATTTCCAGTGTCTCACCGCGCCAGGCCTTCAGCCCGACGATGTCGATGAAGAGGAATTTTTGTGGCAAGGCAAAGAATTCCGTCAGCAGACGATAGCCGGTAAAGCTTGAGCTTGGATAGGGCAGGATCGCTTCATCCGGCTCGAAACCGACAGCCTGCAATGCCTTGGCCGGCAACATGATCGGAGCACGGTCATCGGCGTGGTGGGCAAGGGCGACGCCGAGCGTGTGATTGACGAGAAGCTCGTGGATGGCGACAGCCTGCTGCCAGGACGAACCGATATGAAGCCGCAGCCTGTCGAGGCCGATCTCGCCGAGAGGCTTGTTTGCATCCCGCGCCCGGATCGATAGACGCAGGCAACCAGCCGCACCTGCATGAGAGGAGGGCGGCGCGCTGATCGGGTGGCCGGTCAACGATGCGGAAACGATCTCGATCGGCGCGACCTGCGTATCCTGCGTCGTGCGGAAACGGCAGCTCTCGCCGCCGATCGGCTCTGCGAAGATTTCGGTGTGACGCGGCACCGTCTGCACCGATGTCAGCGTGCTGCTTGGTACGAAGCGCACGATGCTCATCGAGGGCAATGGCGCCAGATAGTGCGGATAAAGGGTTTCCAGCAAGCCATCCGTCAGTTCCGGAAACTCGTCATCGAGCTTCTGGCGTACGCGGGCGGCCGAATAGGCGAAGCTCTGGATCAGCCGTTCGACATGCGGATCGTCCGCAACCTCGCCGGTCAGGCGTAGCCGGCCGGCGATTTTAGGGAAAGCGTCGGCAAAACGTGCCGCACGCCGACGGATCGCAGCCAGCTCGTCGTTGTAACGCTGCAGGAAGCCGTCAGCCATTATTGGCCTCCACCAGGAAGCGCTGCGTGGACGGATCGATCGTCGATTCAAAGCTGATCGGCGGCATCCCCTCATGCACGCGGAAGGTCGCGTGGATGCGCAGCCGCAAGGCTCGTTCGCCATTTCCGCGGCTCTTGAGGATACTCACCTGCACGTCGGAAAGCCGCGTTTCGAACAGCGCGATGCGCCGCTCGATCAGGCGTGCGAGACGGCTCTTGGCTTCGTCGGTGACGAGATTTGCCGAGACCATGCCATCGACGCCGAAAGACACCAGCGCATCGCCGAGTTCTTCATAGATCGATGGAGGAGCAGTCGGCCGGCGGCGCGTGTTGAGTAGAGCTTCGAGATCGCGGCGAATGCATTCGCGCAGTTCGCGCAGTTGCTCGACCGCCGTCAGCAGTGGATCTTGCAGGCGATCGGGGTCCCCGTCGATCAGTCGATCGATGATCGACCTCGCGACAATCCTTTCCCGCGGCCTGTAACGCTCCAACGGATCAGCCATGGGCGGCACGCCTCGTCTCGGCAGAGCTCGGAGCGCCTTCCAGCGACTCCAGATCGTGGAAGGAAACTAGATCGTCGCCCGCCAGGAAGCACTTTTGGCCGCGGCCGGTCGTAATGCCCGTCGCCTCGTCGACCCATTCGGTTTCGCGGCCAAGCAGCAGCTTGGCGCCTGTCGTGCCGTGATAGATCGCCGGCAGCAGGACGGGCGCGCTCGCGCCGTCCACGAGTTCGAGCTCGGCCCGGCGGAAGGCGAGATCGCGGGGGCGGGCGATCGGCTCGACGCGAAGCGCTGCTATCCTGGAAAAGTCGATCCACAAATAGGAGCCGCCGGTCATGATGACTTCGAGAGCATGCGGAATGCGATCATCGAGATCGCGAAGGTCCGAAACGAGCTTGCCATTCCAGCGCATCGGCCGTTCACCCCTGATCTCCTCCAGGGATTCCAGTGTCGCGGCCGTATCCGAGGATTGGTCGCGATGGGCGATCGCCACCTTCATGGCCGCCTGATCGAGCGCTGTTGGGCCGTTCGGAAAATCCGGCACTGCGGCTTCATCGAACCAGGCCGAGCGCGCAGCCATCGCGCGAAGCTGATTGCGCAGCATGGCGAAGCCCATGATGTCCCCCGGCGCGAATGTCGTCGCGACATTGCACTGCGCATCGGCTCGCGCGTAGTCACCGGCAAGGATCAGAAGATCGATCAGAATATGCCGGCCATCCTTGTCTGTCGGCGCCGATTTGACATGTGCCTTCGCCTGCTCGATCGCATCATCGAGCGCGTTTTCGCTAAGAGCTTCGGCGATCCTGGCGGAGAGCGTCATGCGGACATCCTTTGCATGTTCGCAGGGCGGGAGAATGCATAGGTCGCATTCGCCGTCTCCGCGATGAGGTGAAAACTTGTCGAGACGTCGTCGAGCTGAAAATGCGGCTGCAGCCGCACCGTGCAGGCGAACATGCCCGGCTTGCCGGGAATTTCATCGACGCTGATGCCGGCCGAGCGCAGCGGGAAGCGCGTGCGCAGCGACAGGTCGGCGTCGTCATTGCCTAGCGTGTAAGTCGACAGCCAATCGTTCAGCTTGCGTTCGATGGAGGCGCTGTCGGCCAGCTTGCCGATGTCGTCGCGCATGATGACCTTGAGATAATGCGAGAAGCGCGATGCGCAGAGCACATACTGCAGCATCGCGGCAATGCGGGCATTTTGCCGGGCGTGCTCGCTCGAATAATGCGGTGGCGCGTGCAGAGACTGGTTGGAATTGAAGATCGCCGATGAGGAGAGATATGTTGTTGCAATAGGAACGATGCCGAGCTCGCACAACTGCTGCTCCTGTCCACTGGTCAGCCGTATCTCGACGGGAGCCTGCTGCGACAACCCGTTGCTTTCGATGCCGAGATCATAGGGGGCGAGTTCCTCCGTGCTCAGCATGCCGCCATCAATGGCGTCCTGTGTCACGCCGCGAATATCGGCGAACCAGCCGGTTTCGATGAAATTGCGGATGACGATCATTGCGAAAGCAAAGGCACCATTGCCCCAAACCAAGGTGCTGCCATCGGCTGCGATGCTTTCGCGAAAGGGAAACTGATCGTCGCGCTCGCGCGAAAACGCCTCATAGGGCGCGCGCATCAGGATCCGTGGAGCGACCAGCCCGAGGAAGCGGGAGTCCTCTCGTGCCCGAAGCCCATTCCAGCGGATACGAGTGGGATCATAGGCGAGCCAGGAAAAGTCCTGGACGCGATTGAGCTCGTCAAAATCCTGCAGGCCGATGGCCTGTGGTGCCGCGGCGGCTACGAACGGGCAGAAAGCAGCGGCGGCAGCCATGCCGATCTGCGTGAGCGCGCCGACCGTATCGCCGCCGGTCCGATCTTGCGGAGAAAGCTCGTAGTCGCCGATCAGCAGGCCGAAGGGCTCTCCCCCGGGCATGCCGAACTCGCGGCTGTAGATCAGCTCGAAGAGATGGCTCTGGTCGAACTCCGTCGTTCGCTCGAGATGCCGTGTCAGCTGGGCCCAGCTGACACTGAGGATCTTGACCTTCACCTCTTCCGATCGGCCGGTGTGACGCATCAGCATGGCAAGCCCGCGCCACCGCGCTTCCATTGCCTGGAAGTCCGGGTGGTGAAGGATGGCATTGACCTGTCTGTTGAGCGCATCGTCGATCATGGCGATCACACGATGCACCTGACGCGGCCAGGTTGCTCTCGGTTCCGTCGTTGTCGCGGTCATGGCGCTGACTGAAGGCGCGCGGCGAGGAAATCGCCGTGCCGCCCCTCCTAGTTCTTGCTCGGAATGCGCGCGACCATGCGAAGCGACGTGGTCAGCTCTTCCATCTGCAGCCAGGGGCGCATCCAGGCGACCGCATTGTAGGAGCCGGGCTTGCCCGGAACTTCCTGGACGGTCACCTTCGCATCGCGCAACGGATATTTGGCGCGCGATTCCTCGCCGGCGTCGTCATTGGCGTTGACGTAGTTGGCGATCCAGCGGTTGAGCCAGTTTTCGCAGTCCTGCGCTTCCATGAAGGAGCCGATCTTGTCGCGGCCCATAACCTTCAGGTAATGGGCAAAGCGCGACGTGGCCATCATGTAGGGCAGGCGCGCCGAAACTGCGGCATTGGCCGTTGCTTCAGGCTTGTCGTAAACCTTTGGCTTATGCGTCGTCTGCGCGCCGAAGAACACGGCGTAATCGGTGTTCTTGTAGTGGCAGAGCGGCAGGAAGCCCAGTTTGCCGAGCTCGGCGTCGCGACGGTCGGTGATGCCTACTTCGGTCGGGCACTTGAGATCGAGGTCGCCATCGTCACTCGAGAAGATGTGCATCGGCAGGTTTTCAACCTTGCCGCCGTTTTCCGCGCCGCGAATTGCTGTGCACCAGCCGCTCTGGGCAAAGGCGTCCGTCAGCCGCGTTCCCATCACGTAGGCTGCATTCATCCAGCAGTAGGAATTGTGCTCGAGTTCGCCGGTCTTCGAATGATCGGTTTCATCGAAAGCGAAGTCATCGATCGGATTGGTCTTCGGGCCATAGGGCATGCGGGCAAGCACGCGGGGAAGGGCGAGTGTCACGAAGCGCGAATCCTCGCTCTCGCGCAGGCTGCGCCATTTCGCATATTCGACGGTTTCGAAGATCTTTTCCAGGTCGCGCGGACGGGCGAGTTCGCGATAGTCATCGAAGCCGAACATGCGCGGGCTTGCGGCCGAAATGAACGGCGCGAAAGCGGCGGCTGCGATCGATGAAATCGCCTGCAGCGTCTGCACGTCATCGAAGGAATTGTCGAATTCGTAATCGCCGATCAGGGCGCCCATGGGCTCGCCGCCCGGCGTGCCGAATTCGTCTTCGTAGATCGACTTGAAGAGCCGCGACTGGTCGAACTCCACTGCCTTTGCGAGATCCTTGGAAACGTCGCGCTTGGAGGCGTTCAGGACACGGATCTTCAGGTTGACGCTCGTCTCGCTGTTTTTGACGAGATATTGCAGGCCGCGCCAGCTGCCTTCCAGCTTGGTGAATTCAGGCGACTGCATGATCGCGGCAAGCTGACGGGAGATTTTCCGGTCGAGCTCGGCAATGGCCTTGTTGAGCGTGACCGTCAGGTTGCGGTCATAGGTGACGGTGCCCTTGAGTGCCTGATCGGTCAGCGTCCTTAGGAGATCTTGGGCACGATCGGGCTCGGTCTGCCTGGTGGCGGCCACGATCTGCGACAGCAGATTTTCCTCGGGCGCAAACTCGGCCTCTTTGGTCTTCAATTGGCTTTCAGCGCTCATTTTTCGATCCTTGCGGAAATGCGGGCGATATCGATGCAGCTTCAAATCCGTCGCTATCGGCCGCGTGAAACGGAACTGGGCGATCGGCTTTGGCTGATCGCCGACGACGATCAGCTTGCGGCAGGCTTTTCGGCCAATCCGAGCTCGGACATCAGCTTGGAAAGATCAGCCTTGTTCTGGAGGACGTCTTCCAGCAGCCGCTCCAGCTCTTCGGAACGGTCGGCCTTGCTCATGAGGTCGCGAAGCTGGTTGCGCGCATCGAGAAGCGCCTTGAGCGCCGGGACCTGACTGACGATGGAACCCGGCTCGAAATCCCGCATGCTTTCGAATTTCAGCGAGACGGGAAGCTGCGAGCCGTCGCCCTCGAGCGTGTTTTCGACCGAGATGTTCAGGCCCGGCGTCATGCGGCGCATGACGTCATCAAAATTATCGCGATCGATCTGAACGAATTTGCGCTCGCCGAACGGTTTCAGCGGTTGGGTCGGGTTGCCCGAGAAGTCGCCGAGAACGCCGACGACGAAAGGCAATTCTTTGACGACCATCGCACCTTCGGTCTCCACCTCATATTTGATGTGGACCCTGGGCTTGCGCACTCGCTCCAGCTTTTCGTGAACACTCGCCATAAAGTTTCTCCTTCCATGCCAGCGGCAAATTCGCTCTACAGATGTGGCGCAACTCGACTTTGGAAAGGGTCGGTTGCAAAAAGTTCAGAAGACGGTTGTATTTCTCACCCATTCTTGTTCGATTTCAGCTGAATGCCTGCCGCCGTCAGCACGGCGTTGCGAGCCTGCTGCTCCGGCAGCAATTCGGCCAATAGCTCGGAAAAATCCATGCGGCCGCGCCTGACCATCGTCTCGATCGACATCGAGATCGGAGAGTGTGGTTCAGTGCGGCGGAAGTAGCGCGCGACGGCCAGCAACAGCTCGAAGGCTTCCTCGCGCGAGCCGATCTGTTCAGCGCTCAACGCACGCGGACGTGTTTGCACCTGCTCGCCGCTCTCCGGCTGCGTTTCCATTGGGGCCACGGCCTCAGACGATTCGATGCCAGCGAGAGAGCGAAGCGCCAAGGCCGCCTCCTGCAGAACATTATGCGTGTTGGAACTTGGCGGCGCCATCTGCCCACAGCGCTCGTTCAAAACGGATACGAGCCGGTCGAAGGCGGCAATGCAGCCATTGACCGTTTCAAGATGCGAACTCATCGCCGCCGTGCCTGCCTCGAGAACTGCCTGGCTTAATTCGTCACGCCGTTTCACTTCGTTGGGTCGTTGCGACAACTGAAAGTCCCAGAGGGAAAACTGGCCAAATTTTGCATCGGGAATGAGGGGCGACAGTCTGATCGCCTGAATAATGGTTCCTTCGCCACCAATGCCATTGAGGCCTGAAAGAGGGGCAAGTCGTTCCTCGATATCGTCGACGCCGACGGAATGAAATTTCTCCCAATGCTTGTCCAAAAGCGACGCGATTGCATGGTAGACGTCCCGCAACCCTTCGAAACCGCGCAGACGTAATTCCGCTTCAGCCAACCATGCTAATACTTCGAGGTCCTTACTTTTTGAAGAAATAATCTGCAATCCGAGATTGCTAACTTCTGTCCAAAGAGGCGAGATGCTAATATTTTCACCTGGGGATATACCTCGTTCTGCCGCACGAGCCTGGTTTCTTGCATCCTTTATTCTATAGTATATTTCGCGCGCAGAAGTATTATCGCGAAGATTTTCTCCGCATGGCGCGTTTTCTTCAAATGAATTTTCTATGTCGCGAACGTTCAGCAGGGAATTAACTCCATATCATGAACTACATCGTTAGAGGGCGTGATAGTTAGATCGATATATTCCTTTGTCAACCATGTCTAATCTGCAACAGATTTATGACGATTCCATTTTTTGACCACGTGAAAAATTTTTTGTAGTCCATCTGGACGTATGGAAATAACCGCCCTAGTTGTTGCCGCGATTTGGAGCGTGTGGTTGAAATGAAACCAGAGGGAGGAAACTTCTAGGTGTCGAACATCGATCTCAATCGTCTGATCAGAACGCTTGAGCCCGCATTGCGCGTCGGTCTCGAGGCTGCGGCGTCGCTCGCAGCGCGTGATCGCCATGCGAATGTCGATGTCGCACATTGGATATTGTCGTTGCTGGATGTATCCGAAGTTAGCTCTTTGTTTGAAGAGCTTAGCGTTTCTTCCGCGGCGCTCCGCACCGAGCTTGATAGCGCCATCGCCGACCTGCCCAGAGGCGATGGTGCCGCACTGGTACTCTCTCAAAATTTGCTCGCTCTGATGCGCGAGGCATGGCTTGTCGCGTCGCTCCAATGTGGGCGCAGCAGCATCACAGTCGCCGATCTTCTGACCGCACTGAGCGACGACCAGTCGCTGCGCATCATGGCGCGGGGCATGGCGCCTTCGCTGCGCAGTCTTGATCGCAACGCGCTTGAAAAAAAGTTGAACGCGACTTCCGCTTCCGATGGCGCATCGTCATTGTCAGAGAATTCCGAAACTGTTGCCGCCTCCGGCGAGAATGAATTCCTGCGCCTCTACACACGCGATATGACGGCGGATGCAAGGCTCGGTCGTGTCGATCCGGTCATCGGGCGTGATCGCGAGCTACGCCAGGTGATCGATATCCTCATGCGTCGCCGTCAGAACAATCCGATGCTGGTCGGCGAAGCGGGTGTCGGCAAGACGGCCGTTGCCGAGGCGCTGGCGCTGGAAATTGCGTCCGGCAATGTGCCCGACATGCTGAAGCCGGTACGGATTCTTCTTCTCGATCTCAGCCTGCTGCAGGCTGGTGCCGGCGTGAAAGGCGAGTTCGAGCGCCGCTTGCATGGCGTTGTCGCGGCCGTGCGAGCTTCTGTCGAACCGATCATCCTGTTCATCGATGAGGCGCATGGCCTGATCGGTGCCGGCGGACAGGCCGGGCAGGGGGATGCCGCCAACATCCTGAAGCCGGCACTGGCGCGCGGCGAGCTCCGGACGATCGCAGCCACGACTTGGAGCGAATACAAGCGCTATATCGAGAAGGATGCGGCGCTGACCCGACGCTTCCAGGTCGTTCAGGTGCTCGAGCCCGACGAGGAAACGGCAATCCGCATGTTGCGTGGCGTCGTGGGCAGCTTCAAGGCTCATCACAAGGTACGCATTCGCGACGAAGCTCTCGCGGCAGCCGTCCGCCTCTCGGCGCGCTATATCCCGGCGCGGCAATTGCCCGACAAGGCGATCAGCCTCATCGATACCGCAGCAGCCGCTGTCTCTCTGGCTCGGCAGACCGTTCCAGAGGCGCTGAAGGAGTTACGCAACGAGCTGGAGATGTTGGAGGTCGAAGCCGCTGCCCTTTCCGCCGAGCCGCCGACTCCGGATATCGTCGAACGTCTTGCCATTATCGAACGTGAAAAGGGTGAAGCGATCGGTGAGATCGAGCGGTTGCAGGCCAAGCTCGACGCTGAAATCAGGCTGTCGGTCGAAGCCGATCGTATCGAATCCGCGCTCGCCGATCCCGATGGTCCAGAGGCTGAAGATGGCGTTCGCCTGCGCGGCGACAATGTCGCTCTCTTCCAGCCCAATGGCTCATCCGTCGACGTTGCTCGTGCAGCCCTCGTACAGGCGGAGCGCAGCCTTGCCGACGTTGCCGGAGAAACCCCTCTGGTGCCCCGCGTGGTCGACAAGGAAGTGATTGCCGGGATCGTCGCGCGCTGGACCGGCATTCCCGTTGGCAAGCTCTTGTCCGACCACGTCGAGACCGTCAAGACGCTCGATGCAAGGCTGAAGGAACGCGTGCTCGGACAGGATAACGCAATTGCGCGGATTTCCGCCGCGATGCGGTCGGCCCGCGCCGGGCTTTCCGACCCGCGTCGTCCGCCCGCGGTCTTTCTGCTCGTCGGCATGTCGGGAACCGGCAAGACCGAGACGGCTCTTTCGCTGGCTGACCTTCTCTATGGCGGCAGCCAGTATCTGACGACCATCAACATGTCCGAGTTCAAGGAGGAGCACAAGGTTTCGCTGCTGCTCGGATCGCCGCCCGGCTATGTCGGCTATGGCGAGGGTGGCGTCTTGACCGAGGCCGTACGCCGTCGCCCCTACGGCGTGCTGCTGCTGGATGAGATCGATAAAGCCCATCCGGGCGTCCAGGAAGTCTTCTATCAGGTCTTCGACAAGGGAACGCTGCGCGACGGCGAGGGCCGCGACATCGACTTCAAGAACACCACCATCGTGATGACCGCCAATACCGGCTCGGAATTGTTGGCAGCTCTGGCGGCAGACCCGGAAACGATGCCAGAAGGCGAGGCGCTGGAAGCGCTGCTGCTTCCTGAGTTGCAGAAGCATTTCAAACCGGCCTTCGTCGGCCGCACGACCGTCCTGCCCTTCATGCCGCTGAGCGGTGAGACGCTGAGCGGGATTGTCGACATTCAGATCGGCCGCATCCGTGATCGCGTCGGCGCCTCGTATGGCACGAGCGTTTCGCTCGCTCCGGAGGCCCGCGAGGCGCTGGTCGGCCGCGCCAAGGCGAGCGAAATGGGCGCGCGTGCGATCGAAACCATGATCGGACGCGATCTTCTGCCCGAGCTTTCGACCTTCTTCCTCGATGCAGTTGCGACAGGGCGCAAGGTTGGCGGCATCACCATCGGCTTTCACGATCACCGCTTTCTCATTGAGGAGGATACGGTGGGCGACCACAAATTCGCTGGCCCCGAGGAAGGCGGCACGGCGAATAAAGCAGCCCCGGACGAACACAGCGCCCGGATGCGGCATTAGACGGAAGGGTAACCCCGCCCTGCAGCGACAGGGCGAATTCAAATCTCAACAGGAGAGTTCAGAGCATGCCGATTTATCTGCAGATCGACGGAATTCAGGGTGATGCAACCCACGAGCAGCACAAGAAGTGGATGGACATCGAAGTCATCCACTGGAATGTCTCGCGCAACATGAAGACGTCAGCCGGCTCGGCTGCGAACCGCGAAGCTTCCGAGCCGACCGTTTCGGAAGTTATCCTGACCAAGGTCAGCGATTCCTCGTCGACGAAGCTGTTCCAGGAAGCATGCTCGGGCCGCACCGGCAAGCAGGCCGTCATCCATCTGGTAACCACCGGCAACCCGGGCGATACCTACATCGAGTACACGCTCACCAACACGCTGATCGCCAGCTACTCGGTCGATTCCAATGGCGATCGTCCGGTCGAGACGATCAAGCTCAACTTCACCAAGATGGAAGTGAAGTACACGCCCTACGACGATTCGCAGACGCCGCAGTCGCCGATGATCGCATCCTACGACCTGGCAACGACCAAGGCTGCCTGAGTTCAGCATCGCTTTCCGGCGCGTTGGCATCAGCGCGCCGGAAACGCGTCCGCTGCCAGATCGCAGCTTCCGCCGCGATCGGTATGTCCCGGCAAAACGTTCGTTAGAAGAGGTTGCCATGGTAGATTTTTCCGTTTCGTCGCCGGCCCTGCAAATGGCACCGGTGAAGCAGGCCGATCTTCCCTCCGTAAAGCGTGCAGGCCGCGGCCCGTCCTACGATTATTTCTCCTATCAGAGCGGGCCTCGCGAATTTGCGGCACGCGGTCAGGCGATGGGAGCGGCCGCATCGCTCTTCCGGATGTTTTCCGAAAAAGCCAATGAAATGTCGCTGACGCACTGGCTCCAACGATGGCTACGCAACAATGAGGCGCATATCATTCGCGAGATGGATACCAATCATCATTCGGTGTTCGTTGCGCAATTCAATTATTCCGTCAGCGATGGCGAAACACGGGTCTTGATGGCACGCGGTGCCTACCTGCTCGGGACGGTGCCGAACCGCGCCGATATCGGCAAGATCCTGACCCCGCAGGTACTCTATGGCCCGGGCATGCACGAGACGCTGCCGAACGGCACCCTGTTCCAAATCGTCTATCTGGTTGGCGGTCGCAAACAGCAGATCGGCAGTACCGGCACCGTAGGGTCGGCAAGCTCACTGGTAGGATAAGCGCAGATGAACGATCAGCCCTCGGCCAATGATTTCATCCAGGCGACCCGAAATCTGAGGGTTTCCTCACCGCTTGGAACGGACCAGCTCCTGCCGGAGCGAGTGATGATCACGGAAGGCGTTTCGTCGCTTTTCGACATCCGACTCTCCGTCCGCGCCAAGCGTGAAGTCATCAAGCCGGAGGAGCTGATCGGTCGACTGATCGATATATCCCTGGAAGTCCAGCAGGATGAAGACGGTGGAGATGGCGTTCGCCGCCCGTTCAACGGCCTGGTCACCGCACTTCAGGAAGGACCGCCAATTACGCGCGGGCTGCGTTCCTACTCGATGGTGATTAAGCCGCAGATGTGGCTGCTATCGCAGCGCTCGGACTGCCGCATCTGGATGGACAAGACCAGCATCGACATCGTCGAGACGCTGTTTTCCGAACACGGCATTCCGGCTCCGGATGTTTCCGGTGTCGTGACGCCACCGCCACCGCAGCATTATTCCGTGCAGTGGAACGAGACGGATCTGGATTACCTGACCCGCCGCTTCGAGGAAGATGGTCTCTTTTACTGGTTTTCGCATGAGGAGGGCAGTCACCGGCTGCATGTTGCCGACGGTGCCAACTCATGGGCCGGCCCGTCTCCTTCTGCGCAGGGAGAGGGGCGTGTGCGCCTTGCCCAAGGCTCGACAGACCGCAATCATATCAGCGATTGGACGAAGCATTACGCCTATGTTCCAGGCCAGCGCGCCGGCGCGGACTGGAATTTCGAGACGCCGCAGATGGTGCCGGGCACAACCACGCCTTCGCTGGTGCAGATGCCGGGGGCGATGAAGCGGGAGCTTTACGAGTATCCAGCCCGCATTTCCTCCGTGGCTGAGGCAGAGCGGGCGCAGAAGCTGCGCATGCAGGCAAGCGAGGCCGATCACAATCGTGTCTTGGGACGATCGTCATCGCGCATATTGGAGGTCGGCCGGCGGTTCACGCCCTATGAGGTGGCGCATCCCGAACATGTCTATGAAGAGCATGTGATCATTCGCGCGACCCATTATGCGGTCGATCCCTCCTACGAAACCAATGCGGATCAGCCGGAATATACCAACGAATTCGAGGCCGTGCCGTCGCGCGTGCCGATGACGCCGCATCGCACAACAGAGCGGCCGCGCATCCGCGGCACGCAGGTCGCGATTGTCGCAGGTCCTCCCGGAGAGGAAATCCATCCGGACCAATATGGCCGCATCAAGCTCTGGTATCCCTGGGATCGTCGCGCCAAGAAGGACGGATCGGACACCTGCTGGGTGCGCGTCGCCCAGAGCTGGGCCGGCGGCACATGGGGCGGCCAGGTCATTCCCCGCATCGGCATGGAAGTCATGGTCGCCTTCATCGACGGCGATCCGGACCGGCCGCTGGTGACGGGCGTGGTGCCGAACCCGAGCAACGGCGTGCCCTATGACCTACCCGCCAATAAGACCCGCATGGTCCTGCGCTCCAATACGCATAAGGGTACCGGCTTCAATGAGATGACCTTCGAGGACGATGCCGGCCGCGAAAACATGTTCTTCCACGCCCAGAAGGACCAGACGACGCGCGTGCGCAACGACCGCACCAAACGCGTCGACCGCCACGAGGTAGCCTCCATCGGCGGCAACCGCGCGGTCGAAGTGAGCGGCAACCAGAAGCATGAGATCGGTGGATCGGTGAACACGGTGGTCGGCGGTACGGGACCGATGGCAATGGCGCTGATGGGCGCCGTGCAGGGACTTTCGGGGCAGACGGCCGGATTGCTTTCTCAGGCGGGTCAGATCGCGGGCGGGGGAGGTGAAGGGCTCGCCGCATTCGCAGGGACCATTGCCTCCTCCGCCTTGGGCTTCCTCGGATTAGGAGGGCTTGGTAGCCGCGAAGGTGTGGTCTCGGGGCCAAATCCGAGGGCGGACGCGGGGACGAATCTGTCCGGTTCCGGCAGTGGGTTGGGCGAAGCGGCAAGCGGCCTCTTTCCACTTCCGGGCATCATGAACACCGTCGTCGGGTCGTTCAAATCGGACACCATCGGCATTGCAAGAGCCGAGCAAATCGGCGTCAGCAAGGTTACGCATGTCGGTCAGACGTCACTCGAAAAGGTCGGAAAATTCAAGAAAGTGATCGTGGGCGACGAATTCGTCATAGAATGCGGCGCGTCCAAATTCATCATGCGCCAGGACGGCACAGTCATCATCCTGGGGACGCATTTCAACTTCACCGCATCCGGGCCGACGCAGATCAACGGCAAAGTCGTCGATCTCAACAAGCCCGGCGGCGGCTTCGCCGAAGCTTCGCCGACATCGTCGGATACGACGGCACAGGGCTGAGGCGCCATGTCGGTCGACAATCGCACACCTTTTCCGGCACTCGCCTTCCGGCAATATAATTTGGCGGGGGATTTGCTAGGGGTTGTTGTCGCCAGAGGCACGTTCAAACTGGCAAGTGACGGTCCGCTGGTCTTAGACGACAATCAGCAACCATTGGTCATGTCGGATGTCTATGACGGCGATCCGCATGAGGCACCGCAGGTGGCCTGCACCGATCTGGCGCCATTCAAGCCAGGTACGGATGTAACTTTTGTCGGAGCTGCCTTTGCGCCAGGCCGCGTCGAGGTGTCGTCCTGGACCTGCGGCCTGAAAGTTGGGTCCGTGCAAAAGCGCCTGCGCGTCCATGGGCCTCGTGTCTGGCGGGCGAAGACTCGCAAGACGTGGCGTGGACTGATCGACAAGGAGAAAGAGGATGCGCTTGACGGGTGGGATCTGACCACGGGAGAGCCTGTGACTTATGTGCCCATTGATTGGCGATTAGCGTTCGGCGGCAGGATCGAGAACGGCGAGATATTCGAACGGAACCCCCTTGGGATCGGGCTTGTCGATCAGGACCAATACCGTGAAAGATCGGAATGGCCGGCGCCGCAGATTGAGGATGCAGACGAACCGGTTCGCTCCGTCGACGACAGGCCGGCGCCGGCAGGTCTTGGTCCGCTTTCGCCATTCTGGGAGGATCGGATACGGAAAGCCGGAACCTATGACGAAGGCTGGCTGAACGAAAGGCATCCTCTGCTCCCCCATGACTTCGATTTCTCCTTCTGGCAGGCCGCGCATCCGGACTTGGTGGCAAATCCCTGGCTGCAGGGCGACGAAGCCTTTGAGCTGGATCACCTCCTACCGGGATTAGAGATGTTCCATGGTCGCCTGCCTGGCGTTGGTCTTCAGATTGAAATCGATCGGGGTACAGGCCCGGCGCGTGGCCCCATGGTGCTCGACGGCGTCCATTTCGACATGAGGCCCGGTGTGGGGCGCGTTTTCCTGACCTGGCGGATCGGCTTTCCCTGGCCGGAGCGTCGCGGGCTGCCCAGGATGACTGCTGTCAATCTTTCTGAAGGTGTCAGCTAATGGCCGGCAATCAGCCTGCAGAAACGCCTCCAGAGCCAGAGCCTCTGGAGTATGTACGGATCGATCCCAATAGTAGTTTGCTGTCGGACAACGGCAAGCAAGCCACGAAAGGCCCTCGAATAAGCCCTACGGCAGCCGTTCCACCGCCCCCGGAATTCATTCCCGATGATAGTTCCGCGATCGCGGTTTGCCTGTCGCCGGATGTTTGTCGTTCACCAACTGCACCCGTGCCCTACATGGTATGGGGCAAGGCCGACGATAAACAGAATTACTCCCCGGATGTGAAATCCAACGGGAAGATTATCAAGCGCTCCGATTCACAATTCACAGCAACTTATGGAGATCAGCCTGGAACGGGACTGGGTGTAAAATCAGGCACTGTGGGAAACGTCGTAACGCCGGTGACTTCGTCCAATATCGTGCGAGCAAACGGCATATCGGTACAGCGCCATACGGATCGTTGTACGTTGAACAACGGCAACTGCCCTGGCGAATATGTCAATGTTAAATCAACAGAGGTGCATGCACCGCCGGATGGTCTCGATAAACAAGACAGAAGCTGGTGGGATGCCGCGAAAGACACGGGTAGCGATTTCTGGAAGGGGATGACGGCAACGTCTGGTACGGCATCCACCGGCGAGGGAATAGTCAACAAGGTTGGCGAATGGTGGAACGACCCATCTCAGATCGGCAGGGACGCGCAATCCGCCTATGACAGTATTCCCACAGGCTCGGAGATCTGGCAGGGCACGAAAAATATTGCTGGTGGCGCGGCGCATGTGGCTGGTGAGGTGTGGAACGATCCGGTTGGCAGCGCAAAAGCGACGGGTGGCTGGGTGAAAGATCAAGCCGTCGGGGCTTGGCATGGAGTTGAAGGAGGGTACGAAAAGCACGGTATTGCCGGTGCAGCCGGTGCTGTCGTGGGCCTCGCAGTCGAGGTCGTCAACCCATTGAAAAAGCTTAAGATGCTTGAGAGGGCCGCCGAGGTTGCGGAGGAACTGGGCGATCTGAAAAAGGCCGAAAAACTCAGGAAAGAAGCAGAGGAGATCAGGGAGAAGGAAACGCAGGCGGAGCGAGCTCGCAAGGCCGAGGAGGAGGGGAAGGATGGAGCGCGGAGTACGCGTGTAATTCCAGAGAAAGACGTTGAATGCTTTAAGAAGCCGCCGCACCTCTCCGATGAAGAATTTGATAAACAACTTAATGAGCAAATGGACGCACTCAAAGACATCGATGCTGATACATTGCTCCAACGGCGGCAGGCTATTCGAGACGCAGGCGGTACATCACCGCTTAGAGATCTTAATGCTCAAACACAGGCGCGACGCGACTACGAAAGCAGCAGACTGGAAGAGCTTGCACAGGATGGTATTGTTGGTCAGGAGGCAGCAGACAAGGTTGCTGACGAGATGTCGCAACTTGCGGCAACACATCGGCTTGATATTATCGCCGGCGGTGATCCCAGCGATATTTCTGGATTGGGAGACAAAGGAGTTAATTCTTCTCTAGGTTCGCAGTGGAAGGGGCGTAGATCACAATCTCTCGAGGATTATGCTCGTGAAATGAAAGAAAATGGACTTGGAAAAGAAAAGATGAAAGTACATCTAAAGAAATGCTAAGGTATATCTGATATGAACAAGCTTTATGAAGACATAATACGCAAATTTGGAGAACCGGCTTCGAACGCCTCGTTTACGGAGGAGGAACGTTTGGCACTTCGGAAATCTTTTCCGGACCAAGTCGCCGATTTTTGCTTTGACATTGGTCGGTCGGTGTTGCGTGAAGGGCTTATTCAATCGTGCCATCCCGATGATATGAGGGGAGTCCTAGCGCTTATTTTCGGCGCTGACCGGGATTTTTCACACGATAATTGCCATGCTTTTGCTTATTCTGCTTTTGGAGTTATTTTCTTTTGGATGAAAGATTATGGATACGGCAATATCAGTGTTTATGAAGGCCGTTTGACGCAGAAGAATTTTGTGAAGGGGCAGCCTGCAGGAGCGACGGCTGCCAATGCGGTTTCAGTACCGTTCTGGTTATCGGATCAGGCGCTGGATTTTGAGGACGGAGTCGGCAAACCACTATTCAAGCGAGCTTCTAAGAAGCTCGGATTTCTCGAAACTGGAGAATGTTACGGATTCGTGCCTGCTTTGGCTCTCGGAGGAGTTTCAGATATCGCCCACCTCAAGCGCCTAAAGGCGTCCGAGCATTTTGCTATCGTCGCGCAGACTATGGAATACAATCTTATCGACGTTCAAGGATATGGCCAGTCCGTGGTCGTGCGCCCGATAGGGCCGCGATAGCCTTTTCGCAAGTCCTCGCGAAGCGAGCGGTGCGGTGAGCAACTTAAGCTGACGTGCGACCGCGGTTTGCGTGTTATGGATTTAGGGAGAGGCGGGAAGCCTATTGAGTGTCGAACTAAAATATGTGGGGAAAAATAACGATAGCATGGATGGTAAATGCTAGAATCTTTTTTTGCAGACACCATCGACGAAATTGGGCCGCCACAGAGATGCCTTCCACTGACGGCAGAGCAGGATGCCCGCCTTTCTAAATGCCTGCCGAGCAGTTTTATGGATTTCTTGCGCGCATACGGGCTGGGTGACTATTTCGATCGAAAGGTACAATATTGTGATCCTGCGGAATTCTCGCCCATCCTTGCTTTGGTTTTCGGTGCGGATGCGGATTTTAGTCACAAAGATTGCTTCGTGGTCGCCCATTCCGCGTTCGGTCGGCTTATCTGCTGGTCTGAGCGACATGATCATTTCGAGATCGATCTTGTTGATCTGCGATTGACATCCAGCAAGCTCGCCCCAACGAAATTCATCCTGCCCCCGGGGTTCGAAAAGCGGGAACGCAGCTCGGATCCAAACATCCTCGCTCGCTCGCTACTTGTATCAGATCGCAGAGATTACGAGGAATTCGACGCTCAAGGCAAGCCTATGTTCGATCGCTGTATAGCGTCTTACGGCCGGTTGGAGCGAGATGAATGCTATGGCTACTTTCCAGCGATTGCGACAGTCGGCCTGGATAGTCCCATACGACGGCTCGAAAGCATCAGGCGTGTAAAAGCGCTTGAGCATTTCGCTATTCTCGCTCAATTGGGTACCTTCCATTTGATGAAACTGGAAAGGGGGCAATACACGGTAATACGCCCGATTGGATGATTGACCGTTGACGTCTAGTACCTTTCCAAAAATTCGCGATGGAGGTGGTCGGATGCGGCGAAGCCGGGTCATATTGGTGGGAAAGGCGGTAGGCTGCACCGAGCAGCCACGGGTAGTTTCCTCCAAGCTAGATTAGAGTCCGGCTTAATAGAGGACGGACGAATAAAGAAGCAGAGATTTACGGATGAACAGATTATCAGCCCTACCATGTCCTACATATTCTCCAAGACCCAGATGTCCTTGATGTCGAGCGGTCCAAATTCGCGGGTCCGTCGCTTGTCGTCCCAGCATTCAAAAATCTGTTGGGTCGTAATATTTTCAGCCCGCCGAATTATACTGGCGAGGTAGTTTTCGTACGAGACAGCGTTAAGCGCCGCTTTGCACTGGCCAAATTAGCTGGCGTGGAATTTCGCAAGGTCAGGGCAGGCGCTGACTAAACTTGCGGTTTGTAGAGCTTGACCTGCCATGAAACTTTCGCCCAGCGGCGAGTTGGCCGTTCTCGGTGCGGATCGTGGTCGCCCCTCGGGTCAGAAAGCTGCGGCGAGACATTGTATTTTCAAAGCTTACGCTCACTCCTCGTCCTGCCATCTGCGCAGATCCGTCTGGTCGTGATAGCTCATGCGGTCGGGCGTGGTGATGAATTCGACAGTCGTGCCCCATGGCATGCGGCAATAGCAGACCTTGTTTCCAGGACCTTTTTCGGTTGCGTAGGGAATAGCGCGTGGCGCGGTAAGAGACGCACCACCGGCCTTTTCGAAGCGCTCAACCGATGCGTCGATGTCGTCGGTGTAGACACCAAAGTGCGTAATGCCGAAGTCGCTCGCTCGGGCCGGCTGGGCTTGCTCGGGGCCGTGCATTTCGAAGAGCTCGATGTCAGGTCCGGTTCCGATCTTGACCATGGCCTGTGCACGCACGACCGTTCCAGGGAAAGCGCCAGTGGCGCGCTCGAATTCGGGTCCGTGCCGCGGCGGATCCTGCGGCCCGAAGGACTGATAAATCACCTGGCCGCCGAAAGCTTCCACTAGGAAAGATTTTGCTGCTTCGATATCCGGCACCGTGATGCCGATGTGATTGACGCCGCGCACTTTAGGTGCAGTCATGATAGTCTTCCTTTCTCATTTAATCGATCGAACGCGATGCGCGCGGGCGCAACTCGCCCGCAGTGTCGCGATCCGGCCCACGACGGGGTGGTCGCAGAGTTTCAACTGGCCTTGAGGAAATCGATCAGAGCGGCCGCCACTTCATCCGGCTGCTCGTCCGCGACATAATGGCTGCACCGCGCAATCGAGCCGCCCGTCACATTGCTGGCGAACTCCTTGAGCATCGGAACCATATGCGCACCGAAGCGCTGCTCCCCGCCGAGACCTAGCACCGGTATCTCGAGCGGTCGCCTTTTGTACTCGAGTGCAGCCGCATGGTCGGCAGCGAGAGTGCGATACCATTCCATGCCGCCGCGCGTGCGGCCCGGGCCGGCATTGAGGATCACCTCGCGAATGGCAGCGTCGTCGGATAGCATCGTAAAGACTGCGTCGGCCTGGAATGCATCCGCCGCAAATTCGACAAGCGTCACCCCGGGGACACTATCCTGGGCGACCTTGCTACGGTTCCAGGCCCGAACATCATAGCCTGCCTTCACTAGGTTCAGGGCCATCGCCGAGCCCATACTGCCGAGACCGATAAATCCGATCTGCATGTTCTATCTCCTGTTGTTCGGATGAGAGCTTGGCGCAGGGTCGGACCCGGCCGCCGGGCGATCGTCAGACCGAGACCCGCGCCGATGAGTTGGCCGGTCGCGATGCCGCCACAGGGGTGGCTTCGGCGCATGTCACGAAACATCCGCAGCCCTGAGCCTGACCATCAGAGCATCGGCTTCATTTGCTCGCTGCTTCGGCGATGACGTCGGCGACTTCGCGCGGATGCGAGATATAAACCGCATGGCTGGCACCGGGCACCTCGGTGACCTTCGCACTTGCCCGCTTGTACATAGACCGCTCTGCCTCGGCGCTGACAGCCATGTCCAGCCCGGCCACGATGCCGTAGCTCGGCTTGGTCTTCCAGGCTGCGTGCTGCGTCTTGGTTCCAAGAATCTTCGCCGAAACCGGCACCTGCGAGTTAGCCATGAAATCCGTCTCGGCCTTGGACAGGTCAGCGGCGAATCCCACCCGGAACTTCGCGGGATCGAACAGCAGGAAACCGTCAGAAGTCGGCTTGAACGTGTCCGCGGTCGGACTCGGCCACTTCTCAAACAGATCGCCTACGCTCTCGCCAACATCCGGGACGATGGCCGCGACATAGATAAGTGCCGAAACCTTTGGGTCGACGCCGGCTTCGGTGATGATCTGACCACCATAGCTGTGGCCGACGAGGACGACCGGTCCATTTTGCTGCTCGATAGCGCGGTGAACCGCCTGAACATCATCCGGCAGCGAAGTATTCGGTTCCTGGACGATCGTGACTTTCAAGCCTTTGGCCACCAGGCGCTCATAGACGCCCCTCCAGCCGCTGCCATCGACCAACGCGCCATGGACCAAAATCACATTTTGGGCCGGCTGCGCGAAAGCGGAGGGCGCGCCGAACACCACTGCAAGAGCCGCAGCACCGAGATAGAGAGACTTAAGAGACATTTGCCGATCCTTCCGAATGACATGAGGTGATACACGAGCGATGGTCCGATGGACCGATAGTGGAAATCTAGGTGCTTAGATTTGTTCTTTAAGTGACAAAAATGTATTCTCAGCGTTCAGTTTTGTGGGGGGCTAAGATGGAATGGAGTGACGTCAGAATCTTTCTTGCTGTTGCGCGATCCGGCACGCTCGGCGGCGCCGCGCGTTCCCTTCAGACAAGCCATCCGACTGTCGGCAGGCGACTGCGCGCACTTGAGCAGGCGATCGGTCACACGCTCTTCCAACGGACCGCCGACGGTCTTGTCCTGACCGAAGAGGGCCACGGGGTCATCGCGCTGGCGGAGCAGATGGAAGAGGGCGCGCTGGCCATGGAGCGCCGGCTTGCGGGCCAGGAGCAAAATCTCAAAGGCAGTCTGCGCGTTTCATCAGCGGACTGGTTCGGGGCCTATGTGCTGCCTCCGATCCTGGCGGATTTCTCCAACGCCTATCCCAATGTCGACGTGGAGATCCTGACCGGCACGCGCCTGTTCAACCTTGCCCAGCGGGAGGCTGACGTCGCTTTTCGTATCGTTCCGTTCAACACCGCCGATGTCGTTCAGCGGCGGCTCTTCAGGCTCGAATACGGCGTTTACGTTGCAGAGGAGTCGCCCGATCCCAAATATGGCGACGGAACCGGTTTCCGGCTGATTACCCACGATACGTCCACCGGGCAGTTCCCCGATATCGCTTGGCTCATCGAGAGCTTCCCCAACGCGAGACCCGTCCTGCGATCGAACAACCGCAACGTCCAGGGGCGCATGTGTCGGCAAGGCATCGGAATCGCCGTCCTGCCCCGCGTGGTCGGCGATCAGATCGCGGGTATCCGCAGACTGGAACTGCCGACGCCTCCGCCAGCGCGAGACATCTGGATGGGATATCACCGAGACCTACGACGTCTTCAGCGTCTTCGTGCGTTCATCTCGACCGTATCGGACCATCTCGTGAATGCAACCGCATGACGAGCGGCCCGGAGATGATTCAAAGCTGCCCGAAAATAGGGCGATCTCTCCCGGCTTGCGATTGAGGTAGCCGCGCCTGTCGACGAAATGGTGTGACCGACGCCCGACTCGACCTCGATTCGACTTCGAAACCCGTGGCGCCAAGCTAAGCAGCAGCGAGTGTCGAAGCCATCGGGGTATCGTCGTGTCGTTCTGTCCGTGCACAAGCAAGACCGGAATATCTTTGCAGGCTGGAGATATCGTCTGCGGCAGGAGCCCGGCAAATGAAACCACGAGGCAAGGAGCCATCATGGTCGAGGTGAAGCGAGTAGTCCAGTATCTTACGGCGACGGTCTTCGGCCGGCTCCTCATTGAGCTCTCGTCGCCACTGTCTTCTGGTGTGATCGTTCGCGGACAGATTTCCGCTGCACGAGGATGATACCGGCCACTGTCATGCCGCCACCAATGAGATGGTAGACATACAAGGTCTCGCCGAGAAAGATGGCCGCAACGATGGCGGTGAGTACCGGGATCAGGTTCATGAAGATCGCTGTGCGGGCCGCGCCGAGATGCTTTACTGCCGACATCCATACGAATGGCGCAAGGATCGAACCGGGGATTGCCGCGTAAAGCACCATGGCAGTATTTGACAGGTTCAAGCCGGACGGGGCCGACAGCAGATAGCTTGGGACGAGCAGCACGACCGCGGCACCGATCTGCACATAGATCGACGTCCAGGTGGCAAGCGGAATGGCCCAGCGCCTCAGAAGAATGCCGTAAGCGGCATAAGCCAGAACCGCGACCAGCATCATGGCATCGCCGCGTCCCACTCCCTCCGACAGAAGCCTGGATGGATCGCCGTGGCTGAGAACGACAAAGATGCCGGACAAGGAAACAACGCCACCGATCACCGCAAGGCTGGAGGGCCGCTCATGGAAGAAAACCGCGCCGAGGATCAACGTCAGCATCGATACGAGCGAGAGCATGATCGCCATGTTGGTGGCCGTAGTGAATCCGGCGGCGTAATATCCGAGGCCCTGGCATGCAGCCATGCCCAGCAGGCCGAGCAGGATGAGCTTGGGCACGTGGGATGCGATCGTCTGACGCTGGCGCCAAGCATCACGTCCGACCAGCGGTGTCAGGATGACGAATGCGATGAACCGGCGCGCGAACGCGATAGTGCCGGGCGCAATGGTGCCTGCGGCCAGCTTGCTGACGATGGTATTCCCCACCCAGATCAGGACTGCCAGCAACGAGAAGAGCAGATATTTGATAGGCATCCGAGCCTCCTTGTTCGTATTGGCTCCTGCCTAGCAAATGTCTTTCTTGCGATATATAGCGATAAAAGGACATTGAGTTACGACGATAGGACCAAGGATGAAGACTGTCATTCCTGTCGGCAAGGACCCGGCGCCTCTGTCGTTCCGGACAGAAAACTACGGGGCCGGGGCTGTCTTTGAGGAGAAACGGCAGCCCTGGTGCAAGGTCGGTTATGCTGTCACCGGTGTAATGGAAGCGCGGGTTGAGGGGAGGCGTTTTCTCTGTCCGCCTCATTACGCAACATGGATACCCGCTAACGCGTTACACGCCTGCCATAACCGCGAAAACGTTAGATTCGTCTCGATTTATATCGACCGCGACCTCTGCGTCGGCATGCCCGAAACAGCCTGCACGCTCGAGCTCAGCCCACTGACCAAGGCTATCCTTGCAGATTTTGCCGCGCGTCGGATAACGGTGCCGGAGACGGATGCGGATCGGCGGCTTGCATTCGTCCTGATCGACCAGTTGCTGAACGCGCCAAGGCGTGAGAGCTTCCTGCCCATCTCGGACGACGATCTGCTGCAGCCGCTGATCCACGCGTTGCAGGCGGACCCGAGCGACCGCCGCTCTCTCTCGGAATGGGCACGATCTCTTCAGACCACGGAAAAAACCCTGTCACGCCGGTTCAGTGGACATCTCGGCATATCTTTCAACGAATGGCGACAAAGGCTGAAGCTGATCGCCTCGCTATCACTGATAGAAGACGGCAGATCAGTGCAATCAATCGCAAAGGTCCTAGGATATAACAGTTCTTCAGCGTTCATCGCGATGTTCCGGCGACAGACCGGAACGAGCCCAATGAATTTGCGGTCTACACCAGACAGGACAGATCCGCGCTGCTAATCTCAACACATTTGGCTCTTGAAGGGAGTTGCACTCCTGCATCCTATTTCTTCTAACATATTGTAATATCACGCATTATGGATGTTTCGACGGCGTCTGCGTGGTAAGCCTACGCAGTGGCACGAAGTTCGGCTGAAAACTGCAGGATACGCGAGGATTCGCACCTAGAGGGCGCTCTCAGTCTGACGCGCTCTTCAGGTGATAGGCGACTTGCCACAGCAATCAAGAGATGGGTCAAAACATGATCATCTGCCGATCGATTGTTTTGGCTTTGGTAGAAATCGCTGGTTACGCTGATCCGACAGGCCGTGCTCGGCGATTTGCCGTAGCCGGCAAGAAATGTCGTGAGCGCTTCCGTCAACTCTTGGTTAAGATGATCGGCTTGAGGCACGGAGGTGAACCAGGACTGCAGCTGCTTTTCCGCCCGACGCCCATCGCGTCTATCATCGTATTTCTTCGCGGTCATATCCTTATAGGCACAAAACTTCATCGGTGCGAAGAGCCAGCTCCCATCTTCGGTTTGAAGAGCATATGCTAGGCGACGCTGGAGGTCAGCGCTGCTGTCTAGCTTTGCCTCTAAGGAGCTTTGCACGAAAGCTCAGCCACGACGGTTGCTTCAAGACGGCAATTCCGACGGCCGCCATGGTCGCCGGCCCAGACAATTAATCCTACGTTCAGGGTGGTGCGGCTAGTTAAGCGGCAATCATTACCCCAGTTACCGTCAACTGGGGTGCTGCAACGAAGATCTCAGGCTCCGGGTTCTCGTTTCTGGAACTCTGCATTCGAGAAACGACGAGACAAAAGCGAAAGACACATGTCATCTAAAGATACTGTCAACGATTCTGCTCCAACTCCTCAGATGGCTCATCTGGATCGCGAATTCGGAATTCGCGCCACTCTCTTGTCCAACGATCAGCTGAGAGCGATGGCAGCAAAGTTTGCGGAAACTCGCACGCTTGATCTCCTTAAATTCAATAGTTTCGATTTCTATCTCCGGCATAAGGAGAACGAAAACGAGATCCTGCGGGTCTATCGCGCCGCCGCCGCGGATGTCGACGCTGGCGAAAGCATCACGCCGGCTGCCGAATGGCTGCTCGACAATCACTACATCGTCGAAGAGGCAATCCAGGAAGTTCGCCGCGACTTCCCGAAGAAATTCTATCGCGAACTGCGCAAGATCAATCTTGATGGCACGGAGGTGCCGCGCACCCTCGCGCTCGCCTGGCTCTACATGGCGCATGCGCACAGCAATATCAGCAATGCCGGCATGACCGCGATCACCGAAGGGTTCCAGGACCGCGAGACCTTGCGGATCGGCGAACTCTGGGCGCTTCCTTCGCTGGTGCGCTATGTGTTGATCGACAATCTTCGCCGGGTGGCATCGCAGATCGACAAGAGCCGCGAAATGCGCGCGGCGGCCAATGCAGCGGCCACCGAGGCAATTTCGCTCGGTGACGCCGGCGCAGCACAATATCTGGAGACGCTGGCCGCCAATCTCGACGACACGACCTTCGTCACGCAGCTGCATTATCGGCTTCGCAATGCGCTGGAGCCGACCGAGGCTGCGTTGAACTGGCTGGAGGCCAAGCTTTCCGCTACGGGAACGGATGCGGAAGCCGTCATGTCGGCCGAGCAGACCCGCCTCGGCGCGGCCAATGCGCTGATGGGCAGTATCATCAAGAGCCTGCGCGAGATCAACGACACTGATTGGTCGGAGTGGGTCGAAGAGGTCAGTACCATCGACAAACTGCTCTGGCAGCAGACGGATTATGCAGAGCTCGATGCCGGATCTCGCAACAGCTACCGCCGCCAGATCGAAAAGCTTGCAAAGCGCTCCGACAAGACGGAGATGGATATCGCCGAGGCCGCCGTGCGGCTGACCGACCGTGCAAAAAATGAGAGCAGGGACGGATCTGCGAGCAATATCGGCTACTATTTCGTCGGCAACGGGCGCCCGGTACTCGAGGCGGAAATCGGTTTCCGGCCGACGCTCGGCCTGCGGTTCATGCGGATGGTCCGCAAGCTGAATTGGCTATCGATCGCCATCCCGGTACTCCTGTTGACATTGCTGGCGCTCGTCTTGGTCGAATGGGCATTCGTCGACGCGGGAATGCCGCTGTTTGCGACGATCGTTCTGCTGCTGATGTTCGCGCTCCCGGCATCCGAGGGCGCAACCGGCCTCTTCAATTTCTTCGCCACATTCTTCATCACACCGGATCGTCTCGTCGGCTATGAATTCAAGAAGGGCTTGCCTGCCGACGCCCGCACGCTCGTCACCATTCCTTCTCTAATCGGCAGGCGCGAGCACGTCGATGAGCTCGTCCGCAATCTTGAGGTACATTACCTTGCCAATGCTCGTGGCGAGATATACTACGCACTCCTGACCGACTGGCCGGATGCCGAGGAAGAACAGACCGCCCGCGATCTCGACGTTCTCGATTACGCGCGCAGCAAGATCGCCGAACTGGAATCACGCTACTCGGAAGAAGGCAGGCAGCGCTTCTATCTCCTGCATCGCCGTCGGCAGCATAACCCGGCCGAAGGCGTCTGGATGGGTTGGGAGCGTAAGCGCGGCAAGCTGCACGAGCTCAATATGCTGTTGCGCGGCAGCCAGGACACGAGTTTTATTACGGGCTTCGATGTCGTGCCGGCCGACGTCAAGTACGTCATGACGCTGGACAGCGATACACGCGTTGTGCGTGATACCGTCGTCAAACTCGTCGGCAAGATGCATCATCCGATCAACCGCCCGGTTTTCGACGACCAGAAGCAGCGCGTCGTCGATGGTTATGGCGTGCTGCAGCCGCGCGTGACGCCGTCGCTGACGACGGGCAAGGACGCATCGACCT
This sequence comes from Rhizobium pantanalense, assembly GCF_030182525.1. Classification (NCBI taxonomy): domain Bacteria; kingdom Pseudomonadati; phylum Pseudomonadota; class Alphaproteobacteria; order Hyphomicrobiales; family Rhizobiaceae; genus Rhizobium; species Rhizobium pantanalense. The sequence continues at coordinate 370,127 of NZ_JAQJCH010000010.1, forward strand.
TCCAGCGCGTCTTCTCGGTCAATCGCGGTCTTGACCCTTACGTCTTCGCCGTCTCCGACGTTTATCAGGACATCACCGGCGAGGGTACCTTCACCGGCAAGGGACTTTATCATGTCGACGCCTTCGAAGCCTCGCTGAAGGGGCGGATCAGCGAGAACTCGATATTGAGCCACGACCTGCTCGAAGGCTCGATGGCGCGATGCGGCCTGGTGACGGACTGCGAGCTCGTTGAAGATTTCCCCATTCGCTACGAAGTCGAAGTCTCGCGTCAGCATCGCTGGGCACGCGGCGACTGGCAGCTTATTCCGTACATTTTCGACGAGCGCCGTGGCATTACCGCGCTCGGCTGCTGGAAGATGCTCGACAATTTGCGTCGCTCGCTGACGCCGATCGCCTGGTTCTTCGCTTCCGTGCTCGGTTGGTACTGGATGGATCCTTTCGGCGCGCTCATCTGGCAGATCCTGCTGATCTTCAGCCTGTTCGTTGCCCCGACATTGTCGCTGATCAACGGCATCATCCCGCGAACCAGCGACATCATCCTGCGGGCGCATCTTCATACCGTCTGGAAAGATATTGAGAATGCCAATGCCCAGGTGGCGCTGCGCATTATCTTCATCGCCGACATCGCCTGCGTCATGGCCGACGCGATCGTCCGCTCGCTCTATCGCATGTTCGTCAGCCGCAAGCTGATGCTGCAATGGCGCACCGCCGCAAGCGCGCAGGCCATGGCCCAGACGACGATCCTCGGTCATTACAAGGTCATGTGGCGCGCGCCGCTGCTCGCAATTCTGGCGCTGGTCTTCGCCGCCTCTTCCGGCGACATCGCTTGGCTGGTCGGGCTTCCTTTCGTATTTCTCTGGGTGCTGTCGCCAGCCATCGCCTGGCTGGTGAGCCAGACGGCGGAAACCGAAGATCGGCTTGTTGTGCCCGACCACGTTCGCAACGAATTGCGCAAGATTGCGAGACGTACCTGGCGCTATTTTGACCACTTCGTCGTTCCCGATCAGCACTTCCTGCCGCCAGACAATGTTCAGCAAACGCCGCACGCCGTCGTTGCCATGCGTACGTCGCCGACCAATATCGGCGTCTATCTGCTGTCGGTCATTTCGGCGCGTCGTTTCGGCTGGATTTCGTTCGAAGACGCGGTCAAGCGCATTGAACAGACGATCGAGACGGTCGAAAAGCTGGAAAAATATCGAGGCCACCTGTTCAACTGGTATCATACCGACACGCTGAAGCCGCTGGGCCGCAAATATGTATCCTCGGTCGATAGCGGAAATTTTGCCGGCCATCTGATTGCCGTTTCATCGGCGTGCCGCATCTGGGCCCAGGCTCCGCTCGCCCATATCCATACCGATCTCGACGGCATCGGCGATGTCGCGGCAATTCTGCGCGAGGTGCTTTCAGAGCTTGATGACGATACGCGCTCGAACCGATCTCTTCATGACCGACTCGACGGCCGTATCGCCGAGCTTGAAGCGGCGGTCGCGACCGGCAAACGCGAGAAGGAATTCTCCTCGGGCCTCATCGAGCGATTCGCCGGGCAAGCTCGGGAAATCCGCGAACTTGCCGGCAGCCTTGACAGGGAAGTCAAGACCACGCGGAGCGAGGAAGTCGTCCATTGGGCGGAGAAGCTGGTCGAGACCTGCGAACTCCATCAGGTAGACAAGGCTTTCGATCCCGCCCAAGCACCTGATATCAGCGAAAGGCTGACGCGGATCGGCAATCGCGCCCGTGAAATCGCCTTCGATATGGATTTCAGCTTCCTCTATCGCCCGGAACGCCGGCTGCTGTCGATCGGCTTCCGCGTCGAGACGGAAGAAGTGGATGCCGCCTGCTACGATCTGCTTGCTTCGGAAGCGCGTCTGACGAGCCTCTTCTCCGTAGCAAAAGGTGATTTGCCGACGGAGCATTGGTACAAGCTCGGCCGCCACGTCGTGCCTGTCGGCACACGCGGTGCGCTGGTTTCCTGGTCCGGCTCGATGTTCGAATATCTGATGCCGCCTCTCGTCATGCAGGAGCGCAGCGGCGGGATTCTCAACCAGACCAACAATCTGATCGTTCTCGAGCAGATGAACTATGCGCGCAAGCTTGGCACGCCATGGGGCATCTCGGAAGCGGCCTTCAACGCCCGCGATCATCAGATGAACTATCAATACAGCAACTTCGGGGTGCCGACGCTCGGCCTCAAACGCGGTCTCGGACAGAACGCAGTCATCGCGCCTTATGCCTCGTTGCTCGCCAGCCAGTACAATCCGGTTGCAGCCCTCGAAAACCTTGAGCGGTTGCGGGCCGTCGGCGCGCTCGGCATGTATGGTTTCCACGATGCCGTCGATTTCACGGCAAGCCGCGTACCCGAGGGCAAGCAATGCGCAGTGGTTTACAACTACTATGCGCACCACCACGGCATGTCGATTGCCGCGGTTGCCAACGTGGCTTTCGACGGCCTGCTGCGCGAGCTGTTCCATGCGGACCCGGTAATCGAGGCAGCCGAATTGCTGCTGCAGGAAAAGGCGCCGCGTGACATCCCCGTCATGGCCTCGAAGCACGAAACAGATGCACCCGCGACCATCCAAGGCGACCTGATGCGTCCGGAAGTGCGGCGCCTGGAAGATCCGGCGTCACGTGAGCGCGAGCTGTTGCTGTTGTCGAACGGCCGTTACTCCACGATGCTGACGGCGACCGGCTCCGGCTACAGCCGCTGGAAAAATCTCTCCGTCAACCGCTGGCGTGCGGATCCGACCGAGGATCGCTGGGGATCGTTCGTCTTTCTGCGCGACACTGCATCGAACGAATGGTGGTCTGCGACGGCAGAGCCGCGCTCGATTGCCAACGAGCATGTTCGCGTAAGCTTCAGCGACGACAAGGCGGAGTTCATCAAGACCGTCGGTGAGCTGACAAGCGAAATGGAAGTCTTCGTCGCAAGCAATTACGATGCGGAAGGCCGTCGCCTGACGATCAGCAACACCGGCACGGAAGATCGAGTGATCGAGGTGACCTCCTACATGGAGCCTGTCGCCACTCTCGATGCCGTCGATACGGGTCACCCCGTCTTTGCCCGCATGTTCCTGAAGACCGAAATCGCTGCAAAGGGCGATGCGATTTTCGTCGAGCGGCAGAAGCGCGGCGTGACGGATCCCGAGGTCGCTATCGCCCATCTCATCGTCGATACATCGGGCGAGAGCCTGCAGACACACTATGAGACGGATCGCATGCGCTTCCTTGGGCGGGGGCGCACGCTGACGGAGGCGGCGGCCTTCGACGCCGGTGCGGAACTTTCCAATTCCAGCGGCTTCACGATGGATACCTGCCTGTCGCTGCGTCGGACGCTTCGCGTGCCGGCTGGTGAGAAGGTCAGCGTAACCTTCTGGACCATTGCTGCCGCCGAACGCGCCGAACTCGAGGCGGCGGTCGAGCACTATCGCCAGCCGGAAAGCTTTGCCCAAGGTCTTGTTCAGGCCTGGACGAGAACGCAGAGCCAGCTGCGCCAGATCGGCGTCAATTCGAAGGAGGCGGCTGGCTACCAACGCTTTGCCCGCTACATCATATATCCCGACATGGCACTGCGTGCCGATAACGAGGCGGTCCGCAAGGGGCTGAATTCGCAGTCCGTTCTTTGGGGCGCTACCTTGTCGGGCGATTCACCCCTGATGACTTTACGCATCACCGACGAGCTCGGCACGGATCTTGTCAAGGAACTGCTGCGTGCGCAGGGCCTCTTGCAGTCGCGCGGAGTCGAGGTCGATCTCGTCATCTTCAACGAGCGCACCGGTGAGGCGGCTGCCGAAATGCAGCGGACCATCGATCAGCTCTGTGACGCGGCGCGTCACGCCAGCGAGGTCGCCGGCATCCAGCGCAATATCTACGTCCTGCGCAAGGATCTGACGACTCCGGAGGCCTATGACGCCATCATCGCCGCCTCGCGCGTCGTGCTGCGCGGTCGCGACGGCAGCCTCATCGATCAGGTGCAGAAGGCTCGTTCCGTTGCCGGTTCGCCTGCGCTGCTTGGTCAGTGGGGCGATTCAACCCTGGTGCCGCGTATGATTCGTGACACTGCCGGAATCTCCCCGGTCGATGGCAGCGATCTTGCCTTCTGGAACGGCTATGGCGGCTTTGCGGCCGATGGCAGCGAATATGTCGTGCGCCTGTCCGGCGGCGAACAGACGCCGCATCCGTGGGTCAACATCGTAGCCAACGAGAGCTTCGGCTTCCATGTCTCGGCGGAAGGTGCTGCCTTCACCTGGAGCCAAAACTCCCGCGACCATCAGCTGACGCCCTGGACCAACGACATGGTGACCAACCGGCCAGGCGAGGCCTTCTACTTGAAGGATCTCGACCGCGGCTCCGTCATCGTGCCCTATGCCTCGCTGGCACAGCGCTCAGACACGCGCTTCGAAGCCCGCCACGGCCTCGGCTACTCGGTCTTCTCGACGGTTCAGGATGAGATTTCCCTGGAAGTCACTCAGACCCTCCACGTGGAAAAGCCGGTCAAGTTGACGCAATTGCGCATCCGCAACGATGCGGGTGAAGCACGCAAGCTGCGTCTTTACGGCTATGCTGAATGGATTCTCGGCAACAACCCGACGAAGAGCAAGCCCTTCATTATATCGAACTTCGACAGCGTGAGCGGAGCGGTCTTTGCGAAAAATCCGTTCAGCGTAAACTTCGGGACGCGTGTTGCGGCATTTGCTGCAAGCGAAGCACCATCGAGCGTTTCCACCAGCCGCCGCGAGTTCATCGGCCGGCACGGAACGATCCAGCAGCCGCGCACGGTCTCGGCCGGCTCGCGGCTCTCCAATGCCGTCGATCTCGATGGTGATCCGGCAGCTGCCATGGCATTCGACCTGACGATCGAACCCGGCGAAGTGCGCGACATCTGCTTCTATATGGTTGACGCCGCCTCGCAGGAGGAAGCCGCCGCCCTCATCGCCGACATCCGCTCCATCGGTTTTGCGGAGGTTCTTGAGAAGACGCGTGAGTTCTGGAAGAGCTTCACCGGCAAGACGCGTGTCTCGACACCGGACCAGCGGCTTGACTTCATGGTCAATAATTGGCTGCCCTATCAAACCTATAGCTGCCGCATCATGGCCCGCACCGCCTTCTACCAATCGAGCGGTGCGTGGAACCTGCGCGACCAGCTGCAGGATTCGCTCGCCTTCCTGCTGCACTCGCCTGAGATCGCCCGCAAGCAGATCCTCAATACCGGCCGCCGTCAGTTCCCGGAAGGCGATTTCCAGCACTGGTGGCTGGAAGATAGCGGTGCCGGCGTTCGCACGAACATCTCCGACGATCCGGTCTGGCTCGCCTATGCCCTCGACCAATATTGCACGGTGACCGGCGACGCCTCGATCATGGACGAGATGCTGCCCTTTGTCGAAGGTGCGCAGCTCAGCCCCGGCCAGTACGACGCCTTCCTGCAGCCGCGTGTTTCCGACGAGACAGCATCACTCTACGAACATGCCGCTCTCGGCCTCGATCTTGCGATCAAGCGCACGGGCGTCAACGGTCTGCCGCTGATGATGAGCGGTGACTGGTGCGACAAGATGGATCGTGTCGGCATCGCCGGCCGCGGCGAAAGCGTTTGGCTGGGCTGGTTCCTCGCAGGTGCCTTGCGCCGCTTCATCGCCTATGCGGAAACGCGCAGCGATACGCAACGCGTCAGCCGTTGGTCGGATCATCTTGAAAAGCTCAAAGCCGCGATCGAAACGGCCGGCTGGGATGGCGAATATTATCGCCGTGGCTACTACGACAACGGCGCGCCTCTCGGCTCCAGCCAGTCGACGGAAGACAAGATCGACTCGATTGCCCAATCCTGGAGCGTGCTCTCGGGCGAGGGAGAGGCCGACCGCAGCAACATGGCCATGAACGCGGTCCTCGATAAATTGGTTGATGATGAGGCCAAGCTCATCCGCCTGCTGACGCCGCCATTCGTCAAACCGGTCAATGATCCGGGTGTGATCAAGGCTTACCCGCCGGGCGTCCGTGAAAACGGCGGCCAATACACTCATGCAGCCACCTGGACGGCTCTTGCCCTAGCCCGGATGGGCCGCGGCGAAGATGCCTGGCGCGCGGTCGAAATGCTCAATCCGATCAACCACGCACTCGACAAATCCTCTGCGGAGACCTATCGCGTCGAGCCCTATGTAATCGCCGGCGACGTTTATGGAGAAGGCGACCTCCGGGGCCGCGGTGGCTGGAGTTGGTATACCGGTTCGGCCGGATGGTTCTATCGCGTTGCAATCGAAGGCATCCTCGGTATTCGAACCGAGGGCGGGCGGTTGCACGTCAAGCCTGTACTGCCGGCCGGATGGGACGGCTACTCGGCTGCGCTGGAACTGCCCAGCGGCAAATACGAAATTTCCGTTTCGAGAATTGACGCGACAAGGGGATATTCGGTCACGATCAATGGGATTGCAATCGATGATCCGCAGGAGGGATATTTGCTCGCAGCCTCGTAGGCGAAATCTCGCTGTAATCCAGCCAGCCGCCGAATTGTCGAGTATGGACGGATTGGAGTTGGAGGTAGAGCCAAGCAGGCTACCTCCAATTCACCAACTCCGCACTCTTATTTCCTTCGGTAGAAGTTTGCCGACTTGAGCCGGCGATTGGGGCCAGCGGCTGATTAAATCAGAATAGCTTCGTTCTCGATCGCGAAATCCATAAGCGCTTTTGTATCGTCTGTCAGTTTGCATTTAGTCGCAAGACTCCGCATGCAATAATTTCAAACGGATAGCGCGGCAGCTAAATTGAAACTGGGCACTTAATGTGAGATTCGCCGCTGAAGAAAAGATAGCTGCCTCCTAAACACTCTTATTTGGCAGGCGGCCGACACGCGCGCTCCTCATCGAAGCCTTCTATGAAGGCTGCAAGGCGCTGCGCGGCGATGACTTTACTTTGGCCGACGCGATGATCGAGAACATCGCGAAACCTCGTTACCTTGCGGAGGCACAGATTGCCTTCGATCATGACCTAATTCCCACCTGTTTCTTGTTGGCATATACGCCGATCACCGCGGCGATGATCCCCGATAGTGCCGCGATGGCCATCGCCCAGCGCGGGCTTTCATGATCGGCCACCCAGCCGACGATGGGCGCTCCGATCGGCGTGCCACCGAGCGCGATGCCGACGCGCAGCGCCATCACCCGCCCGCGCATCGTAGCCTCAGTCGAAAGCTGCATCAGGCTGTTGGTGGCGTTGGTGAAGGAGAGTGCGGCAACGCCGATGACGACAAGCGCCGCCGCGAAGAACCAGTAACCGGGCGCGAGTGCTGCCAGCGTGCAGCCGAAGCCAAACACCGTGGCGCTGACAATCAGATTGCGGAATTCGATGCGATCGCGGCCGGCATTCAGGAATGCGCCGGTGATCGTCCCGATCGCCATGATCGACGACAGCAGGCCGTAGCCGGCGGCATCGACATGGAAGATGCGCACGCCCATCGTTGAGACGAAGATCGGAAAGTTCAGGCCGAAGGTGCCGATGAAGAACAGCATGAGCAGGATCGCGACGAGGTCGGGGCGGCCGCGGACATAGCGTAGGCCTTCGACGAAGCGGCCCTTGCCGCGGGGCGCCCGTCTGTTCGGCCGCAGCTCTGACTGCCGCAGCAGCATCAGAGAAATCAGGACGGCAAGGAAGGATGCGCCATTGGCGAGAAAGCCCCATCCAGTGCCGACGGTGGCGATCGCGACACCCGAAACGGCCGGACCGATCATCCGCGCGAGATTGAACGACATGGAGTTCAGCGCAACCGCATTCGGCAGATCGTCGTCGCCGACCAGCTCCGCGACGAAGGTCTGACGGACCGGCGCGTCGAGCGCGGCGGCGCTGCCGAACAGGAAGGCGAAGACATAGACGTGCCAGAGCTGCGCGAGGCCCGTGACCGTGAGAATGCCGAGCGCCACGGCAAGCGCGCCCATCGTCGCCTGCGTCGCCATCAGGAGCTTGCGCTGGTTCAGACTGTCGGCGGCGTGACCAGACCAGGGAAGCAGCAGAAACTGTGGCGCAAACTGCAGGGCCATGACGATGCCGACAGCCGAGCCGTTATGCCGCGTCAGTTCGGCGAAGACGAGCCAGTCCTGTGCGGTTCGCTGGACCCAGGTGCCGATGTTCGACACGAGCGCCCCCGCCGCCCATAGCCGGTAATTGTAGTGGAGGAGCGACCGGAACGTCCGCAGCGTCATTGCCGTTCCAGCGCATTCCCGCCATGGAACCGGCCGAAATGACGCGCGGAAAATAGGGCGATGGCGAAAGCCCCGAAGCCCGCGGCGGCGACATCCGTGGCGCCATCCCACTGCACGCTGCCGAAACGGATGAGGAGCAGATAGGCCAGTACGAGATTGGCGAAGCCCCAGAGCACATTGACGGTCGATGATGACAAGCCTTCACCGGGCGGCCTGGCGAAGGGCGATTGGAAGGGCCGGCCGAGAACGCCGCTGACGAGGTGCGGAATTGCATTCATCAGAAAGGCGCCGCCGGCAAGAAGTGAGAGAGTATGGAGGAGGTTCATCCTAGGCGTTCCGCTTTGCGAGTTCGGTCATGATCTCTTCCGTCGTGGCGGTTTCGCCGAGCCGGGGAAAGACGTTCTTGATGCTGTAGGCATGGGCTTCGGGCCGGGTGTCGGTCATGGTGTCGATCGCGAGCGCGACATTGTACCCGGCCTCAAAGCCCTGCCGCGCGGTCGCCTCGACCCCGGTTCCGGTCGCGACGCCGATGACCACCACTTGCGTGACGCCGAGGGACTTGAGACGCGCGTCGAGATCGGTCGTTGCAAAGGCGCCCCAGCTGTATTTCGTCACGACGATATCGCCCGGCTGCCGGTCGAGCTCGGGAATGAAATCCGTAAAGCCGTCTGGCAGCGGTCCGGTGTGACGCCCGGGCTGCTCCGTTCGTCCCGGCGCGGTGCCGGCGGCATTGACGAGGACGACGGGCAGATTGTGCTGCCGGAAAGCGCGGATAAGCGCTACGGCGCGGTCGATGATGGGGGTGATCGATTCTATCAGGGCTGCGCTCGTGACCCCTTTCTGGAGATCGACGACCATCAGGGCGGTTTGTGGATCCAACGCGGTCAGGGCCATGGAATATCCTGGAGTGGGGGAGGGAAAGATCGGTCTAATCCTGCTCGACCAGCCGCTGCAGCAGGCCGATCGCGGCCAGCACCTGGCCTTGCTCTTCGGGTGAAAGCCTGGCTTCGATGGTGCGGCTGAGCCAGTCCTGGCGGGCGGCGCGGCCCTCCTGGATCAGCCTGCGGCATCGGTCCGTCAGCGAGAGAATGGTTTGCCGGCCATCCGAAGGGTCGGGCATTCCCGAGACGAGACCCATCGCATCCAGCGCCGAGAGCAGCGTGCCCATTGATTGCGGACGCATGCCCTCGGCGCGCGCCAGCGCCGAGGTGGTCATCGGCCCCTCCTTTTCCAGCCGGATGAGCGCCGACGCTTGGCTTGACGTCAGGTCTCCGGCATGGCCCTGCTCACGCAGCTTGCGCTTCAGCTTACTTGCGAAGCCTCTGAGCTCTTCGGCGACTGTGGAGGCGAGGGGTGATTTGGCAGCGTTTTCGATCATGGCAGTATCGCTACCATAAATGAAGGTAAACTGTAAAGGTTGGCTTCATATATTGTAAAGGGCCGCTTACGGCCGCCAAGCTTGCACGGTCGTGCAGGTGTCTGGAGGTGGCGTCGGGGCGCTCAAGGCTCACCCAAAACCTGTTTCCGATTGCCTTGGCGCGAGCTAGGCGAGCGCCGATAGAAATGGGCTCACCCGGAAGGGTCTGAATGACTCTTGCAGAAGAAGGTGAGATCCGCGCCGCTCTATGGCAGCGATTCAGCCTCAACTGACCAGATCGGCAAGCCAGTTCCGGCCCCAAATCAGTCACGGGGCTAGGCAAGTTCTTGGCTAACCTGAATATTCCGGAGATAGAGAATTTTGTAACAACGGGCCGCCAGTTCGGATCCCATCAACTGCGCTGATCATTCGCATATGCCGCGCGACGACCGGCAGGGCGCTAGACAACTGCTCAGGCTCACTCCAACTCCGGGATAGATCGTGGAACCAACAGTTAGAACCCTGTGTCTTCGGTTGCCAATGAATTTGTCTTGACGGATTTCCTCAACGATCTTTAATTGACTGATCTGCTGGACCAACCAGTGGACCGGGGGGTGCGATGGACGGAAGTCCGATCTTGACCGAGGTGCCGAATATCGCGCGTAGTCTCGCCCGTCGAACGGCGCGTGATGTCATCGCCGAGAAGCTGATGGTCTTGATCGCCACCAATATGCTGCGACCGGGCGACGAGCTACCGGGCGAGCGCGAATTGGCCAACGTTCTTCATGTCAGCCGCGAAACGGTGCGCGGCGCTATCCAGGCGCTCGCCGCGCAGGGCATCATCGAAGTTTCACATGGCAGCCGCAGCCGTGTCTGTGAGGTCGATCTCAGCCACATCACGGTGACGATCGCCTCTCCCAATGCAATTGACGGCTACGACCTGGAATCCGTCCACGCTGCGCGTCTTCATATCGAACTCAAGGTTGTCGGTGACGCTGCCGGGCGCATCGATGACATCACTCTGGCAAAACTGCAGGCCCTGCTGGAGGCCCAGCGTCTCGGAGGCGACGATGCGATGCGTTTCCTCATCTGCGATCGCGAATTCCACGTCGCCATCTATCGGGCCTGCGGAAACCCGCTGCTGGCGGCCTTCGTCACCGATTTATATACTTATATGATGAATTATCGCCGGCACGCCATGGCCAAGCCTGGTGCCATCGAGGCGAGCTACAGCGATCATTTGGCGATCTTCGAGGCGCTCGCCCGCCATGATCGAGACGCCGTCGTTACGGCGTTCGAGTATCATCTGACACGTATTTATGACACGACCAAGGTTCAACTGGCCAGCGGCAATCCGGTCTGATCTGGCCAGCAGGAGGAGAGCTGTCTGAGATGCACGTGAGGAAGACAAAGATATCGTTCGCCGGCGGGGGATAGGACGTCGAAACCGGAATGGTGCGTTCTCGCGGTTGGTGCTTCGGAGGAGGGGACGACCGCAATTCAGGGAAGTGAAAGGTTCTGGGAGGGACTTTTATGGCAGGTGTCGAGTTTGTCGATGTCAGGAAATCATTCGGGGCGTTCCCGGTTATCAAGGGTGTGAACATCGAGATTGCGGACGGGGAATTCGTGATCCTGGTCGGACCGTCCGGATGCGGAAAATCAACGCTCCTGAGAATGCTTGCCGGGTTGGAGAATATTTCCGCGGGCGAGATCCGTATCGGCAATCGGATCGTCAATGGAGTGGCCCCCGGCGACCGCGACATAGCCATGGTCTTTCAGAATTATGCGCTTTATCCGCATATGTCGGTGGCCCAGAACATGGCTTTCTCGCTGATGCTCAAACGCGCGCCGAAAGCGGACATGGATCAGCGTGTCAAAAAGGCCGCGGACATTCTTGGCCTCACCAAACTGCTCGATCGCTATCCCCGCCAGCTTTCCGGCGGTCAGCGCCAGCGTGTCGCCATGGGCCGGGCGATCGTGCGCGATCCCCAGGTCTTCCTTTTCGACGAACCGCTTTCCAATCTTGACGCCAAGCTCCGGGTCGCCATGCGCGCGGAAATCAAGGAGCTTCACCAACGTCTTGGTACCACGACCGTTTACGTCACGCATGACCAGATCGAGGCCATGACGATGGCCGACAAGATCGTCGTCATGCATGACGGCGTCGTGGAGCAGGTGGGAAAGCCGCTGGATCTCTACGACACACCTGCCAATCTTTTCGTCGCGGGCTTCATCGGTTCGCCGGCGATGAACATGATCAAAGGCCGCCTCGATACGGAGGGCGATAGCCGGTTCATCGCGTCGGACGGAACTGTCCTGCCGGTTGCAAATCCGCCCGCCGTCGCAAAGGGTCGGGATCTCGTCTATGGGTTGCGTCCGGAATACATCATGCTCGATGCCGATGGGCTACCCGCGGAAATCATCGTGATCGAACCAACAGGCTATGAGACGCAGATGACGGTTCGGTTCGGCGGCAGCGATGTCAATTGCATCTTCCGGGAGAGGATCAATGCCAAACCCGGCGATACGTTGCGCATTTCCATCGATGTGCCGCATGTCCATCTCTTCGACGCCGAAAGCGGTCAGAGATTGACGATTTGATGCCGCTTCGGTGCGGAGCCGGAAGAAGAGGAGTCTTCCTGCTCACCCATCGATGCGGAAGCATTCGGCCGGTTCGAATGCGATAGTCGTCGTTCACCAAACGGGAAGGTGGGCGCCGGGGGAATTTGCTCCCGTTTTCAAAGGAGGAGTATCATGCCATTCAAGAGACGTGACTTTCTTGCCGCATCGGCGGCCGCCGCCGGGATCGCCGGCCTCTCGCCACTCGGAATACGCCCATCTTTCGCCCAGGCCGAACCCGGCTACACGCCCGAAAAGGGCGCAAGTCTCCGGCTGCTTCGCTGGACACCCTTCGTCAAGGGAGACGAGGATGCCTGGCTTGCCAATACCAAGAAATTTACCGAGGCGACGGGCGTCGAGGTTCGTATCGACAAGGAAAGCTGGGAAGACATCCGGCCGAAGGCTGCCGTCGCCGCCAATGTCGGTTCCGGCCCCGACATGGTGATGTGCTGGTTCGACGATGCTCATCAATATCCTGACAAACTCGTCGACCTGACGGAGCTCGCCACCTATCTCGGCAACAAATACGGCGGCTGGTATGACGGTGTGCGCGGTTATGCAACCCGCGGCGACAAGTTCATCGCCATGCCTCTGACGGCGATCGGCAATGCCGTCGTTTATCGTGACAGCCATGTAAAGGCCGCCGGTTTCAGCGAATTCCCCAAGGACACCGCGGGATTCCTTGAGCTTTGCAAGGCCATGAAGGCCAAGGGTACGCCTGCCGGCTTCCCGCATGGCAAGGCTGTCGGTGACGGCAACAATTACGCCCATTGGCTGCTTTGGAGCCATGGCGGCAAGATGGTGGATGAAAGCGGCAAGGTGACCATCAACAGCCCTGAAACGCTGGCGGCCATCCACTATGCGCAAGCCCTTTATGCGACCTTCATCCCCGGCACGGAAAGCTGGCAGGACATCAACAACAACCGGGCCTTCCTTGCCGGGCAGGTATCGCTGATCGCAAACGGCGTTTCCGTCTACTATGCCGCTAAAAAAGACCCTAAGCTTGCTGAAATCGCGGCCGATATCAGAACCACAAACTTCCCGATCGGCCCGGTCGGCAAGAGTGTCGAACTGCACCAGACGAGCTCGCTGCTTCTCTTCAGCCATACCAAATATCCGGAAGCAGCCAAGGCCTATATCAAGTTCATGATGGAAGGTGACCAGATGAACGCCTGGATCCAAGGATCGAGCGCCTATTGCTGCCAACCCTTGAAGGCCTTTGCCAACAATCCTGTCTGGACCGCCGATCCGGTCCATGCACCCTATGCACGCGCCTCGGAAACCCTGCGCCCGAACGGCTATGCCGGTCCGCTGGGCTATGCTTCGGCAGGTGTGATGGCCGATTACGTGCTCGTCGACATGTTCGCCGCCGCCGTGACCGGCCAGATGACGCCGGAGGATGCGATGAAAGAGGCTGAGCGCCGCGCAAACCGTTACTACAAGGTTTGATCCCCCGCGAAGATCTGCAGCATGCCGGCGCCGGCATGCTGCGACTGTCCATCAGGAGATAATGCCATGTCGACCGTGACATCCGGCGATACGACGCGCAGTCCGATCCGATCGCTCATGCAGAACAATAATATGCTCGGCTTCCTCTTCATGTTGCCGGCGGCCATCTTTCTGGTTTGTTTTCTCACCTATCCCCTGGGACTGGGGGTCTGGCTCGGCTTCACGGACACGCGGATCGGGCGTGCCGGCAGTTTCATCGGATTGGAGAATTATCAATTTCTGGCCGATGATTCCGTATTCTGGCTGTCGGTCTTCAATACGTTGCTCTACACCTTTATTGCCTCGATCCTGAAATTCGTTCTCGGCCTTTGGTTGGCGTTGCTTCTTAATCAACACCTGCCATTCAAATCCTTCTTCCGGGCGATCGTGCTTCTGCCCTGGGTGGTGCCGACGGTGCTTTCGGGATTGGCATTCTGGTGGATCTACGACTCACAGTTTTCCATTATCTCGTGGTCCCTAATGAAGATTGGCCTGATCCATGGCCCGATCAATTTCCTCGGCGATCCGACCAATGCGCGGGTTTCGGTCATCATCGCCAATGTCTGGCGCGGCATTCCCTTCGTCGCGATCTCGCTGCTTGCCGGCCTGCAGACGATTCCCGCCTCCCTGCAGGAGGCTGCATCCCTTGATGGTGCTACGAGTTGGCAACGTTTCCGTTATGTAACGCTGCCGATGTTGACCCCGATCATTGCCGTCGTGATGACGTTTTCCGTGCTGTTCACATTCACGGATTTCCAATTGATCTACGTGCTGACCAAAGGCGGGCCGGTCAACGCGACGCATCTGATGGCGACACTTTCCTTTCAGCGCGGCATCCCCGGAGGGCAGCTCGGCGAGGGCGCGGCAATCGCGGTGGCCATGATCCCGTTCCTGCTCGGTGCCATCATGTTCAGCTTTTTCGGTCTACAGCGCCGCAAATGGCAGCAGGGCGGACAAGACTGAGATCGGGAGAACGCCATGATCATCAAAACCGAGACGGCCAATCCCGTTCTGACCGATGACATTCAAGGCATGGGTTATCTGAACCGCTTGCCTCGCCGTATCGTCATGCTCTACCTGCCGATGGCGGTCTTTGTCTTCGTGCTTCTGTTTCCCTTCTACTGGATGGCCATAACGGCCATCAAGCCGAACGCACAGTTGACCGACTACAATAACTACAGCCCCTTCTGGGTCGTGGGGCCGACGCTTGATCATATCAAGTACCTGTTCTTTGAAACGTCCTATCCGGGCTGGCTCTGGAACACGATATTGGTGGCGGTAGGATCGACCGCTTTATCACTGCTGGCGTCGATTTTTGGCGCCTACGCAATCGAGCGGGTGCGTTTTACGGGCTCTCGTTCGATCGGATTGCTGATTTTCTTAGCCTACCTCGTTCCACCTTCGATCCTGTTCATTCCCTTGGCCTTTATCGTCTTCAAGCTTGGAATTTACGACTCCAGACTTGCGCTCATCTTCACCTATCCAACTTTCCTCATCCCATTCTGCACATGGCTGCTGATGGGCTATTTCAGGTCGATACCCTTCGAGCTGGAAGAAAGCGCGCTGGTCGATGGCGCCAGTCGCTGGCAGATTCTTGTCAAGATTATTCTGCCGCTGGCGGTGCCTGGGTTGATATCGGCCGGCATCTTCGCCTTTACGCTGTCCTGGAACGAATTCATCTATGCGCTCACCTTCATTCAATCGTCGGAAAACAAAACGATCCCTGTGGGTGTTCTGACGGAATTGGTTCGCGGTGATGTCTTCGAGTGGGGTTCGCTCATGGCCGGTGCATTATTTGGTTCATTGCCGGTCGTCATCCTCTACTCTTTCTTCGTCGATTACTACGTTTCGTCGATGACTGGTGCCGTGAAAGAATGATGAATGCCGCGGTAGCGCATCGCTGGTGCAGCGGTCCACTTCCTTGGGCTTTCCGACATTTAGTTGGAGAAGCTCACGCAAGTGCATCATGCCGGCGTCTAGGGTAGGGGACCAGCCTTCTTCGCGAAAATGCGCCATGAACACTTCGGCCGGCGTCTTGTATCCAAGGCATTTACGGGGTTGGTCGTTCAGATGGTGAGCGAGTTGAACCAGCGCCGATTGCGGCACTTCGGCCAGATTTGTGTCGCCTGGCATGAAGCGGCGAATGCGCTTGTTGGCGTTTTCGACCGCACCTTTTTGCCACGGCGCGCTGGGATCGCAGAACCAACTGCATGCGCCGATGCCATCTTCCAAAGCCCTGAAGCCGGCAAACTCGGTGCCGCGGTCAAAGGTGAAGCTCTGGCGTGCAAAGGCTGGCAAAGGCGAGAAGGCTTCGATGATCTTGTCCATGATCGGCCGCGAATGCCGGCTTGGGTTCTTGATCATCACGGTGTAGCGGCTCTTTCGCTCGACCAGTGAGGTGACGTTGGCAAGGCCAAAGTCACGCTCGAAGATCAACAGGTCGCCCTCCCAGTGTCCGAACTGAGACCGATCACTAATAAAATCAGGCCGTTGTGATATCCTGTGACTGGCGGGGAATACGCTGTTTCGTGGCTTTCTGGAGCCACGAGGGCGACGCTTGCGGCGTGCCTCCGGTAAATAGCGATAAAGACCAAGCCCGTAATCTTCCTTGCCGTAGATGAAGCGATAGATCGTCTCGGCGCAGATGCGAACCATGCTGACGCTGTCTGCCAGAAGACGGCCGGCAATCTGTTCCGGCGACCAATAGGCCTCCAGTTTCTCAATGACCATGCGACGCAGATGCGGATGGCGTCGAAGCTTTCGCAAGCGCCGTCGGCGTTCTTTAGCAATGTCGTCAGCGACCGTCGAGAAGTAGCCGCTGTATTCGGGAAGCTCGCGGTCATGGAACGTGTTGCGTCTAATCTCACGATAGATGGTCGAACGATGGCGCCCGAGCTGACGGGCCATCTCGTTGATCGGCACCTTGCGCTCGACGAGGTAATGAAGGCGACGGCGGTCGGCGAGGGTCAATTGCGAATAGCAGCGGGACATGCGAAAATCTCCAAAGTGAAGCCATTGAAATCATTGGCATGTCGCACTTGAAAATAGAATGTACCCCCCCTACAGCCGAAAATCAGATAACATACATTATGGAACTGACACATCGATATTGTTAGCCTTTCTATCTTCGCAACGACCATTTTCCGAACTGCCTGACCCTCGAAAGGCGCTTTGCACAATCCATAGCGTGGAACTCTCGGAACTGGGTCACGCGATCGCTTGGTGGCCCGAATGGAGCGGCGCGCCGGATGCGTGTGTCTCGTCAAGGCCGACCATCCGGCGTGATAGCTCGGTAGGCTGAACCTCAGACGCCGGTATCGGGCGTCAACCCGACGAGCTTGATGCCCTCAACCGCAACGACCTCGTCATTGTCGGGACTGTCGCCGGTCACGCCGACCGCACCGATGATCTTCCCATTGTCCCTTACAAGGACGCCGCCCGGCAGTGGGATGAAAGCACCAACGGCCTGAACAAGACCGGCTACATAGTAGGGTCTGCCATTCCAGATGGCGATATCGCAAATTCGTCAATAAGTTCTCAGCCACAGAATGGATCGGTCGCAAATACAAATTCAATCCCGAAATCGAGACAACAATGCCTGCAGAGGCGGCTGCCGGTTGTGAGTCGTCGGTGAAGCCTGCAATCTTCCCTTCAACTCAGGAATCAATGAGGTGCAGACGCCTCATCCGAAGATGCTGCCAAAAGTAAAATGCGAATAAGGGCGCTTCGCACGCAGCTTGCGGCCGCCTTATGGGAGACCATCATTCAGCTTCTGTATGTGCTCGGAGCACACGGTGTTCACCAGATCGATCAGGACCGCTGTCCGCTCTGCGAGCCAGTGAAGGGCCTCCTCGCTGATCTCGTAGTGCTTGGAATAGCGCGCCTTTACGTAGGCTTCGTTGATAGTGTTGAACCACGCTCTCTCCCGGTGCTGATCGCGGGGAAAGGCTTCCGCCAGTTGACGATCCTGCCCCTCCGCCAGCGAGCGCAGGAACTTGAGATTGTGGGACGCAGGACCGTAATTTGTCAGCGTGAGCAAAACACAGGAATATGCCTGTTCCAACGATTGATGAATATCAAAGGCGGCGACGTCGATATTGCCGCGAGACATGTGAAACGCGGCTCCGTCCAGAAACTGTTTTGCGAGCCTGCTACGGGAAGAAAAATGTCCCTTAGCAACTGCCAGCCTGTCCTGCGGAGATAGCACACCGGGTTCAGCGAGGGGTTCGTCATCCAGCTCGTAAAGGACGATGCCTTCCTTGCGAATGTCGGAAAAGAAATACTGCCCTTCCTTCAGATAGGTGTTCACCTCACGCCGGGAATGAACGATGAAGCTTACCGGTGTCTCGATCGTCTTGTCATGGATCAGCCGATCGGCGGCCTTGTACCAATAATCCGCAAATTCACAGAGCTTGCGATTGTTGACGATGATCAGAAGATCGAAATCCGAACGATAGCCCTTCATGGTGAAGGGTTCGTCCACCCAGCTGCCCTTCGCATAAGACCCGAACAGGATGATCTTGAGGATTCGTCCGCGCTTCTTGAAATCGGCGGTGCCTTCCTTCAGCGCGTCCTCGAACTCCTCATGCAGGATTTCCAGGACCCTTTCCAGCTCACGCTGCTTGCGAGGCGGCATGCGATCAATGGACGATTTCATCATATGCGGGGTTCGATGGACTGCATTTGAGGGTTCTCGGCCTGGCTTCTATTCGGGAGTCTAGCATAGGTAAAGTTGCATTGGGAATCCGAAACATGCGCGATTGACGGTCATACGGGTCTGACTCCGCTAGCCGGATTCCGCTTCTATGGAATGGGGTGTTGGTTTCCACGCGGAAATGAGCCGGACAGGAAAAACGAACACATCGACATTTGGGCGATGAGCTGGTTTCGCCAGAAGCTTGCGGCTGAAGCCATGCTATCCGGCAAACGCCGCGCTCCTGGATGAGCCGGAGACCTTTGCTTCTGTATTGGCGAAGGACTTACAGGCGCCGCCGCGGCGCGGATTCGTGCATGAAGGCGCAAAGTAGTCGTCCGGCACTAGGCTGCATCGCCACTTTTAAAAGATCACTGCCGGCAGTCAACGAAGTCGGATCCGTTGATGTAAAGGGAGTCGAACCGACGACCCTGTGGTTACAAAAGCTATCCGTCTGAAATTCCTTGGTAGCGGTCATCCGCTTTATCTACATGGAATGACCGGAGGAGTCTGGCGCTGCAGGCGGTCCCCCAACCGTCGCATTCATTGAAATTGTCACTACTTTTTTCTGCTCGCGAATCTGGAACAAGGAGATCGCTATGGTGAGCCATCGATGCGAGCGTCACAGTTCATGCGAGACATCCCAGACATTTCTCAGAAAATGCTCACACAACACCTTCGGGAGTTGGAGTGCGACGGCCTTAGCGTCCGACCGACGACCATGAGCGCTGTGCTTCATAACCTGCCTCAACGACATCCTCATCCCGCACTTGAAGAGTGTTTTCCAGCTCAACTACACCGAGACGATGCTGATCCAGCTTTGCTTCTTCGGAGCGTACTCGATCATTTCGCTGCCTGGAGGCGCGCTGGTTAAGCGCATCTCCTATAAGTGGGGCATCGTTACCGGGCTTGCCGTCGCCGCTGTCGGATGCGCGCTTTTCATTCCCGCGGCTACCTACCGCGTCTACGCTATCTTTCTCGGAGCATTGTTCGTGCTTGCGACTGGGGTGACAGTTTTGCAGGTGGCCGCCAACCCGTATGTGACGGTCCTCGGAAAACCGGAGACCGGCGCAAGCCGGCTGAACCTGACACAGGCCTTCAATTCGCTCGGAACCGCCCTTGCGCCGTTGTTCGGCGCTCTTCTCATGCTGTCGGCTGCTACGGCCGCCGTTACGAACGCCACTCCCGAACAGCTTGATGCCCTCCGTTCGGCGGAAGCGGGCGCGGTCAAACTGCCCTACCTGATACTCGCCCTGGCATTCCTCGTACTCGCGGTCGTTTTTGCCGCGCTAAAACTGCCGAACGTCCAGGAGGAGGAAAGCGAGGGTGAACAACTGCCCGGAGAATCGGCGTGGGACTATAGGCATCTTGTCCTCGGCGCTGTCGGCATTTTCGTTTATGTAGGGGCTGAAGTCAGCGTAGGCAGCTTCCTCGTGAACTTCTTCTCTGAGCCTACGATAGCGAACCTGTCGGAAGCCGATGCGGCTCATTACGTGGCCTATTTCTGGGGTGGCGCGATGGTCGGAAGGTTCATCGGTTCCGCAGTCATGCGCTACGTGAATGACGGAAAGGCGCTGGCTTTCAATGCAGCGATTTCAGCACTGCTGCTGGCGATTACCGTTGCGAGCAGCGGGCATGTTGCGATGTGGGCCGTCCTTTCGATCGGTCTTTTCAATTCGATCATGTTCCCAACAATCTTCAGCCTCGCCCTTCGCGGGTTGGGGAGGCATACCAGCCAAGGCTCCGGCATTCTCTGCCTGGCCATTGTCGGCGGGGCGATCCTTCCGCTGGTCCAGGGCGGCCTTGCCGACACCGTCGGAATCCATATGGCGTTCGTGATGCCGATATTCTGCTACATCTATATCGCTTTTTATGGCATTTCGGGCTCGCGCCCGGTCCAGCAGGCAAACTCCTAAAGTTCTCGAAGGGGGCTCGGATCGAGCCTCCTTGCGCCGTTTGCCTCAGATCACGAACTGCAAAAGGTGGCGTTCATCACTCCACCGGCCGCTACAGCCGAACGTCATGCCGCTGGCGCTCTGACTAACATCAAAGTCACTGCTACGACCCCCAAAGCGACGCCGGCGATCTGTGCAGCGCTCAGCCGTTCGCCGAACGCCACCACCGCGATAACATTGATGATGACGAGCTGGGCGACCGACGAGAGCGAGATTGCGAGACCAAGGCTTCGCCGCGGTCGCGTGGCTTCGGCGCCGCCGGCGTGCCGGCATGATTTGCTTTGTTCAATTGAAATCCTTCGCAGGACACAGCAGGTGGCGCGCGGTCACGCGCGAGAGCCCCATGAAGAGAGGCTTGTGGAGGAGGCTCCCTGAAGCGTTTTCAGCCGGTGCGGGGAGCCTCACTCCGTTTTCACTTTGCGATCTTGCGATCCAGGAAGCTCCTGATCAGCGGAGCCATCTCGTCCAGCTTGTCTTCCAGCGCAAAGTGGCCTGTATCAAGAAGATGGAATTCCGCTTCGGGAAGATCGCGAAGATAAGGATGCGCACCCTCTTCCGGGAAGATCTTGTCGTTCTTACCCCAGACGATCAATGTCGGCGGCTTCCGGTCGCGGAAGAAGGCCTGGAACTGCGGATAAAGCGGCAGGTTGGTGCGGTAGTCGTAGAACAGGTCGAGCTGAATATCCTTGTTCCCCGGCCGGTCGAGCAGCGCCTGGTCGTGCACCCAGTTGTCGGGGCTGATGCGGGTCAGGTCCTTGACGCCATCGGTATACTGGAACTTGGTCGTCTCCGGCGCGACGAGCACCGAGAGCGCTTCCCGGTTCTTCGTTGCCCCCGACTTCCAATAGGTGCGGATCGGGTTCCAGAAATCTCGGATGCCTTCGTCATAGGCATTGCCGTTCTGGACGATCATTCCGGTGACGCGATCCGGATGCTTGAGCGCCAGCCGGTAGCCGACGGGTGCGCCATAGTCCATGAGATACATCGAATATTTGGTAGCACCGAGTTTGGTCAGCAGCGTGTCGACGATATCGGCATAGTGGCCAAAGGAATATTCAAACTTGGTGTGATCGGGCGCATCGCTCTGGCCGAAGCCCGGATAGTCAGGGGCAATGATCCGGTAACGGTCTGCGAGCAGCGGGATTAGGTTACGGAACATGTGCGACGATGTCGGGAAGCCGTGAAGCAGGACGACGACCGGGCCGTCGGCCGGACCGGCTTCGCGATAGAACACGTTGACGCCGTCGATTTTCATGGAGCGATAGTGGATCGTGGCAGGTGCCTGCTGTGCGACCGCCGGCGTTTCGGCCAACACTATGCTTGCGGGGGCGGTAACAAAGATGCTGGCGGATGCGAGAAGTAGGGCGGCGACAGTGCGAGACATTATGGTTCTCCTCAGGAGTGGTTGCGAGCGGCTTATTGCCTGCGACCACCGTCGCGCTTTCAGCGTGGAAGGAGAATGTTCGTATTGGACAAGGGATTATTACGTCTGGTGATATGAGTGCGGCAGGACTGGCCGACTAATTGAGAAGGCGGTTCTCGCGCAGCCTTGCTGCAGCCATATCGACGAAGGCGCGAACCTTTGCCGGAGCGTGCCGGCCCTCCGGATGAAGGATGTGTATGGGTAACGGTGGTTCTTCGAATTCACTGAGGATGATCTGTAGCTCTCCAGCAACGAGGGCTGGGCCGATCTGGTAGTTGAGCACCCTTGTCAGGCCCCACCCCTCGCGTGCCGACTGGATCGCCGCTTCGTTGGTGTTGCATTGTAAAGCCGCATCCACGGATACTCGCAGATCGTCGCCAAACTTCCACTCAGGTGAAGCCCAAGCTGCAGTGGAAGCCGCGATACGGTGGTCTTTGAGGTCAGCTGGCGATTTCGGAACACCAAAGCGCTCAAAATACTTCGGAGAACCACACATGACGCGACGGACTGTACCAACTTTCACGGCAGAAAGATTAGAGTCGGGGAGATGGCCGATGCGCACAGCGACATCGATGCCTTCCTCGACGATGTTGACCGGTCGGTCGATGAACAGCGTCTTCGCTTTCATCGTCGGATAGGTATCGAGGTAATCCGTCACGACCGGAAGAACGTACATTTGCCCGAACAGCGCGGACGCGGTTATGGAGAGAGTTCCCGTCGGCGTCGCATAGGAACCGCCGGCAGCCGCTTCCGCTTCCGCGATATCGGCAAGAATCCGGCGACAATCTTCAAAATAGCGAACGCCCGCTTCGGTCATCTTCACCGAGCGGGTGGTTCGCACGAGTAGGCGCGCGCCAATAAGGTCTTCGAGCGAGGCAACGGCACGTGTGACAGCCGGTGCGCTCATGAACATCTGGCGTGCGGTATCCGCGAAACTTTCGGTTTCGGCGACCTTTACAAAGATCCTCATTGCTTGCCAGCGATCCATCCATTCCCCCGAAGCACTTCAGTTTCCAAGACCTTAGGGGCTTGAAAACGAAGCCTCAAGAGGCACGGGATCATCCGATTGAGAACGGCAAGCCTGCGAGATGAATTCTATCTCCGCGCAGGCTTCCTCGGAAAGACCAGCGCGCAGGGCGCGCTGGTACGTCTCCCGACAGGCATTCAAAGCAAGCGAGACCGCGACCGAAGTCTCGAAATCGAAGCTGGAACCTTGCCTGGCAACATCCATCTCGGCGCCTGTCATGCCAAGGGCACGACCGGCTTCTTCTTGTTTCGCCAGCAGCGATCTGCTCGCGTTGGCTCCCGTGAGAGCAAGCTCTATTGAAAGCCTTATGCGAGCATCGATTGACGGGCCGGCCATTTTCCATCTCCTGGCTCAGCCGCCTAAAATCCGAAATCGCTTAGGCCAGGATGATCGTCCGGCCGGCGGCCCAGCGGCCAACGAAACTTGCGATCTGCTTCAGCAATCGGATGTTCGTTGATGCTGGCATGGCGTTCCCGCATCAAGCCGTCTTCAGCGAATTCCCAGTTCTCGTTTCCATACGCGCGGAACCACTGGCCGCTGTCATCGCGATATTCGTAGGCATATCGGACGGCAATACGATTACCGGTGAAGGCCCAGAGTTCCTTGATCAGGCGGTAGTCGAGCTCCTTATTCCACTTGCGGGTGAGGAAAGCCTCGGCCTCGGCCCGGTTCTTCGCGAACTCGGCACGATTGCGCCAGCGCGTATCAAGCGTATAAGCGAGCGCCACTTTGGCGGGATCGCGACTATTCCAGCCATCTTCTGCAAGGCGGACCTTTTCGATGGCGCTCTCTCTGGTAAATGGGGGAAGCGGGGGACGGGACATGTGGAAATTCCTCTAAGGATGATGTTTGACCGTGGGGGGCCAAGAGGCAGTACGTCTGGCACCGTCGCTTGGCCTTGGCATCAGGCAGCCGCGCGATCGATGCGGGGGAAGTCAATCTCGGTGTCTAGGGCGTCGTTCACGTAGTTCGTGAAGGTGTTGAGGGCCACATGGGCGATGATCTCGACGATCTCAGCATCGCTGTAGCCGGCATCGCGAACCTTGGCGATTTCGGCTGGCGCGACGGACCCGCGAGCGACCGTCAGAGCCCGGGCGAACTCGACAGCGGCCGCTGCCTTGGGATCGTTGGATGTGCCGTTGCGGTTGGCAGCGATTTCACTTTCGTCGAGCTTGGCGAACTTCGTGCCAGTGAAGGTGTGGGCCGACAAGCAGTAGTCACAGCCGTTAGCCTCAGCCATGGCGAGTGCGATGCGTTCGCGGGTGGCCGGCGGCAGCTTGCCTTTGGCGAGAGCGCCCTGGACCGAGGTCAAACCTGTCAATGCGGCGGGGCTATTGGAAACCAGCCGGAAGATGTTCGGAACCGAGCCAATCTGCTTCTGGATGGTCTCGAGGATCGGACGAGAGGCTTCTGGTGCATCGCCGATGGTTGCAGGGGTAGGGATGCGTGACATTGTATTCTCCTTTTTCGGTTGAAAGAGACGTCGCTCTCTTGAGATTGAATATGATCCGCTGGGGCATCTTGCTGAAGATCGAAAGGGAACAAGGGACTGTTACGCTGGGCGCAGTAATCGAGCCCTCAGACAGCGAGCTGAAGGCCGCCTTCTTGATCAGCAGGGACGGCGCAGCACAGAAGCACTTCGTCGGCGTCGATCTTCGCGGTGGGCTGCTTGACGTAAGCGACGGCACCGTTGACGAGCTTCGTCCGGCACGTCCCGCAGTTTCCTTCCCGACAACTGAACTCAGGCTCGAGGCCGCGTGCCTCGGCGAGTTCCAGGAGAGTGCCGGAACCAGGTGTCCAGCGTGCTTCTTTCAAGGAATTCGTGAATACGACTGGCACAGGCTTTTCCGACGGCTGGGCCGCGGCAGACGCAACGGCTGGTGCGGGTTGACCCGTGCGGATCAGCGACGACGGACCGAAGGCTTCAGCCTGAATGCGGTCGTCAGCAATGTTGAGAGCCCGCAGTCCGTCATAGAGTCCTTGGGTGAACTGGGCCGGCCCACACAGATAAAAATCATAATCGTTGAAGGGGAGGAACCGAGTCAGCATCGCCATATCGATGCGACCTGCGGCATCGAAGTCCCTGCCCTCTTCAGCATCTGTGGTGTCACTGAGGACCTTGATTAATCGCACGACGCCCTTCGCCGCACCGATAAGATCGGCGATCTCCTTGTCGAACGGTCGATCGGCCTTGGAGCGAGCCGCGTAGAACAACGTGACCGGACGGACACGCTGCTTGCGGAGCCCTTCGTAGACGATATGACGAAGCATCGCGAGCATCGGCGTGATGCCGACGCCGCCTGCAAGAAGCACCGCCGGGCGTGTCGAGCGGGCGTCGATGGTGAACTCGCCGGCCGGCGCGCGCGCCTCGATGACATCGCCGACGGCAATATGATCATGGAGGAACTGAGATACCCGACCATCGCGCTTGACGCTGATGCGGTAGACGCCGTCAGAGGGCGCAACAGAAAGCGTGTAGGTGCGAATGATCGACTTTTCTTCGCCGGGTAGCTTTATGCGGATGGGCAGATGCTGGCCGGCCGCGTGCGGAAGGAGCCCTGCGCCATCGCCTGGCTGGAGGTGGAAAGACTTGATCGTCGCGCTTTCATCAACGATCGCGGTGACGGTCATTGGCCGCCAGCTTTTAGCAAACTCTGCGGCACGGAGACGGTCGGCCGCTTGGCTCCAGCTGCCTGTCATCAGGGAACTCGGCGACCAGCCGTCCTTCTGAAAAGCCCATCTCAACGCCAGCGCATTACGGCGACGAACGATGCGTGTCGGTTTGAATGTCCAAAAGCGCTCAGCGCCCTGGAAGGCGGCGATCTCGGGCGAGTCGAAAATGACTTCGGCTTTCCCCGTCATCTGCAGCATGTCGCCCGTTTTGAAATCGACGAACAGAAGTCCTGCCTTTCCGTTCAGCAGGATGTTGCCGAGCGTTGCGAAGAAGAGATTTCCGTCGAAATCGGGGATCGTCAGGACGCCGTCGTCACCGACGCGGACAAACCCGGCATTGCCGCCTCGGTGGGACACATCCACCTGACGCCGCTCCTCGCGATCCACGTAGGACGCGACAAAGAAGGCGTCTGCTTCCCGAATGATCGCACGCGCTTCGTCATCGAGAGCGGCCAGTCCCTCGACCTCACCGGTAAACTGTTCGCCTGGCTGACGCTCGAAAGAAAAGTCGCGCAGCTGAATGTAGCGTGGACAATTTCCAAAGCTCTGGTCGACATTAATGCGGAAGCCGCCGTTGATCGTCGAGACAAAGCCGTTCATGCGATTGCGGCGACGGGTGTGCATCTCGATGCCGAGGAGACCGATCGGCAATCCGTCCGCGATTCCTTCGCTTGCCGGGTCGCTCGGATCGCGGTGCGCGGCAATGTCTAGCACGACGGACGAAGGCGACGACAGGAACCCCGGCTCACCTTCGACGAACGTCGCCCAGGCGTCTCCGGCTTGATCGACGCTCCCGAGAACTATGAAGGGGAGTTGGGCGTAGAAGTCCCGGTGCTGGTCCAGCATGAAATCGCGAACGACACGCTGGCCGACGGAGGCCATGCGTTCCTTTACGCCGAGCTTTTCCTGAATAAAGGTCTCACCTTCATGCCACGTCGGCAACTTTCTAAGCTTCATGGACATCTGCGTTCTCCAGAAAAAGAGGCGAAAAGCGTGCAAGGTGTCGCACGCTCCTGTCGAGGCTCAGGCGGCAAGACCGACGGGCGTTCTGACGAAGTCCACGAAGCCTGGAAGTTCTTCGACGCGAGCCAGCAGGGCGTTGACGGAGGGATAGGCGCTGAGGTCGACATTGCCCTCCGGGGCACGTGCGACATAGCTGTAGATCGCGACGTCCGCGATCGTCGGGCGGTTGCCCACCAGCCATTCGCGCCCTTGCAGATGGCTCTCGATCCGGCCGAGGATTGTGTGTGCACGCCCGATGACCTCTTCGGGGTTGAACTTGGCGCCGAACACCGTCACCAGACGCGCAGCTGCCGGACCGTAGGCGATCTCACCGGCTGCAACCGAGAGCCACCGTTGAACGTCGGCGGCCCCTTTTGCATCTTCAGGAAGCCAATCCGTCTGGCCCGACTTCTTGGCGAGGTAGACCAGGATCGCGTTGGAATCCGAAATGAAGACATCGCCATCCGCCAGGACCGGAACCTGCCCGAAGGGATTCATTTTGAGGAAGCCGGGCAGCTTGTGGGCGCCAGCCTTCAGATCGACCTCGACCAGCTCGTGGGGAAGCCCGATCAGCGATAGGAAGAGCCTGGCGCGGTGCGAGTGGCCCGACAATGGATGGTGATAGAGTTTCATGTGATCGCTCCTGGATCTTGGGCCGGGTCCATTCCCGAACCGTCATCGCAAGATGCAACGAACGATCAGCAAGCTGAATAATCATGTTTTGCATTGGACTGTTACGCTGCATGAAACAGTGCCTACCTGCATGGCACCGACGCCGCGCGCATGCAGGTGCTTGCGGATCGGCTCGACAGCGGCCGCGTCGTGCTCAACGGTGCACCCCATGAACCTCTCGCTCCATTCGGCGGTTTTAAGCAGTCGGGCATCGGCCGCGAGTACGGCGTGTTCGGCCTCGAGACATTCCTGGAGCCAAAAGCCGTCGTAGCCTAATAAGCTGAGCTTGATGGGATCGCATCACGGATTCTGAATTCGGAGGAGAACCTTACCGACAGCTTTCCCGCTCTCCTGAAGCTCGTGTGCCTCGGCCACTTTGTCGAGGGCATATGTCTTCGCGATCCGCGGAACATATGCCCCAGACGCGGCGCAAGCCGAAATCTCCTCAGCTGCCCGCCTTATCGCGTCTTCGGGCATGGTGTAGACATAGACGAAACGGAACGAGAAGCCGCCCAGCAGCGCCGGGAAGAACGGGATCGTCAGCTTCGCGTCTGGCGATTCCGTCGAATAGGCCGAGACGACCCCATCGCGGGCGAGACAGGCGATCGCCACGTCGATGTTGGCGGAAGTATCGACGTCGACGATACGGTCGACGCCATGGCCGCCGGTGGCTGATCGGACGGCAGCAGCGACGTCCTCCTCGTGCCTGTTGACGACAAGATCGGCCCCGGCCCCACGCGCGACCTCCGCCTGCTGCTCACGGCTCACCGTCGCCGCCACCCATGCTCCCACCCACTTCGCAAGCAGGATCGCTGCATTGCCGAGGGCGCCCGCCCCGCCTTGAATAAGAACCCGCTTACCGCGCAGGTCTCCGTCGGCGAACAGGCAGCGATGCGCTGTCATCGCGGGAACGCCGAGCGCCGCTCCGATCTCGAAGGATACGTTGTAGGCCAGCCTGACAGCCTGCACCGAGGGCACGATGACAAATTCCGCCGCCGTCCCGAACGCGCGGCCCCATTGTGCCATGTAGACCCAGACGCGCTCGCCGACGCGCGACGTGGGGACGCCGGGACCGACGGCGTCGATGATGCCGGCTCCGTCCTGATGCGGCACGATCCGTGGGAAGGGCATTGCCTTTCCACCGAATCCAGTCCTCGTCTTGATGTCGGAGGGATTGATGCCTGACGCGACCACCCTCACCCGGACCTCTCCGGCTCCCGGCTGCGGATCGGGGAGATCGCCGATGGCCAGCACCTCCTTTGCAGATCCTTGTCGGTCGTAGAAAGCAGCTCGCATGACGCACCTCTGAATATAACTGCGTCCACTAGAGGCTACGGGTGCCAACTTGCAAGTAGGCAACAGTTCTGCCTATAGGGATAGAACGTACACTATTGGAGAGCGTGATGACCACTGGCCAGAAATGCCCCGTCGAGACTACCGTCGATGTCACCGGCGGAAAGTGGAAGCCGATGATTATCTACCGGCTGCTGGATGGGCCGCGACGGTTCGGCGAGCTGCGCCGCCTGGTCGGCGACCCGAGCCAGCGTTCGCTGACGATGCAGCTGCGGGAGCTCGAAGCCGACGGGGTCGTCGCCCGCGAAGTCTTTGCCGAAGTCCCGCCACGCGTGGAGTACTCGCTCACCCCGTTCGGACAAACGCTTGCGCCCGTGCTGATGGCCATGCGCGACTGGGGTGTGGCGTTTCAAAAGCGGCAGTCGCCGACACAATCTTAGACTTCTCCGCGCTGGCCAGCCTGAGCGTTCGCCGCGAACCGCTCGACAAAGA
Source organism: Rhizobium pantanalense (assembly GCF_030182525.1). NCBI lineage: Bacteria > Pseudomonadati > Pseudomonadota > Alphaproteobacteria > Hyphomicrobiales > Rhizobiaceae > Rhizobium > Rhizobium pantanalense. The sequence goes on from NZ_JAQJCH010000010.1 coordinate 398,998, forward strand.
AGTCTATCAGAACCCTGACCTTCCGGGACACATGCGAGCCCGGCGGCCGCACGATGTAGACCCCGATTTCCGGCAGACTGTAGTCTGACATGATCGGCACAAGGGTGCCTGCGCTTAGGTAGCTTTGCGCGATCGCCACCGGCAGAGCGGCAACGCCAAGTCCGGCCGCCGTCCCTTCCGCAATGCCCGCAGCGCTGTCAGCCTTGAACCGTCCCTGACCGTTGACGACCACCGTCTTGGTGCCATCCGAGACCTTCCAGCTTTCGGTCCCCTGAAGGATGGCCTGATGTTCGAGCAGGTCTGATGGTTTCTGCGGAACGCCATGGACCCGCAGGTACTCAGGGTTGGCAAAGAGGCCCGCCGTGAAAGCGCCGATCTTGCGCGCCGTCAGGTTTGAATCCTGAAGATAGCCAACGCGGATGCCGCAGTCGAAGCCTTCCGCCACCAGGTCGACATATCGGTCGCTGTAATGCGCGTGGAGCTGCAGGAGCGGATGCAGCCGGGCGAGCTCGGCCAGTGCCGGGGCGAAGTGCCCGGGACCGAAGGACGACGGAACCGCCACGCGAAGGCGTCCCCGCAGCTCCCCGGTCGGCAGCATCTCCTCGCGGGCGACGTCCATCTCCAGACACATGCGGGCGGCGTGCTCGCGGAAGGAGACGCCAGCTTCGGTGAGCGAGGCACCCCTGGTCGTGCGTGCCAGAAGCTGGACGCCAAGCTCGCTTTCAAGCCGGACGAGCCGCCGGCTGACGATCGACTTCGGCAGGCCGAGACGCCGAGCCGCGACTGTGATGCCACCGCCGTCCGCCACCTCGACGAAGGTCTGCATGTCTTCAAAGCTGATCATCCCAGCGTTCCATTTTTCGTTCTACAGAGTCGCCAACCATAGAGCTACCGTGCCGATGATCGCAACGCTAAATTCCAGTCATCGAGCGGATCGAAACGAACTTCACCAACCGCCGCCGACAGAAAAGGAACACGACAATGCATAAGGACGTATTCACCCCCGAGAATTCAGCAATGCTGCTGATCGACCACCAGATCGGCACGATGGCCTGGACGCACTCGCACGACATCAACCTGGTCAAGCAGAACGCGCTGAAGCTTGCTCGCATCTCCAAGGCCGCCAATATCCCGACGATCCTGACCTCCAGCATGGAAGAGCAGATCCAAGGCCCGCTGCTGCCGGAACTCGCAGCAATCCTGCCCGAAGCGTTCGAAGCCCGCATCAAGCGTCCCGGCATCGTCAACGCCATGCACCACGACGGCTTCAATCAGGCGGTCAAAGCGACCGGCCGCAAGAAGCTGTTCGTCGCTGGCGTGACAACGGAAATCTGCGTCACCTTCCCGGTCCTGCAGATGCTCGACGAAGGCTACGAGGTGCAGGTCTCGGCGGACGCTTCCGCCTCCTACACGAAGTACGGCGACGACATCGCCCTGCGCCGCATGGAAAAGGCCGGCGCAATCATCACCACCGTCGACCAGATTATCTCCGAGCTTGCCGTCGACTGGACGAGCCCGCTCGGTCAGAAGCTGGTTGGCATCCTGAACTATCATTGAGCGCGCATAACCGTTTCGGCGCGGGCGGTAGAGCCCGCGCACGGATGAAAGGAACACCACAATGACCATCACCAAGATTCCAGCGGGCCGGATGCGCGGCGACGTCAGCCAAGGCTTTTGGGTCGAGATCCTGTATCCCGGCCTAACGCTGACGTCCGACGACAGCGGTATCGGTCCGATCGGCAGGATCGATCGGGCCCAGGTTCAGCCGGGTCATCTCATCGGCATGCACCCGCACAAGGACGACGAAATCCTGACCTACATTCGCGACGGCGAGATGCTTCACCGTGATACGGTCGGAAACGAGAAGACGCTCGACAAGACGCACTTCATGATGATGAATGCCGGCCACACCTTCCAGCACGAAGAGCTGATGCTTGGCGACCGACCCGTACGGGCGCTGCAGATATTTCTGCGACCAAACGCGCCCGATCTACAGCCGATGGTACAGTTCCATGAGTTCCCGAAGGAAGACAGCGTTGATCGCTGGCGGCTCATCGCCGGACCGAGCGCTGCACCGTTGAAGGTCAGATCTGACGTCAGCGTCTTTGACGCCCACATCGCGAAAGGGGTCCACATGCGGCTGCCGGCCGAGGAAACTGGAAGACATTTCGTGCTTTATGTATATGCGGGAAAGGTCTCCGTCGCGGGCGAGGTGATCTCTGAGGGGGAAAGCGCATTTACGTCTGATCGCGATCTCGAAATCAGCGCTCTCGCGGCATCTGACGTTGTGCTGTTCTCGTTCGCTCCCGACGCGGAAGTTTACCGCGGCGGCATGTTCAGCGGGAATCAAAGACGGATCGCCTAGACCCTGAGCGCGTCGATCACGGCGCGCAGGCCCGCGGACATGAATTTGCGGGTGGGATAGTAGAGGTACAGCCACTCCATTGGCGCAGCCCATGATGCGAGGCACTCGACCAATCGTCCATCGGCGAGGTAGGGACGTGCCCTCTCCTCCCAGACATAGGCCAGCCCCACCTCAGAGAGCGCTGCCTCGACCATAAGCTCATGGTCGTCGAGCGACAGCGCTCCCGTCGGCTGGAACTCAATGGTGCTTCCGGCGCGCGAGAACTCCCAGGCATAGGGCGTCCCGCTCGGGTAGATGTTGCGGATGCAGGCGTGGTTGCGAAGGTCGTCCGGCGATTTCGGGATCGGGTGCCGCTCGAAGTATGCAGGTGACCCCACCACGGCGAAGCGCAGCCGCGGCTTGATCTTCACCGCAGTCATCCCCTCCCGCAGGCTCTCTCCCAGCCGGATGCCGGCGTCAAACCCTTCATCGACGATGTCGACCAGGCGGTCGGTCGCGACGATTTCGAGCTGAAGGTTCGGGTTCTGTGCGAGCAGCGGTGCCATCACCGATCGAAAGACAAACGGCGCGACGGAGTTTGGCGCGTTGATGCGGACCTTGCCGAAGGGTGTGTCGCGAAACTGATTGAGCGCGTCCATCGCAGCCCCAATGTCGCCGAAGGCCGGAGAGAGCTGGGACATCAGCATCGCACCGGCGTCCGTCAGGTGGACGCTTCTTGTCGTCCGGTTCAGCAGGCGGATGCCGACCCGTTCTTCCAGATTGCTGACCGCATGGCTGATAGCAGACGCGGTGACGCCCCGCTCCTCGGCGGCGCGACGGAAGCTCCGGTGGCGCGCGACGGCATCAAAGGCCGCAAGTTCGGATAGATCGGTCGCTCTCATTAATGAATCTCACTCAGCAGATATGCGAGAATTCATCGTCTAATCTTCTATGTCAAGAAGGCACAAATTCTCCTCGCAAGCCGGCAATCACGCCGGGGCCAAACAAGGAGACACTTCAATGGCCGACTTCATTCCCCCCGCACACAAGACTGCTTCGCCCTTCGCCGACATGCGCGGCCACCACGTTGCTGTCCGCACGCCCGACCTCGAAACTGCCAAACGCTGGTATGTCGAGAAGCTCGATTTCCGCGTCGTCGCAGAGTGGGATTATGCAGACGAGCAGCTTGCCTATCTCGCTCCTGCGACCGACGACCACTTCTACGTGGAAGTTCTCGGCGGCGGCGAACCGGCGCCCATCGATGTCCGTCCTTACACCGACCTCGGCGACAGCTTGAAGTACGCGGGGTACCACCACTTCTGCCTGAACGTCGCAAGTGTGGCTGACACCGTCGAAGAGCTGCGTCGCCGCGGCGTCACCATCGTCACCGAGCCGTTCGAGCTTCCTGCCATCAGTCGTCGCCTCGCCTTCTTCTGCGACCCGTTCGGCAATCTGATCGAACTGGCGGAAGTGCTTGCCTGATCCTGTTCACATCGCCGGCGCTTCGTGCGCCGGCCGTTCTGGAGGAACATCCATGTCCAAATCCATGACCATCGTCGGCGCCGGTCCCGGTATCGGTCAGGCCGTCGCAGAGAAGTTCGGCCGCGAAGGCTGGACGATCGTTCTTATCGCCCGCAGCGTCACCCGTCTGTCCGCCATGGCGGCAGAACTGCAGGCGAAAGGCATTAAGGCATTCGCTCTGCCGGCCGATGCCACGCAACCTCAAGACATCCGTGACGCCCTCGCCGAAGCCGAAAGTATCTCAGGCGGATTGACCGTCGTGCATTTCAATGCCGCCGTCGTGCGGCAGCAGGATCTGTTCGGCATGGGCGACGATGAGGTCGTGAGCGATCTCGCCATCAACGTCGCAGCCGGCCTTCATACCATCCGTGCGGCTGTTGAACGGTTTGGCGAAGCCGGCGGCACAATCCTCGTGACGGGCGGCGGCCTCGCCACCGCCCCCCACCCCGCCTATGCAAGCCTGGGTGCCGGCAAAGCGGCGCTTCGTAATCTCGTCGAGGGCTTGGCCGCCCCGCTCGCCGAGCGCGGAATCCGCATCCGGATCGCGACAGTGGCGACGCTGGTCGATCCCGGGTCGCAGGAAGCGGTGGATGTTGCTGAGATCCTGTGGAGACAGGCGACCGGCCAGGCCGAGCATTGGGAGACAATCTACCCGACGCCCGTATCCGATCCGGACCGATTGACGCTTGTTGCTCGTCTCACCGCCAAGCCGGATCAGGCCGAAGCACTTGGTGAAGCCCTGCGGGGTCTCGTCGAGCCGACGCTCACCGAAGCGGGTGCCATCGAATACCGGCTGCACCGGGACAATGACGATCCGAACCTCTGGTTGCTTTACGAGACCTGGCGCTCCCGGGCCGACCTCGATGCCCACTTCACCCAGCCCTACACCAAGGCCGTGCTCGACCAATTCCCCGTTCTGCTGGCTCGCGACATGGAGCTCACCTTCGCCACTCCCGTCAACGCACGTGCCTAAAGGCATGGCATCTGCAATGAAAGAAAGGATTCCCCTCATGAAAGTCTGGTTCATCACCGGCGCGTCGCGCGGCTTTGGCGCCCTCGTCGCCCGCAGGGCTCTCGAACAAGGAGACGCTGTCGTCGCCACCGCCCGCAACCCGAAGGCTGTCACCGATCGCATCGGCGAGCATCCGAACCTTCTGACGGTTGCGCTCGACGTCACGAATGAGGCGCAGGCTGTCGCAGCCGCGCAGGCCGCGATCAATCGCTTCGGCCGCATCGACGTCCTCCTCAACAATGCTGGCTTTGGCCTGATGGGAGCGGTCGAGGAGGCGACGGCTGCGGAGGTCGAGGCCGTCTATCGCACCAATGTCTTCGGCCTGCTGAAGGTCACGCGGTCCGTGCTGCCGCACATGCGCCGGCAGCGCTCTGGACGTGTCCTCAACATCTCCTCCATCGGCGGGTATCGCGGCGCTGCCGGCTTTGGTGTGTACTCTTCAACGAAGTTCGCTGTCGAGGGACTGAGCGAGGCCTTGCATGACGAGCTTGCGCCGCTTGGCATCCATGTCACCGTCATCGAACCCGGCTACTTCCGTACAGACTTCCTCGACGCCTCGTCGCTATCGACCAGCCCGGTCATCATCTCGGACTACGCCGAGACGGCCGGCAGGGTTCGTACAGTCGCCGCAGATCTAAGTCACAATCAGCCCGGCGACCCGAACAAGCTTGCGGAGGTTCTTGTGGCGTTCGCGAACACACCCAATCCGCCGGTTCGGCTACCACTCGGCAGCGATACCGTCGCTGCGATCGAGGAGAAGCATCGAAAGGACGCTGCGATCCTGAACGAATGGCGCGCCGTCACAGTATCGACCGATTTTCAATCAGCAGAATGAACCTTCAGGCGCAGGATATTTTTGTTCCGTCGTCCTGCGCCTACGCTCCCGAACAGACTCCAACCACCGACCGGTATTTTCCTATCAGATCGCATTCGGCCCGACTGATTCAACTCAAACGATGTTCGGCGGCATCCGATCCCGAGAAGTGTTTGACCGAAGGAAAGTTCGTGTTCGCTCGTGCTTTGGATGATCGAATATCTGATCCGGCGGTCCCTCCTCCAGAATCTTTCCGCGATGGATCAACACGACCCGGTCAGCGACTTCACGTGCAAAGCCCATCTCGTGGGTGACGACAAGCATCGTCATGCCGCTGCCAGCCAGCTCCCGCATAACGTCGAGAACTTCGCCCACCATTTCCGGATCGAGCGCACTCGTCGGTTCGTCAAAAAGCAGCACCTTCGGCTCCATTGCCAACGAACGGGCGATCGCCACGCGCTGCTGCTGACCGCCCGACAATTGGCTTGGATATTTTCTGGCGTGTTCGGCGATGTGGACGCGTTCCAGAAGCTTCATTGCAATTGTTTCGGCCTCTCTGGCTGTCCTGCCCCGAACCTTGCGAGGCGCGAGAGCGACGTTCTCCAGGACAGAGAGGTGCGGAAACAGATTGAACTGCTGAAACACCATGCCGACTTCCTCGCGCACCGCCTTCAGGTGCCGAAGCTTGTTATGCAGCGGCAGAAGTTCGCGTCCATCGACATTCAACTGCCCCGACGTATAGGTCTCAAGGCCGTTGATACAGCGAATGAGAGTCGATTTACCGGAGCCACTGGCGCCCAGGATGACGACGACCTCGCCGACATCCACGGAGAGATCGATCCCATCTAAAACATGGACGGGGCCGTAGTGCTTGTGCAGGCCGGTAATCTGAACGATTGGTTTTTCAGACATCAACGTGCCCCCTGGAGCGAAGCCATCTGGCTGGCCTCGAAGAGATGAATGACCGCCGACAAGGCAAGGGTGATGATCAGATAGAACAGGCCGATCATCAGATAGACCTCAAGCGCGTTAAAGGTCGCCGCTATATAAATCTGCCCCTGCCTCACGAGCTCGCCGATCCCGATTACGGAAAACAGTGACGTGTCCTTGACGCTGGTGATGATCTGGTTGCCGAGAGCCGGCGCGATACGGCGCAGCGTCTGCGGCCAGATGATGGACGTGAAGGTCTGCACAGGGCCTAGGCCGAGGGAATATCCTGCTTCGCGCTGGCCAATGTCGATGGAGCGGATACCACCGCGAACGACCTCGGAGATGTAAGCGCCGGAATTGAGAGCGATCGCCGTGATCGCCGCCGTCAGCGGCGCCAGTGGATGGCCGATGATGGCGGGCAGGCCGTAGAAAATGAAGAGCACCTGCACCAGAACCGGCGTGCCCCGGAAGATCTCGACATAACAGATCGTCAGCAGGCGCACCGCACGATAGGGAGCAAGCCTCAGGAGACCGAGTGCGACGCCGAGCGCCATCCCGATTACTACGCCGGCAAAGGAAATCAGCAGCGTCATTGGCAAGCCGGTGATGAGCGCTGGAACGCTCGCCCAGGCCGCATGCCAGTCGAATTCGAAGGTCATATCCACACCGTCCATGAACAGAGGCAAGAACAGGCGGGGTGATCGCCACCCCGCCATTCACTCAGTTGCTGGCTGGTGCCGTGCCGAACCACTTGCTGTAGATGCGGGCATAGGTGCCGTCAGCCTTGATCGCGGCAAGGCCCTTGTCAGCAGCATCACGCCACTTACCGCCCTTTGGGAAGGCAATGCCAAACTGCTCGCCCTGATAGACCGGTCCGACAACCTTTGCCTTCCCCTTGCCGGTGGTCGCAGCATAGTAGGCCAGCACAGGCTGATCGCCGATCACCGCATCCGTGTCGCCGGAGGTCAGCGACAGGATGGCCGTAGCATAGGCCGGATAAGGCACCAGATTGACGTCCGTGCCGAGGCTCTTCTGAACGAAGCTGTAACCAGTGGAACCGGTCAAGGCGCCGATCGTCTTGCCTTTGAAATCCTCGATCGCGGCGCTTTTCGAATTTTCCTTCACGAGAAGCTGGAGACCAGAGTCGTAGTACGGATTGGAGAAGTCGATCACTTTCTTGCGGGCATCGGTGATCGTGATGCTCGAAGCCCCCGCATCGACGTTGCTGCTCTGAAGCGCGGGAATGATGCCGGCAAAATCAAGCGGCACGCTCTCAACCTGGAAGCCTGCCTTCTCGCCGATCGCCTGCATCAACTCGATATCGAATCCTGCCAACTTGTTGGTCTCGGTATCCATATAGGCAAACGGCTTGAAGCTCGGATCGGAGGCAACCTTCAGCGTCGGCAAATCTTTGGCCTGGGCAGAGAGGTTCATGGTCGCGGCCATTGCGGCTGGGAGGAGTGCGATGCAGGCGACGCGCGTCGCAGGTTTTGTGATGCGGTTCATGAAAGACATTGTGGTTCCCCTTTTTTACTGTTGGTAGAATGTGCTCCGGCCGACCGAGGTCAGAGCGGTTTGTCGCCTGGCTCATCGAGCAACAGGCGAATGGGCGAGATGGCCTGGATTGCTGACTCCACCGGCTTGTCGCCCTGCACGAGATGCTGTACGAGATCGAGCGTCGTCGACTGTCTCGTCAGCATCAGGCAGGTTGCAGATGCACTGCGGGTGGCATGCCAGGTACGCGAGTTCATACAGACACCCATGCCAGGTCCGAACCGGAAGGCCGAAAGCGTGGAAAGGTCTGGCAGTCCATCAGTGCCGGTCAGCGCCAGCACTTGGACGATCTCTCCGTCGAGCGGCACGACAGCCTGCTCGGTGAGCAGATGGGCCTCAAGGCTGGTGACGACGGGATCATTGTTCCGATAGGCGACCCAAAGGATCTCGGTCTTCCCGTCCTGACCGGGCGAGAAGATATGTTCGCTCCAGAAGTCCGATCCCGGACTGCCATAGGCATTGCTGGCGGGACCGGCAAAAGGTTTGCCGAGGAGCGTTCCATACGGTCGAACGATGTCTTCCGTAGCGGCCTGGATCGGGATGTCGAGCGTTTTGGCCATGGCTACCTCGCGAGATATTTGACTTCAGAGCGGAATGCTTCGGCGATCGATATCAGCCTGCGGTCTTCGCCGCGCCTTCCAACGATCATGCAGCCGACGGCACACGCGCCGTCACCGGTCTCGATCGGCAAGGATATCGCCGGCAGGTCGAAGAAGTTGAATACAGAGGGATTGCGCAGAAGCAGCGCGTTCGCCCGATCCATCGCGCCCTCGCCCTCAAGCTCCGAGAAGAGCGGCGCGACAACGGGAACCGTTGGCATGATCAGGATGTCAAGCTCGGTCATCGCTGCGTCGAGGCGCGGCATGAGTGCTGCGCGCTGCTGTAGGATCCCGACATAGGTCGCGGCATCCAGCGCCTGCCCCTTTCTGAGACGAGACAGAACAAAAGGATCGAACCGGGATGGATCGCCCATGCGCTCGGCATGGATATAGGCTGCCTCCGCTCCGACAAGCGTTCCCTTGGACTGCAGTTCGAATGGTTTCGCCAGGATCCCGTCGAGATCGACATCGATGACGACATGGCCCTGTTGTTGCAAGCCGTGGAGCGCTTTGGCGAACGCGTGACCGACGTGAACTTCCATCCCGGAAAACAGAAAGCCGCGGGGTACGCCACAGCGGATGGTCTCGGCTGGCGCGATCGACGACCTGTCGTCGGTAGCAAGCACGTCGTAAGCCGCGGCGATTATAGGCAAATCCTTGGCAATGAAGCCGACGCAGTCCAATGTGAACGACAGGGGGAAAACACCTCGCCGTGAGATCCGGTTCTGGCTGGGCTTGAACCCCACGAGCCCGTTCAGAGCCGCGGGAATGCGGACGGAACCGCCGGTATCCGATCCAATGGCCAGATCAGCGAGATCCAGCGCCACTGATATAGCAGCCCCAGATGAGGAGCCGCCTGGGATGCGGCGCGGGTCCCCCGAATTCGCCGGCGTACCGTAATGAGGGTTGAGACCGAGGCCAGAAAAGGCATATTCCGTCATGTTCGTTTTACCGACGATCACAGTCCCGCACTTGCGCAGGACAGAAACAACGTCGGCGTCTTCCACCGCTGGCTTGTCGCCTTCTCCGGGCAATCCACCGGCAAGCGTCACCTCTCCCTCGACATCGAAGAGGTCCTTGATGGACACGATACGTCCATCAAGGGGACCGGGAGCACGCCCTGCAGCACGCCGCTTGTCGGACGCTTCCGCCTCATCTGCGGCGGATGCGGCGTAAAGACGGGTAAAAACATCGCGATAGTCGGAAGGGGACCCGTCGACCTTCGCCAGGATGGCTTTCAGTCGACTGCTGGATGGGAGACTTGAGGATGCTGCATCGGTCATGGGGGCATCCTCTCAAGCGACGAGCGGAAGGGACTGAACTGTGTACCGATGGGTGATCGAGCGCTCCCGTTTGGGATCGTAAAGCTCCATCTCGAAGGCGGACGCAGGCCGGATCCCTCCAATGACGGGCACGGTGCCACAGATCATTCCCATACCGTCCGGCAGAGACGGAAGTGTCGAGGACGGATCGAATTTGTTGATGAGTTCGCGCGGCGCCAGCAAAGTCGAAAGCGCTCCCTCCTGATAGAGCGTCCGGCGGCCGCCCTCCTCGATCCAGGAGCGCATGACGAGCTCATCCCAGTGATCGACCACGTCGTCAAACCGCCACGCGATCGAAGCAACAGGCTTGGGGCAGATCTGCTTGGATTGAGCGACGCCGAAGGCTTCGAGGTCACGGTCGGTGTGGTCAGAGGCAACGGTGACATAGAGGTTGCCGCCAGAGGCGAAAATGAAGCACTCCACTTCCCCCGACGAGGCTTCACCGAGCACCTGGACATGCGCATTCTGCGTCAGGTTGTTTTCGCCGACCCGGTAATAGAGAGGCACGCTGTTCGGCGGGGCAACGCCAAGCTCGGCAAGTTCCCGGATGTGATGCTCGACCGCGGCACGATCCCTACCGGCCCAGCCGGCAACGATAAGGTTGGAAATCTCGACGGTCAGGCGATCCGCGTCGGTTCTACCGGCAATCTCAAACTCGGCATGCATTTGGGTGCTTCCCTAAGACGATGATGGCGACACATTTGCTCTCGTCCTAAAGCTACAGTGAAATTTCACTGCCTGTCTACATAAATGTTTCTGGCATTTCAATTTTGGCTTCGCTAGAATGCAGGAATGCTCAGGGAGGATGTGTGTTAATGGATAAGCGGAGTGTCGAGAGGCCGACAAAAGATGCGCTGTCGCAGAACGACCTCGCTTACATCACGCTGCGCGACAAGTTGATCGACCTTTCCTATCGCCCCGGTGAATACCTCAACACCGCCACGCTCATCGATGAGCTCAAGCTTGGAAGAACACCGATCAATCACGCGCTCCATCGCCTGGAGATGGAGCGACTGATCCAGATCCTGCCACGAAAGGGCGTGATCGTCGCTCCGCTGTCGATTGACGATGCCATGGATCTGATCGAAGTCCGCCTCGCAAACGAGGTCCTCTGCGTGCGGCTCGCAACCGAACGCATCACTGCCGAAGAACTGGCCGAGATCGAAAGGATCTGCTGTTCCTTCCGCGATGTCATGGACAAGCGGGACATCCGGAAGATCATGGAGCTCGATCGCAGCTTCCATGAAGCCATAGCGTCTGCATCACGCAATCCGATTTTGATCGACATATTGAAAGTCGTCCATGGCCGCGCGCAGCGGTTCTGGGCCCTTTCGTTTGAAAATGAGGGGCACCTACAGGAGATCGCCGAAGAGCATGAAGCGGTTCTCAAGGCGATGAACGAGAGATCGGCGGATGCGGCCGCAGAGGCGATCAGAACCCACATCAACTCGTTTCGAAGCTCGATGATGAATAGCAGCCGCCGCTAAGTGCCAGAATGGACGATCGCGGCCGCTAGATCTCATGACATCCATATCTGGATCTAACGCGCCACCGCATCGAGAAACATCTTTCGAAACCGCGTACGGTCGATATCGAGAACGACGGTGATCTTGCCGACCTTCGCGGGTGCGGACTTGTCGTCGAAGACGATGAACTGGCCGCGCTGGCGCCCCTCGCCGATATCGACGTCCGCCAGGACCTCCGTGGTTTTCGTGGCAAGCGTTGGATCGATCGCAATCGCCGTGGTGATCTCGTCCCACATAGGCAGGTCTTTCCAGGCATTCTTCACGAGATAATCTGTCAAGGCCGGGGATTTTGCCCTCATCTCCTTGATCAGCGCCTCATCGACAGAGACCGCATCAGTCACCAGGCCGGTCGCCACAATCGATGGGAACCCTGCGGTCATGACGATATGGGCAGCCTCCGGATCGAAGATCGAATTGAACGCATCGGCTGACAGGACCTTACCTGACGCTGGATCGAAAGTCGCTTTCGGCGCCCCGGTAACCAGCAAGGTTTTTACAAGCGATGCAAATTGAGGGTCGGTTCTGACGGCCAGCGCAATGTTGGTCAGTGGCCCGGCGGCGACGATCGTGATCTGACCAGGGTTCTTATGAACCTGCTCGATCATGAAATCGACAGCCGATTGTGTTTGAGGTTTGGTCGTCGGCATGCCTTCCTGGAGATCCGGCACCTTCATCGGATCGAAATCCGGCCTGGTCCCATCGGTCTCCGACTTGTTCCACGCGCCCTTCCAGCTCAGCTTCCCGTATTGCGCTTCCCAGGCACTCAGACGAGCAGGCGTATTGATCAGCGGCATCAGCGCGCCTTTGTAGACAGGGATTTGCGGATGCTGCGCGATCTCCAGAAACCGAAGCGTCTGGGCAACCCCCTTCGGCATCCATTCATCCCCCGTGACGGCCGTCAATCCGAGGAGTTCCGCCTTCGGATTGTCGAGAAAGAAAAGAATGGGCTGCAGGTCGGATCCTCCGGGTCCGGCGAAATCCTGGTCGAGGATGAATTTGGCGGGCGCGGTCTGGGCGTGAACTGTCGCAACAGACAGTCCGAGCGCAAGAGCCGTTACGAGCTGGAGGGAGAAGGATCGCATGCGGTGACTGTTCATTCGGATTTCCCCTGTCGCCTGGCCTTGGGTGGCTTTCAAATTTGGCCGCGCTCGGCGGCGGCATGGTCTCCGATCTTATTGATGCTTGACCTGCTGTCAGCCCTTTGAGATGCAAACTGTCGTCCAAGATTTTGAACGAGTGATATGATGCAACTGGATGACATCCGTGCCTTCGAACGTATTGCAGCCAGCGGCTCGCTTTCCGACGCAGCACGCAAACATGGCATACCCAAGAGCAGCCTGAGCCATGGTCTGAGGCGTCTGGAAGTCGAGTTGGGAGCGGCGTTGTTCGAGCGAAGAGGAAGCCGGCTGATCTTGACCGAAGAAGGTCACGGGTTCCTCAGCCACGCTCGGGATGTCGTTCGCGCCTGCGAGCGCGCTGAAGACGCGGTGCGGACGAAACGCCTCGGCAGCACCTTGAAACTGCGCGTTGGAACGACGGACGAATTGGGCACGAACCTCATGGCACCGATGTGTCTTCAATATCTCCGCCGCAACGACGAAGTCTCATTCGACCTTGCCGTGCTCAACAAGGTGGACCTGTTTCATCGCGACGCTGGCCTCGATTGCATTATCTTCGCCGGTCCGCCCCCGGAAGACGAAGCAAAAAACCTCATCCACCGTCGAATCGCCCGTTATGTCAGCTGTCTCTACGCCTCACCGGACTATATCAGTCAAAATGGCATTCCAGCGAACATTGATGAGTTGCGCCATCATCCGCTGATTGAGAACCGTGCCGCCGGCGGAACAGGGGCCTGGTCGATCGCCAGCGAGCACGAGCGCGTTATCATCCATCCCAATGGAAGAACATCGACCAACGACAACTGGCTGGCGAAGCTGTCTGTGATCCAGGGCATGGGGATCGGCTTTTTCCCCGAATGGTTCACGATTGAGGAGGTTCGCGCCGGGATTTTGGCTCCCGTCCTGCCAGAGTGGAGTTCCGATGCGGTTTCGGTCGGCATCTACTATCATGCCCATCGGTTTTCCAACCCGCAGATCAAGGCATTCGTGACGTTCCTGGCGACGCAGTTTCATGGGTTTTATCGCTTTCCCTACCGCGAGGAGGATTTCGATATGGGCGGGATAAAGCTGTTTTGAGATGACGAGCCGGACTACCACGTCGGCTCGTGTGTGGCTTTTGTCTCTTGAGCGGAATCGAACTCGTGGCCACGACGTCCCGACATTTAAACCCCTCAAATTATGCGGGTTCGGCACTCTGCTGCACGCGCCCAGCCCGCCGCATTCGCCAGTTCCGAAAGGTTGGCTGGGCGCCGATACAGGCGCCACAGTCCGAACGGCAGGATGATGAGCGCGGCAATCGCAAACCGCATGCTAGCGAGAAGAAGCGGATAAACTGCGTCACCGCCGACCTTGAAGGCGACAAAGTTGGCACCGTTGTAGAACCATTGGTAACGCACCGCGAAGATGACGAGCACGCGGCTCTGCGCCCACCCGCGGCGCGCGTTCGGACCACTTGCTTGATGCTTCGGTAGGTTCACGTCTGCACCTTTACAGTCGCGCTGCTGACAGGTTCTTGGCCTGCAGCCACGTTCGGATTGCCTGAACAAGTTCCGCCTTCCGCTCCAGCGGCAGCCAGTGCGCTCCGAGCAGGTTCACCGTCGTCAAGTCGGCACAGGCCGTGCGCATCGGCTCGCCGTAGCGATTGCCGTTGATGGTGTTGATCTGGTCGTACTCGCCATTCACGAACAGCACGGGCAGCGAAATCCGACCACCGTTAGGGGCGCGCCTGGCATAAGCGATATTGGCCGCGTCGTTCAGATACCACGCGCATGGCGGGCGAAAGCCATGGGTTTCGAAGGCGCCCACCAGAGCGGCGAAGTCCGCCGCTGGCCAAAGTGCCGGATCGGGCTGGGTTGGCGGCGCGCGATGCGCCTCGCCAAAGCGGCCTCCCTTGCGGGTGACCAGCGCATTGGCTGAAGGCTTGCCCATGGTTGTCGGATCGCCAGAGCGGTAGATCGATGCCAGTGATGCAGCCTTGTCCGCGTCAAGATCCGAGACCGCGGCCTCGAAGTGCGTGGTGTAGTAGCGGTAATAGTCCCACTGCCCGTCCGGATACTCATCGGCGGGGTAGATCGTCCGGTCAATCAAAGAAACGAGCGTCGGCAAGGCGTTCGCATCGGGAAAATAGGGAACGGAGATCAGCACAACGCCACGACTGCGGGCGGGCTCGTGAGCAACCAGCGAACCGGCAATGACGCTGCCCCAATCATGGCCGACCCATATCGCAGGCTGGCCGCCGAGATGGTCATGCAATTCCGCCATGTCCCTGACCACGTGTTCATTCGCATAAGCGTCGATAGCGGCCGGTGCTGACGAGCCGCCATATCCTCGCATGTCGGGCGCGATGCACCGCCAGCCGTCGGACGCGAAGGCCTCCAGCTGCGCGCGCCAGATGAGGCTAAGCTCCGGCCAGCCGTGGAGGAAGATCATCAATGGTCCATCGGGTGGCCCGCATTCGAGATAGTGGGTTGTATGTCGGGGACTGCTAAACGTCCGCGAGGCAAGGGCGGCAGAAGATGCTGCCCACGCTCCCGGCGGCAAGGCGGCTGCCGCTCCCAGTCGTAAGAGGATTGCCCTTCGATTGAGTAGAGGTCCGCCGGCATGGGACGTTCGTGATATTGTCAAGTTCATGGTCCTCTCCTTGCACATGCCCCACAAATAGGATTACAGGTACCTCCGATAAGCGCGGCAATCCTGCATGAGGCTTTAAGTAAATCTTCAAGGTCGAGCTTTGCGTTACACGGATACCCTTGACGGCGTGGCCATGTTCGTCGCGGTGGCGGAAGCAGGCAGCTTCTCGGAGGCGGCCAGGCGCCTGGGTATTTCGCCATCGGCGGTTAGTCAGGCGATCCGAACGCTTGAGGAGCGCCTCGGGACGCCTCTCTTTCGACGTTCCACCCGCAGCGTCAGTTTGACAGACGTCGGCAATGACTACCTGATTGCGGCCGCTCCAGCGGTAGAACAACTCAGGCAGGCTGCGGAGGACGCGACTGGCCGAGCTGGCCGTCCTGCCGGCCCCCTTCGTCTTACTATGCCGCGGGCAGCCTTCGATCTGATCATCGCCGACACGTTGATCGACTTCAAGGAGACCTTCCCCGATGTTGAACTGGAAATTGCTGTCGAAGCGCGCCTGGTGGACATCGTCAAGCAGGGCTACGACGCCGGTCTGCGCTTCGGCAACCACCTTGAGAAGGACATGGTTGCCGTCCAGATCGCACCTCCCTCGACTGCGATCCTGGTTGCGGCGCCTGCCTATCTGGCGAAGCGGCATGCGCCCGAGAGCCCGAGTGACTTGCTGAACCACCGGACGATTGTCTGCCGTAGCCAGATCACCGGATCAATCATTCCATGGACGCTGGTATCGGCCGACGACAGGGTTCAAATCTCGCCGTCTGAAGTGACTGTCGTTCACGACCTCACCTCCCAAATAGACCTTGCCGTCCGAGGCCTTGGGATCGTCAGCGTCCCGAGCGCAATGGTAAAAGACCATATCGATCGCGGAGTTCTGTCGCGCGTTCTGCCTTCATGGTCCTCCCCGATGGAAGCGCTGTACCTCTATTTCCCAAGCCGCCGTCATCAATCGGCGGCGCTGCGAGCGCTTGTCGCTTTCCTAAAAAGCCGCGCCAGCGGCCGTCCAGTCCTGCTCAAGCGGGGAGCGATGTAACGGCATCCCGCGCCGGTTTACTCAGAACCTCCGCTGTCTCGCCAATAACTGTCGATGATATGCTGGCCATTGTTGACAATCCGCTGACCGAGTTCGGGATCGCCACCCTTTAGCGTATCCGGGTCGCCGCCGCATAGGCGGACGAACGTCACCTGCTGAACCGTGAACATGAAATACTCCCTGCTGTTCGGCTCGAATTCCAGACCGGCCTCCATGAAACCGTCTGCGACCTCGGTAGCCGCGACGTCGATCGCCCTGAAGACCTTGTCTAGCATCGAACGCTCCGCCGCGTTGCGGATCTCAAGGTACCTCCGCTGTTCGGGCGTTGGCGCGGAGCAGGTGTTCTCAGTCATATCTTTCTCCTTGGCATCATGGTTGGCGTCACTGGATCTTGCACTATCTCAGTTGAAACACGGGAGGTCTTAGATGAAGGTCCAAAAGTTCAGCATTTCGGATGCGGAACTCGTCAAATCGCCGGGACAGGATGCCGACATCTATGTTGGAAACCTGGTCGACGAGAGAAACGGTGGCCCGGTCTCGATCGGCTATGGCCGATACGCTCCCGGTCAGTCGCTGACCGAAACGATGGCGGTCGACGACACCATGATCGTCCTCGAGGGACGATTGTCCGTGTCCACCAGTGATGGCGCGGTCACCGCGGGACCCGGCGACATCATTTACATGCCTAAGGGCCAATCCGTCACCATCACGACAGAGGGCGAGGGTGCAACGACGGCCTTTGTGACCTATCCGCACTGGGCCGAGGCTCGCGACAGATGAAACAAGACCACTTCACTCACTGAGAGGACCCGCCCGGTCTTGCAGCCGGAGCGCCCTAGCCTGTTCGGCGATCGTGCACGTCAATGCTCGCCGCGCCGACGTCTGATTTCCCGGAGCATGCGCAGGTTCTCTCTGGCTTGCGCCGCATTGATCAGCGCCTTTTCTTGATTGATGAGCTCCTCGCGGTCGCGATAGTGCCGCTGTACCGACATGCAGTCACTGTAATCGCGATAATTGGCGCAGCGACGGCTGTCGCTGTAGCGATCGTCGGCCACCGAGCAGCCTGTCATTGCCAGCAACATCAGCCCACCGCCGCAGACGGATGCCAAAGATCTGGTTGTCGAATTAAGCATTGTCATTTCGTCATTCTCCAATTGAGGGTGTTTGCTTCACATGCTTGATTTCGAGGCCCGTCCAGCGGGCGGCGAAAGCCCACATGTCGGCATGCTGGGCGATGACCTTGTCGAGCGGCATGCCTGCGCCGTGCCCGGCGCGCGTTTCGATGCGGACCAGTCGAGGCTTCGATCCGAGCTCGGCAGCCTGCAGCGCGGCGATGTATTTGTAGGTGTGGGCCGGCACGACGCGATCGTCGGCGTCCGCTGTCGTCGCCAATATGGCCGGATAGTCTTCCCCCTGCTTGATCGTATGGTAGGGCGAGTAGCTCAGAAGATTGCGGAAGGGCTGCTCTTGTGAGGGGTCGCCGAATTCGTTGATCCAGAACCCGCCGGCCGTGAACTTGTTGAAGCGCAGCATGTCCATGACACCGACGCCAGGCAAGGCCACGTCGAACAGATCAGGCCGTTGGTTCGTCACCGCTGCGACGAGAAGGCCTCCGTTGGATTCGCCCTGGATCGCGAGACCATCCGATGAGGCGATGCCGCTCTTCTTAAGGAACTCCCCGGCCGCAATGAAGTCATCGAAGGAATTCTGCTTTTTCTCAAGCTGTCCGGCGCGGTGCCAGGCTCGCCCATACTCTCCGCCACCCCGAATGCCGGCGATTGCCAATACCCCGCCCTGCTCCACCCAAGCGAGGTGGATCGGGTTGTAGTAGGGAACTTGAGGAATTCCGAAGCCGCCGTAGCCATATAGCAATGTCGGGGCAGCGATGGTTACGTCCTTGCGGCGCACGATAAAGATCGGCACCTCCGTCCAGTCCTTCGAGCGGTAGAACCGTTGTTCGACAACGATGTCGTCCGGTTTGATGGAAGCCTTCGGCTCCGCCCAAGGCTTCACCGCATTGGTCTCCGTATCGTACCGATAGACAGCGGTCGGCGCATCGAACGCCGTAAAGCTGAAGAACGCTTCGCTGGCGCCCGGACGTCCCTGAAACCCGCCCGCCGTCCCAATACCCGGCAATGTGATCATACCTTCGGGCGTGCCACTCATGCTGAAACGGCGGATTTCCGTCTTGGCATCGACGAGATAGGCAATGAAGAGCGTGTTGCCCATCACCGCAGCATCGTTGAGAACCGCGTTGTCGGCATCTTCGGCAACGATCTCAACTACATGCGGATCAGCCTCGGCTAGGTCGAGTGAGACAACCCGCCGGCGCTCCGCACCTGCGGTAGTGATGAGAAAAACCCTGCTTCCGTCATTGCCGATGACGGACCATTCGGCCTCCATTTGCGGCACGATCTTCCGGGGTCTCCAGTCTCCGGCGGCCAGATCGACGATCGTGAGTGCATTTTCATTCGTGCCCGGAGTCGAGGAGATGGCGAGATAGCGGCCAGCTTCAGCGCGGTTGGCAACATGCAGCAGGCCCGGTTGATCGGGCGTGGAATAGATCAGCCGATCCTCAGCCTGGGGAGTGCCCAGCCTATGGAAATAGACAGCGTGGTTAGCAATCGCTGCGCCGGACGCACCTTGAGCTGGTTCCGGCATGCGCGAATAAAAGAAGCCCGAATTATCCGGAGCCCAGCTGATATTCGAGAACCGCGCCCATTCGAGTACATCCTGAAGCTCGTTACCGCTCTCGACGTCGATCACACGTATGGTCCGCCAGTCTGTACCGCCCTTCTGGACACTGAACGCCAAATGACGGCCGTCGTCGGAGACGCTCCACTCGCCAATCGCATCGGCATTGTCGTCAGACCATGTATTGGGGTCGATCAGCAGACGAGCCTGTCCCAGAGCGCCGTCGCGCACATACAAAGCGGGCTGGTTCTCAAGCCCCTTATTGAATGTGAAGAAGTAGTTGTCGCTACGCTTACGGGGAACCGTGTAGCGCTCGTAATCGAACAGGGCCTTCATCCGCTGTTTCAGAATATCGCGGCCGGGAAGCGCGTCGAGATACCGCCGCGTGACCTTGTTCTGGGCTTCGACCCATGCGCCGACGGCCCCGCCCTTGCCCTGCGTGTCTTCCAACCATCGATAGGGATCGGCGACGGTCACCCCGAAACGCTTCTCCGTTACATCGACACGTTCGGTTTTTGGATATTGGATCTCTGACACGTCACTCTCCAAGGTCTGAGCGGATACGCTGTTGATCTGCATGAACAGCGAGACCGCGATGGCGGTAGATTTCTTCATCGGCGTTCCTCTCGATAAATGGCAAAAGCCTCACCGGTCGCAAATCAGATAATGGCACTTAGTGTCATTATCAAGGCTGCCACAAGCCCGAAACCTTTTGACCATGCCCGCGGAGCTGCTTCTCTTGTGGCACGCATTGCCATATAAGGATGAAGTCTGACGACTGAGAGGAAACGATGAGCAGGACGGTGGCGGAGGACGCGCATATCAACGTTGCACGATGCGCCGCGCGCCTGTTCCTCGAAAAAGGCGTTGCTGAGACCAGCGGCGATGAGATCGCCGAGGCGGCCGGCATCTCAAGGCGGACGCTCTGGCGTTACTTCCGCACCAAGGAGAGCTGCATCGAGCCTTTGTTTGCGCTGACGTCGCAGCGCTTTGCCGAAAAGCTTGCAAGATGGCCGCTCGATATGTCGGTCGAGCGCTTTCTGGAGATCGCGTACGACTTCAGCAAAATTGACCCTAAGGAAATCGAAGACGGCAAGCTCGTCGTTCACCTCATCTCGCGGCTCGATGAAGAGCCCGCATTGCTGGAGCCTTACTTCATGGCGACGCGCATGACGGAGATCGCTATGGCGCGTGTGATTGCTTTCAGGCTGGAAATGTCGCCGACAGACTTTGAGGTCCGCCTATGCGCCGCCACCGTTGCCGCCGGCATGAGGGTCATAGACGAGACGATCAGCCGGGCAGCGGTAAAATATGGACAGATCCCAACCGTCGAGGAAACCAATGACCGGCTCGCGCAGGCGATCCGCCGTGCCAGCACCTTGCCGTTCTGCGATCCGATTACCCCGCGGCCCCGTTGATCGGCTCAGCGAATGACGAACTGGCTCCGTCCGGTCTCGGTCTTATGGAGGCCCCAATTTCTACAGGCCAGGAAGGGTCGAGCGTATATGCTCGGCAAGCGCCTTCGCAATCACCGAAGGCCGGCTCTCTCCGAACTCCACGGCCAGACCTATCGTAGGAAGCGCCGGCAGTCCGTCCGTAACGACAAAGAGGTCCGGCGGAACCGCAGTCCGAGTAAAGACGCTGATAGCGTGACCTGAGCGCGCGATCGCTGTCAGCCCCGCGAGACTGTTGCTTGCAAAGGCGACTCGGTACCGGCGGCTTGACCCCTCCATCACGTCGCAAGCCGCGCGGTAGTCGAGCGTGGCGGGTGCGGAAAGGGCAAGCGGCAGGATGGGACGATCCAGGATGGCTGGCCTGGACGAATTCGCTACCCACACGAAATCCTCTCGCCTGATGATCTCCGGACTGGCCAATTCCGAAAGCGAGATGATCCCAAGATCGATCTGCCTTCTTCTCAGCATTGGCCTCAGTTCGGTTGTCGGCGCGCATACCATTCGCAGTTCGACGTCCGGGTGCCGTTCGAAAAAGCCCCTCAGGATGGAGGGAAGGAAAGCGATAGAGTAGTCTTCCGGACAGCCCAGACTGACGGAGCCCTGCAGGGTGGCCCCGCTCATATTGGCCAGCAACTCGTCATGCTGGGCGAGAAGCGCTTCTGCATGCACAAGCAGCTTTTCGCCCGCGGACGTCAGGCGGACACCGGATCCGCTCCTATGGAGCAGGGTCTGTCCGATCGTGTCCTCAAGGCGCTGCATCTGCATGCTCAATGCCGATTGCGTGCGTCCCACCTGCTGGGATGCCACGCTTATGGAGCCGGATCGGGCGACCACTGCGAAGTTTCTGAGGACTGAAAGATCAAGGGTCATCCGGCTATCGGTTTTGTTGATATCGGAATGAAGTAATATCAATTTGCCGAAAAAGAAAACACTGCATAGTTTTTTCCTTAGCGCCAACTGGAGGAATAGGTCTCCGTGTCCCTCAATAACGAACAGAGCTTCTGGAATCAGGCGAACAGGCACCTTACGCGATATGGGCCAAGCTTCGAGAACATCATTGTCGAGCGTGCGAGCGGAAGCTACGTGTATGACGCCGACGACCGCGCCATATTGGACTTCACGTCGGGACAGATGAGCGCCCTTCTCGGCCATACCCATCCAGACATCGTCGCGACAGTCGATCGACAGATGCGTTCGGTCGCACATCTCTTCAGCGGCATGCTTTCGCGTCCGGTGGTGGAACTGGCGTCACGTCTTGCGGCGCTCGCGCCAGGTCTCGATCGTGTGCAGCTACTGACGACGGGAGCAGAATCCAACGAAGCTGCCATTCGCATGGCCAAACTTGTGACCGGCGGACATGAAGTTGTCGCCTTCGCGCAGAGCTGGCACGGGATGACGGGTGCGGCCGCTGCCGCGACCTATAGCGCGGGGCGTCGCGGATACGGGCCGACGGCTGCAGGGTCTCTCGTGATCCCTGCCCCTAACTCTTATCGTCCTCGCTTCGCTAAGCCGGATGGCACGAACGATTGGCAAACCGAGCTGGATGACGCGTTCGCGCTCATCGATAATCAGTCGACTGGAAATCTAGCCGCGTTCATTGCCGAACCAATTTTGTCGAGCGGTGGAATTCTGGAACTTCCGGCGGGTTATCTGGCAGCGCTCAAGCGAAAATGCGAGGAGCGGGGCATGCTTCTCATTCTGGATGAGGCCCAGACTGGCGTTGGCAGAACCGGGCACATGTTCGCGTTCCAAAGGGATGGCGTCACTCCCGATATCCTGACCCTCTCGAAAACGCTCGGTGCCGGCTTGCCGCTGGCTGCGGTGATGACGACCGAGGCGATCGAGCAGAAGGCGTTCGAGAAGGGATATCTGTTCTACACCACGCACGTCTCCGATCCGCTTCTCGCCGCTGTCGGCGTCACTGTCCTGGACGTTGTCGAACGAGAGGGACTTGTCGCTGCCGCAGTCGAGCGTGGCGCAAGGTTGCGGGCCGGACTTGCCTCTCTTCAGCAGAGATTCGAATGCGTTGGCGATGTGCGTGGTCGCGGCCTTTTGATGGGTCTGGAGATCGTGGCGGATCGGCAGACGAAAGCGCCGGGATTCACACTTGGTGCCAAGATCATGGAAGAGGCGATGCGGCGCGGCCTGAGCATGAACATTGTCAAACTGCCCGGAATGGGCGGTGTGTTTCGCATCGCACCGCCACTGACCGTCTCGGACCAGGAAATCGATCGCGGTATCGAAATCATGTCCGATTCCATTCAGGCCGCGTCCGGAGCCTGACCGATCTGTCGACTTTGATTCCGTGGTCGACCGCATATTCAAAGCGATCGGCCGGACCGACCGGTCCACGCTGGCTTCGATCTTGAGCGAAACCGATTTCGTTCGTTTCTCAGAGCGAATTCACTCGGCAACGGGGCCGTCCGGACTCATGGAATTCGCCACGTACGATCTCGGCGACGCGGTTGGAAAGGATGGCCGCGCGGATGCCTACCGCATCATCCGGATCGTTGCTGGAAATCCGCTTATCATGAGGCAGATGGTGGCATCGGTGCCACACGCCGGCTCATACGCGCCGATCACCATTCTGGTCTACGAGGAGGGTGAAAAGGTGATGCTGGCCTATGACCGTATGGAGAGCTATCTGCAACCGTTCGCGTCGGAGCAGGCAATGGAAGTGGCGCGGTCGCTGGACAACAAGGTCTTGGCGCTGCTGGCGGACGCGGCCTCGGTGTAGGGAAGCGGGAACGTACAATTATTTCCAGGAAGTTGCTGAGATGGTCGGCGCAATTTCGCCCTCAACTGGAGAAAGTTCATGGCCGACCAACCCAAGACCTACCTAGCCTGCCAGGCCGTCGCCCCTGGAAAACTCGAATTTGTCCAGAAGGAGCTCAGAGATCCTCCAGCCGGCCACGTTCGAATAAAAGTCGAAGCATGCGGCGTGTGCCACTCGGATGGCGCTACTGTAGAGGGCGCGTTCCCGATCCAGTGGCCCCGCGTCCCCGGACACGAGGTCGTGGGCACCGTCGAAGTCATCGGCGACGGCGTCGAAGGATGGACGGTCGGGCAACGTGTCGGCGTAGGCTTCCTGGGCGGTAGCTGCGGCCACTGCTCGCAGTGCCGCTCCGGGCATCTCGTGAACTGCGAAAACCAGGAGTTCACCGGCATCCATCAAGATGGCGGCTACGCCGAATACATGATCGCCAAGGCGACAGGACTGGTTTCCATCCCGGACGATCTCTCCGATGTCGAGGCGGCGCCTCTTCTTTGTGCGGGTCTGACGACGTTCAGTGCGCTGCGCAATTCCAACGCACGTCCCGGCGATCGCGTCGCGATCTTCGGCATCGGCGGCCTCGGCCATCTCGCCATCCAGTATGCCCGCCACATGGGATATGAAGTCGTTGCCATTGGCAGGAGCGAGGCAGTCGGCGAGCTCGCTTCGAAATTGGGTGCCCACCACTACATCGACTCCTCGAAGCGGAACGTCACCGAGGCCCTCCTCGAGCTCGGCGGCGCGGATTTGGTTCTGGCGACCGCATCAGGCGGCTCGGTTGCAAAGGACACGATCGGCGCAATTCGTCCACGGGGTCAGATCGTCGTACTCGGGGCGTCGCCCGAGCCGGTCGAGGTCCCGACCGGCGCGCTCTTGTTCGGCAGCCGCTCCATCCAAGGCGCGCTTACGGGCGATCCGGGCACGGCTGACACCACTTTGAGATTCAGCAGCCTTCAGGGCGTCAACGCTATCATCGAGGATACCCCCTTCACGAGCGCGATCGACGCCTATGCCAAGATGATGGCCGGCAAAGCCAAGTTCCGCATCGTCTTGAAGATGTGAAAGCCGGCCTCCTCCCACGACGTGGGAGGCCGCTCCCGAGAGTGCCCGGTACGTAGCTGCGCTAACAGTTCGTCGGGAAGGCTCTCCACGGGAGGTCGTTTCTCAAACAGCGAGATTAGTACATGAGCAGCAAGGATCCAGAAGGTATCGTCCCTTACGACGCTCCTGCAGGGGGCTGGGGGGCGTTGAAGGCCGTAGCAAGGACGTTGAAGGAACAGCAGGTCGTCTTCGACGGCGTTCAGGCCCTCTTGCGCGCAAATCAGCCCGACGGCTTCGACTGCCCCGGCTGCGCATGGCCAGATCCGAAGCATACGTCCGCATTCGAGTTCTGCGAGAATGGAGCGAAGGCGATTACGTGGGAATCGACGAAGAAGCGGGCCGACCCAAGCTTCTTCGCCCAGCATTCTGTATCGGACCTGTGGACCTGGACCGATCACAAGCTCGAAGATGCGGGGCGCCTGACTAGCCCCCTGCTCTACGACGCGGAGTCAGATCATTTCATTCCTATCGAATGGGCCGACGCGTTCGCCCGGATCGGGGCGTCCCTTCGAGCGCTCCCTGACCCGAACCAGGCCGAATTCTACACGTCCGGCCGCGCTTCGAACGAGGCGGCCTTCATGTATCAGCTATTCGTTCGCGCCTTCGGCACCAACAACTTTCCCGATTGCTCGAACATGTGCCACGAGGCCACGTCGGTGGGGCTGCCGCAATCCATCGGCGTCGGAAAAGGCACGGTCGAGCTCAGCGACTTCGAAGAATGCGACCTCGTCATCAGCATAGGTCACAATCCAGGAACGAACCATCCGAGGATGATGTCCACCCTTCACGAGTGCTCGCGCCGCGGCGTCCCGATCCTCGTGTTCAACCCATTGCGTGAGCGCGCGCTGGAACGCTTCGCGGCTCCGCAGAACCCCGTCGAGATGGTCACTCTGTCCTCGACGCCGATCGCCTCGGCCTACCATCAGGTCAAAGCCGGCGGCGACCTGGCGCTTCTCAAGGGTATCATCAAGATCGTTTTCGAACGTGACGCAGCCGATATCGCCGCCGGCGGGAGCGGCGTTCTCGATTGGGAGTTCGTCGAGAGACACACGCTGGGCGTCGACGACCTGCGTGCAGACGTAGCACAGGTCGAATGGTCCCAGATCGCTCGTAAGTCTGGCATCGAACGCGAGGCGTTCGAAGGAATTGCGGATCTCTATCTGAACTCTGAGCGCGTCATCATCTGTTACGGCATGGGTATCACGCAACATGCGACCGGAACCGAAGTCGTCCAGCAGCTCGCCAACCTTCTGCTGTTGCGAGGGAACATCGGCAAGCCCGGCGCGGGCATATGTCCAGTACGCGGCCACTCCAACGTCCAGGGCGACCGGACCGTCGGCATCACGGAAATCCCAAACGACGACCTGCTCGACGGAATGCAAAAGGCCTTCGGTTTCCGCCCTTCGGGTGCCAAGGGCCATAACGCTATCGAAAGCATCGAAGCGATCATGGCCGGCTCGTCAAAGGCGCTGGTCTGCCTAGGCGGCAATCTTGCGGTGGCCATGTCTGACCCCGAGGCCACTTTCGCAGCGATGAGGAAGCTAGACCTCGCCGTTCACCTCGCCACCAAGCCCAACCGCTCTCATCTCCTGACTGCGAGGACCACGATCATACTTCCCGTCCTCGGTCGCACCGATCAGGACCTACAAATATCTGGTCCCCAGGCAGTCACGGTCGAGGATTCGATGTCGATGGTCCATGCCTCGCGTGGCTTTCTGAAGCCCCCAGCCGAAACTCTAATGTCCGAGCCGGCGATCATTGCGGCTATCGCGAAAGCAACCATCGGCGACAAGTATGGCATCGCCTGGGACGAACTCGTCGCCAACTACGACCGGATCCGCGATAAGATAGAGATCGTGTTTCCCGACTTTAAAGACTTCAACCGCCGGGTGAGAAAGCCGGGTGGCTTCAGGCTTACAATTCCAGCATCGCAGCGAGTCTGGAAGACCGCGACCGGAAAGGCGAACTTCATTATTGCGAGAGGCCTTGAAGAAGACGAAAGAATGAACGGTCAGGACAGCCTGGTGATGACAACGATTAGAAGCCACGGCCAATACAACACGACGGTCTACAACCTGGATGACCGGTATCGTGGCGTATTCGGCAGACGGGATGTCGTCTTCATGAACAAGCTTGACATGGAGGTGCGCGGACTATCTCACGGGGATCAGATCGATGTTGCCGCAATAGAGCGCGCCCCTTCGGGTTCAGGAAGGCTGGTCAGCGGCTTTACCGCAATCGAGTACGATATACCGCGCGGATCGGTCGCTGGCTATTATCCGGAAATGAACCGCGTCATCGCGCTTTCCGACTATGATCCGCGATCCGGTACCCCGGCATATAAAGGCGTCCCGGTCACTATTTCGAAGATGGCAGCAAAGGCGGGCGCCGCTTGACGCGGGACTAAAGCCGTCCTGCCACCCCTACGTCCCAATAATCTAAACTCAAACTGAGAAGGTATGCCAATGCCCGACGAAAAGCCGTCCAACTCCGCTCGTTTCAACATCGCGAAAATCGCATCTACGTTCCCGAGCAAAGCTGATACCCTGCTCGTGGACTATTACCTCACGAACCGAGACGCGGCTAGCGCACGCGTATTCCGCGTCTATAAGGGAACACCCGCGCATTACCACGAGGGTTGCGACGAGTACCTCTTTGTAATTTCCGGACGCGGGACATTTTGGATGGAAGACGCATCGACCGAAGCCGAGTTTCAGCCCGGCGACCTTCTTTTTTTCCAGAAAGGCACGGTCCACGCATTACCCACAATTCTCGAGGAGCCTATCGTCTTCCTGTCGGTCGACACCCCCCGGCGAAAGCCCACCGATATCATCTTCATTGACCCGACAAGCGGCTCGGTCGAGACATTCGTGCAGCGAAACGCAGTATCCTCCAACACATGAAGTCCACGTAGGACGGCCTTAGCCTTTTGCCGAACGTTCACCTGGGGCACGCGCAAGCACGTCCCAAGCCCCGCCAGCTTTCAGTCCGGCTTGTTTCGGCTCAGGTGCGCGCCCGACAAATCTTCTGTTTTCATTGTCGCCGCGGCCGCCGCCACCTTCAACTCAAATTCGCCGGCCGATGGCGGGTTTCGAGTTCAGGTGGATTCCACCCACGCGCCACGGCGTCATCGAATGGTCCACGATCGCCGACCATGGCATCCGATATGATTTTTCCAATATCGTTGAACCCAGCGATGAAATCTGGATTGTCGGCCACGGGCGTCACGCCGTCGAAGAGCGGCGCCATTTTGTCCAGGCCGGCTCGGTCTTCCTTGACGAAGACGCGCTTTCGCTTTTCCACCTCGTATGGATGCATCCCCAAAAACTCGAGGGCCGTTCCGGCGGCATTGACGGAACTGGCGAAGAGCTCTCGCACGATGTTGTCGGCTCCAGCCTCCTCCAGGCGATAGTAATGAAGCCGGTCAAACGCACGCACGATGATCTTTATCTGCGGGTTAACTCGTCGGGCGTGTTCAACGATCTCAACCGCGCGGTCCGCATCGTCGATTGCCACGACCAAAAGGTGCGCCTTGGCAAGGCCGGCAGATTCCAACAGGTCAGGCCGGCCGGCATCGCCGAAGAATGACCGGATGCCAAACTTACGAAGGTCGTCGACAACATCAGCCCGGTAGTCGAGAACCACTGGCTTGTACCCGTTGGCTAGCAGCATGCGGATGACGATCTGACCGAAGCGACCCAGGCCCGCGACGATGACCGTTCCTTCGTCAGGCCGTTCAGCGGAACGCCTTGCCCTGTCCCGCCCCTCCAACATAACAACCAGGCGATCGTAGAGGACGAAGAGGCCAGGGGTCAGGATCATGCTCAGTGCGATGATCAAGACCGAGATCGAGGCCATCGACCGAGTAAGAACTCCTATCTGCTCACCGATCGACAGAAGCACGAAACCAAACTCCCCCGCCTGCGCCAGTCCAAGGGCAAGCAGCCAGCCTGCGGAGGACCTCAGCCGGAATATCCACGCAAGGGGCAGGAGAACGATGATCTTGACAGCGATCAGGCCCAAGGTGGCGCCTAGGACCGTCGGCCAGCTCTGGACAAGAACCGAGGTTTGGATCTTTGCACCGATTGTCATGAAAAAGAGACCAAGCAGGAGCCCCTTGAATGGTTCTATATCGTTCTCAAGCTCGTGCTTGAACTCGCTGTTCGCAAGCACCACACCGGCAAGGAACGCTCCGAGAGCGGGCGACAGGCCCACCAGAATCATCAGGAGGGCGATGCCGACAACCAGCAGCAGGGCCGCGGCGGTGAACACCTCGCGAAGTCCCAGCCTGGCAATCATCCTGAAAATCGGCCTCGATAGAAAGTGTCCTCCAGCCACCACAAAGCCGACGGTCGCCATCGTGACAACAGTCGACGCCCAGGCCGGCAGGGATGAAAGAACACCACTGTCAGCCTGTTGGGATCCGACTGCTGCTCCCGATGATAGGATGGGAATGCAGGCGAGCATCGGAATGACGGCAAGATCCTGAAACAGCAGAACCGCGAAGCTCGAACGGCCGCCATCGGATTCCAGGAGGCTCTTTTCTCCAAGGGTCTGGAGCACGATCGCCGTCGACGACAATGCCGCGACAAACCCGAAGAGCATGCCTTGCTGCCACGTCAAGCCGAATCCTATCGAACAGCCCATGACCGCGAACGTCGTCGCGGTCACCTGGAGGCCCCCGAGGCCGATCAGCTTGTTCCTCAATCGCCAAACCATCTGCGGGTCGATTTCGAGTCCGATGAGAAACAACATCATGATGATGCCGAACTCGGAGAACTCTTCGAGGTAGCCCGCTCCAGTGTCTGCGAAGTGCAGCACGGGTCCAACGATGACGCCCGCGATTATATAGCCCACGACGGAGCCGAGTCCCAAGCGATGGGAGACGACGACGGCAAGAACCGCGGCGGCGAGATAGGCGAACGCATAGGTGGCCAGGCCTTCCAAGGTCAGACTCCGACGAACGTGGGGATCGAGGACCGCGTCAGCAAATCCCTCGACATCAGAGACGCCGGGTCGAGGTCGCCGGACGAAACTGCCGATAGCAGGCGTCCGTAGGCGAAGATGTGCCCGCGGGCACTCTCGCTTTCTATGTGGTTTGCGGAATGCAGAACGAACGGGGGCAGAAATCGCATGCCGCACAACGACGCCGTTTGCTCCAACGGCAGCAGAAAGCTCCGAAAAGGATGGCGGTTCCCGCCATCTGATGAGTAGTCATGCTCGCTGCCGCCGGTGGTGGTCGCTACAAGCAAGAACTTGCCATCAAGCTTCTTGCCTGCTGGACCGTATGCGAAACCATATTCAAGAACCAGATCTTGATACTCTTTCAATATTGCCGGGGTCGAATACCAGAAGGTCGGAAACTGGAAGACGATGAGGTCATGCGCACTCAGCCGGGCCTGCTCGCGGTCGACGTCGATCTCAAAGCGCGGGTATTCTTCATAAAGATCGACAAATGAGATGTTGGTCAGCTTCCTTGCCTCGGACGCCATCGCAAGATTGATGCTGGACCGTCGTTGGGCGGGGTGGGCAAAAAGAACGATCGTTCGCATTCGGATGGCCTCGGCATCAGTAACAACCTTCACTGGGCCGTCCCGCAGGGGGCTTTCGCGCGTGCGCAAGATACAGACATCGATCCTCAATTCTTGGACGATCCGATCCTGGCCATCAGTGCCTGCCATGTTGTGGCCGGAACGTTTCCGGCAGATTTCGCCAAGAAAAGTATCGACGGAACCGGCACAAAGCAGGAGCGAACAATCAAGGTTGACCCAATGACGATCGAAGAGTTGCTCACCGACCCTCTAATCGCGATGATGAATGCTGCCGATGCGATCGAAGCGAAGTCGTTTGCTCTTCTGCTTCACGACGCGGCAGGGCGTGTCCGTTCGCGCAAGGCCGCCTTACGGAAGGCCGCCTTATAAAGGCCGGTTGAGGGATTTGCGGGAGACCAGCCGCTGTTGTAGTTTCATCGTGGGAGGACTAACGGATGCGATATGTCTGTTTATTGCTTTGAGAACTTCTCCCTGGATGTCGATGGCCGCCTGCTATCTGCCCAAGGCGCGCCCCTCCACCTCGGAAGTCGCGCTTTCGACATCCTCGCGACTTTAGTTGCTAGAGCTGGCCAGGTAGTCAGCAAGGAAGAACTCATCAAGGCTGTCTGGCCCGCGACCTCGGTCGACGAGGGAGCGCTGAGGGTGCATCTCGTTTCACTTCGTAAGTCGCTGGGCGGCCGGGCGAAAGACTTTATTGCGAACGTACCGGGGCGCGGCTACCAATTTATTCCGGAAGTTTGCCTGGCGGTACAGGCATCTGCTGGTACAGCGGAACGAGGTCCAAGATCGACGCTGCCAAACCAGTCGGTTCCCTTGATCGGGCGTGAGCAGTTCATAAGCGATGTACAGGACTGTCTCGCGTCGACGCCGCTCTTGACGATCGTCGGCCCCGGAGGGATCGGCAAGACATCCGTTGCCATTGCGGTCGCAAACGTCATGGCGACAACCCATCGTGTCGTATTTCTGGATCTTGCCTCGGTTACGGAAGGCAATAACCTGGCCCCCTCTCTAGCCAGCGCTTTAGGCCAGAACGTCTATGGCTCGAACGCCATGCCGGCGATCCTCTCCGAGCTCGACAAAGGGCCGACCCTGATTGTTCTCGACAACTGCGAGCACGTCGTCGATGCGGCAGCCGACGTTGCGGAAGAGATACTACGAAGGACCGGCGCGACGATCCTCGCGACCAGCAGGGAACCTCTGCGAACAACGCATGAGAAAATTCGTCAACTGCCCCCACTCACCTTCCCGCTCGCGGACTTGGATTGCCTGGAGCGATCCAGCTACTCCGCTTTGGAGCTGTTCATTTCACTGGTCTCCCTGGTCGACGACAGAAACGACTTCGACGATCCGCAGGTTTTGGCCGACGCAGCAGACATCGTAAGAAGGCTGGACGGCATCCCGCTGGCAATCGAACTTGCAGCAGCTCGATCCTTGGAAATGGACCTTTCAGGATTGCGCCGATCGTTGGTAGACCCGTTTACGACGCTACGCCGTGGAAGACGCACCGCTCCACCCCGCCAGCAGACCCTGCGCGCCGCCCTGGACTGGAGCTACCAGACGCTTTCGCCCCACGAGGCCGAGCTCTTACAACGGCTTTCCGTATTCTCCGGAACATTCCGCAGTGAAGACGCGCTTGCCGTGAGCAGCCGCCAGATCTCGGACGATGAATTTTATGACGCATTCGACGGGCTCTTTTTGAAGTCTCTTTTGGCGCCGGGGGGAGAAGGCGGCCGCTATCGGCTGCTTGCAACGACGCGCGATTATGCAATGGAGAAACTGGCGGCATCCCCGTACGAACGAGAATGCAGACTGGCGCACGCGCGGCATTGCAAAGGGGAGCTGGTCGCGGCTGAATCCGACTGGAACGCCTTGGCTTCGGAGAAATGGTTCTCCAGGTATGGCGGTTTGATTCACGACTTGCGGTCGGCGCTCGCGTTCAGCTTTTCGGCCGTCGGCGAGGAGCAGCTTGCGGTGGAGCTCGCCGCGTCATCGAATATAATCTGGACCCAGCTTGGCTTTATGACGGAGCAGTTGGAAGTCGCCGAAAGGGCTTTGGAGCTGATCCGTTCCATGGACCAGCTCGATCCCCCTACGGAGATGCATCTAAGGCTCTCGTACGGCGGGACCCTCTACCACATCTGCCCGTCCAAAGAAGACGAATTCGCCTTGAACGAGCTGACGCAAGCCCTCGCCATCTCCGAGCTGCTGGACGACGGCGCCGACGCGCTTCGGGCGACCGGCGGGATATCCGCCATCCACTGCATGAACGGAAGATATGACGAGGCCCTTGCCGCAGCCGATCGCTTCGACCGGCGCTTCGGCCATGTGCTTCCGAATGCCGTCAGTCGCTCGCGCGCCCCCAACCTGTTTTCTGTAGGAAACTTCAACGAAGCGCTCAATCAAGCGAATATCACGATGCTCCTGGCCAAAGGACGAACGCGGGGAACGTTGAACAACGGGGCAAGCTACGACCAGCGTCTGAGCCCCCTGGCCACAGTCGTGAAGACGCAGTGGATCCAGGGAAGGTTTCGCGATGCTGCGAACAGTTTGCACTCTGCGCTGAACGAGGCCGAAGCGTTGGATCATGCAATTTCCACGTGCCTTTATCTTTCAGTCTCAGCATACCCCACGGCGCTCGGCATGGGCGACACCGCTCTTGCTCGAACTCTTCTGAAGCAGCTCCTGAAGGACGCCGAAGACAATTCGCTAATCCGCTGGCTGGAGTGGGGACAAACCTATCGGGCGGTAGCGAACGCCTGTGAGGCGGGCGACCAAGGTCTTTTCAACAAGACTTTGACCCCCGTCACGGGCGCCCGTTTTGAAAACGGGCTGATAGCGGGCGGCGAACTGGCAAACGAAGAGACAATCGATCGCGCGCTCTCGGGTGAACCTGGGTGGTGTCGCGCCGAGCTGCTTCGACTGCGCGGCGAGCTTGGGTTGGAGAAAAACGCGGGCGAAGCTCGTGAGCGCCTCCGGGAATCTTACGACGTTGCGAAAGCCCAGGGCGCCGGTTTTTGGGAGCTGAGGGCTGCACGGAGCCTTTTGCTCCATGCTCCTGCTGGGCAGCAAAGCACCGCTCGCGACTTGCTTCGCGAGACACTGTCGCGCTTCCATGGGGAGTTGGAAGTTCCGGATTTGGCGAACGCGCGAGCTCTCGCCTAACGGTGCCTGCCCCATATGTGGGCGTACCTCAGATCAGCCGGCCTGCAAGTGGCGCAGCATCGTGTCGGCGTCCGAAATAGTGACAGTCAGCCCATCGGAATTGTCGCTCAGATCGGGCTCGGCGTGGAGTGCACGGATCTCCCCGTCGACGACGTGCATGGCATATCGCCAGCTCCGCATCCCCATGCCGCTGCTCGTGTGTTGGACAAGCATCCCCATCTGCCTTGTGAAGTCGCCGTTCCCATCGGGGAGCATGAAGACCTTCTGGATGTTTCGCGCTTTTGCCCACTGGAACATCACGAACGCATCGTTGACCGCGAGGCAAATGACCTCATCCACGCCTGCAGCGCGGAAGTCGTCGTAGAGCCGCTCAAAACCAGGAAGATGGCTTTCCGAACACGCCGGGGTGAAAGCTCCTGGGAGGCCAAACAGCACGATGCTTCTGCCGGAGAAGATGTCGCTTGAGTTCAGTGTCTTCCATTCGAAGGGATTCGGTCCGCCAAGGTCAGGATTCCGGACGCGGGTGTGGAACTTCACGTTTGGGACGCGCGACGGCAGCATGGTCTCTCCGATCAGCTTTCAATGGCTGGCAACGAACGCCGCGATGGCTCGCGCGACGAACTCAGGCTCCTGGTGATGGGGAGCATGTCCAGACTGGGGAGTAGTCAGAAGGTGCATCGACTGCCACTTGCGTGAAAGGCCATACCAATTTTCCACGGGGCACGCGATGTCGTGGTCCCCACTTACCACGAGGATCGGGATTTCAGACGTTGCAAGGGCGGACATGTATGCGCCTTCCGGATCGGGGAATATCGTCGACCGGTCCTTTGCCTCGCTCAGCAGCTTCATGAAGGTGCTTTCCGGGATGGTCGGCGACCTGTCCCTTTTGCGATTTGCGAGCCGGTCGTGCGACCGTGCCGCGGCCGCCGTGCTCCGGCCCGACTGCGGTTCGAAGAATAAGATAAACTCGTCTTCAAGATCGTTTTGCGGCTTCATCGCCGTCCTCATAAACAAGGGGTCGCCGGGCACTTCAGGCGTTCCGGGAGGAGCCGTCCCTATGAGGACTGCATGTGAAACGGCCTCGGGAAACTTCGCCGCGACGACCTGTGCGACAACGCCGCCCAATGACCAGCCGCCAATCACGACCTTGCCGAAGCCCAGATAGTCGATCAGATCTTTCGCGTCCTGAGCAAGAGATTCCCGCAGATAAGTCGGCTCGCCGGAGGACGCCCCGAGGCCCGTGTAGTCAAAGATGACGACGGTAAAGGATTTCGCCAGTTCATCCAGGAACAGCGGGTCCCACGCGTCGAGCGTCCCGCGGAAACGCACCGCCAGCACGAGCGGCGTGCCGCTCCCGAACATGCGGTAAGCGATCTTCCTGCTCGAGAGATCTGCAAATTTGGTCGGTGCGGCGTCCGCTTTCGACAAAGCCATGGCAATTTTTCCTTCCTGTCAATTTGTTGGCGGGGCGACCGTAGCGAAGAGCATGTTCAGACCCTCCGAGATCGTGGGGTGGGCGAAGATGCCGTCTCGAAGCGCGGTGTAGGGCAGACCGCCTAGCATTGTCATCTGGACCACCGTCATCACGTCACCGGCGTTGACGCCCAACATGCTAAAGCCGATTATCCGATCGCTCCGCTGCTCGACCAGCGCCTTCATAAAGCCGCTCCTCTTCGAAAGCGTCCTCGCGCGAGGGATCACATCCATGGGCAGCTTGGCCACGCGGTAGCGCACGCCCGCCTGTCGAGCCTCGTTCTCGTTCAAGCCGATCCTGGCGAACTCGGGGTCGATGAACACGCAGTACGGGATCAGCCTGTCGACGGTGGTACGTGCTCCGCCTGTCAATCCGCTCTTCACTACCCGATAGTCATCGAGAGAGGCGTGGGTGAACATTGGGGTGCCGGCAACCTCGCCCATTGCCCAGACTTCGGGCGCAGACGTTCTAAGATGGTCATCAACCTTGATGAAGCCGCGGTCGTCGAGTTCAACGCCTGCTATGTCGAGCCCGATTCCCTGCGTGCGCGGCTTCCGGCCTGCGGCAACAAGGATGTGCGATCCTTCATAGACATGACCGTTGCACTCTACCCGGACCGCGTCGCCCGATTTTCCGCTGACCTTGAGGTCCTTCGCGTTCAGGACGATCGTCAGCCCCTCCTCGGTGAGTGCGTCAAAGATCGCATCGCTTGCGTCCTGGTCCTCACGGGACGCCAACCGGGAGTTTCGCTCGATTATTGTGACTTCGGCCCCGAACCGACGAACTGCCTGCCCCAGTTCCAGCCCGATGTAGCCTCCGCCAATGACGATCAGCTTTTTAGGGAGAGAGACGATCTTGAGCGCCTCGACGTGCGTGAGAGGCGATGCCTCCGCTAGCCCCGGCACATCAGGGACTTGCGCACTCGTTCCGAGATTGATGTAGACCTTCTCCCCTCGGAGCGTGCGAACTCCGGCTTCGGTGCGAACTTCGATCGTTTTCGGGGCGACAAATTTTCCCCAGCCGATCACGAGCGTCATGCCGCTGGCGTCGAACGACGCCTGGTTCGCCTTGACCATCTCGGCGACAACCCTCGCCGTCCTGCCGGCGACCGCTCCAAAGTCGGCGCCGACGCCATCGGCTAGCGAACCGAACTCTGTCGGGCTTCGCAACGCATGAGCGATCTCGGCGCTTCGGATGAATGTCTTGCTGGGAATGCAAGCGATATTGATGCACGAACCGCCGATCATCCCCGCTTCGATCATCGCCACTCGCTTCCCGGCCTTTGCCTGATCGACCGCGAGGGTTTTTCCAGCCTTCCCGCCGCCAAAAATCAAGATGTCGAAATGTTCAATCTGCATAGTCCGTACCTCTATTTTTCGGGTCGGTTATAGAGGGGCCTCGGTTGCTGGAATTGTAGGATGCGGTCCTTTTCGAACGGCCGCCGTCGACTGTCACGGGTTCAACGCAAAGCTCAGGCTGATCTGGATGCCGTGAGGCCCGACGATCCGTGAAAGCCGACCGGCCCGCCTCTGGTGCTCGGAACTCCGAGCGCGGACCGTGGTTATGGTCAAGAAGGAGATCACTATGACGAAGATAACTGACGGCGCGAACGACCGCCCAAAGGACGAAACCATCGCTCAGAGCGGCGGCGGCTTACCCGACGATTCCGGCGCTCTGATCGAGGCGTCCGACGAAGAGATCGCTCGCCTGCGTGCGAAGCTCGGCGCCAGCGAGCGACAGAGCGAGAAGGAAGACCTTGAGAGGCAGCCGAAACGGCCGAAGCACAGGACGGCCTGACTACCGGACGCTTTCATGACCTATCTGGTCGAAATCCTACTTCCGCTGTCCGGCGACGACGGCCCTGCGGTTCTTGAAAAAGTACGGTACGAACTCACGGAAGTATTCGGCGGCGTCACGATGCATATCAACTCTCCGGCCGAAGGCCTCTGCAAGAACGAGGGGATATCGACCGCGATCAGATCGTGGTCGTCGAGGTGATGACCGATGCCCTGAACAAGGAATGGTGGGCCACCTACAGGGGATAGTTGGAATGGCGCTTGGATCAGGACGAGATCGTGATCAGAGCCGTCGCAATCGAGCGACTCTGAAGCGTCGACGAGGGTCAGCGCTTGCCGATTTCCGCTTCGACCCTCTTGCGGGAATTCCCAGCGCTCTTCACGGCTTTCTTCACCGTATCCTTGGAGACGCCTTCCTTCGTTGCCTCGTAGCGGACTTCGTGATCCTGACTAGCGGCGACCTTCGCGCGATCCTGCAATCTGCCGCGGGAAGTGGTAGCCATGTGAATGCCTCCTGACGGTTTCGATCATCGGAAAACGGACGCCGAGTCAAGAAGTTCCCGAGAGCTACGGCGCGAGGCACTCTTCGCAGATGCCGGCTTCGTCCATCACGGACCGCCGCCGTCCGGAACCGCCACGACGCCGCGCTTGCTAGTCGTCTGCCAGATATGACTAGCGACGCGTCGACCTCAGGATGGTACCGATGAACTCCGTTTGGCTCCATCCTGCTACCCGGCACGTCATCATGTCCGCGTGGGCATTTGGGCAGGAGCCCCGATGGCTCTACAAAGCTCAGGGCACCGATCCCATACAGACCGCGAAGTAATTCGCTTAGCGGCTGACGTCGACCAGCGTGCGTCCTCGCACCTGTCCCTTCAGCATTTCCGAGGCGACGCGCCGAACATCGTCCAGCCCGACTTCTGTTACCATCGAACCCAGCTTCGAAAGGTCGAGATCGGTCGCGAGACGCGCCCATGCTTGCTCTCTGAGAAACTGCGGGGCACGAACGGAATCGATGCCCGCAAGTGTGATGCCGCGCAGTATGAATGGCATGACGGTAGCAGGTAGTTCTTGACCGCCGACAAAGCCGCACGTCGTCGCGACGCCGCGGTAGGAAATCTGGCTTAGCACATTCGCCAAGGTGCGGCCGCCGACGGTGTCTATCGCTCCCGCCCAACGCTCTGCTCCGATAGGCTTCCCTTCGCCTGACAGACTCTCTCGGTCCAGGAGTTCTGCCGCGCCGAGCGCTGTTAGGTACTCCCCTTCGGAGCTTTTGCCGGTTGAGGCGACTACCCGATATCCAAGCTTTGCAAGTATTGCGATCGACACGGAGCCGACGCCGCCCGACGCGCCCGTCACCAGAACGTCGCCTTTCGCTGGAGTAAGCCCTGCGCCTTCCAAAGCAAGCACGCTGAGCATTGCAGTAAAGCCGGCCGTGCCGATCGCCATAGCGTCGCGAGTGCTAATTGCGGATGGAAGCTTCACCAGCCAATCGCCGCTGACTCTTGCTCGCTGCGCATAGCCCCCGTGGTGATCCTGACTGAGCCCCCAGCCAGTCGCCACGACCTTGTCGCCTGCCTTGAAACGTGCGTTCGAAGAGCTTGTGACACTGCCCGCTAAATCGATCCCAGGTATCAACGGAAATTTCTGAATGATGCGCGGCGACAAGATCGCAATTGCGTCCTTGTAGTTCACGTTGGACCATTCGACGTCGATTGAAACGTCGCCCGTTTGGAGCACGTCGTCCTCCAGGGGGCCTACTGTGGTCAAAATCGCTCCTTCCGGGGAACGATCTGCGAGGATTGCACGAAATGTCACGAGTTTGTTCCTTCCTTGCATTGGAGCAGAAGCTTTAGGGCCTTCGAACGATGATTGAAAGAACGCACAATTATGGCCTATACTATCATCTATGTATGTATGATGGAGGCTTGGTTGAGGCCGAAACGACTAGATCCCAGAAGCGGATGCGCAGTGGAGTTGACCCTCTCGGTTATCGGGGGAGTTTGGAAACCGCTCATCCTTTTCAACCTGCTCCAGGGCAAGAAGAGATTCATGGAGCTGACTCGGCTCATACCGAGCGCGACGCAGCGTATGCTGACGCTTCAGTTGCGCGAACTGGAGGCCGACGGATTGGTCACGCGCCATGTCTTTCCCGAAGTGCCGCCACGAGTCGAATACGAAGCAACGGCCCTGGCGCGTACGCTCGGCCCCGTGATGCTTAGCCTGCGCGACTGGGGGGAACGTTATCGGGTCGAGCAGCAACAGCTTCCAGCGATAGAGGCTAAGTGCGAGGCGTGATTTCACGCGGCTTCGGCAGTCATGCCAGTGTTGCTCAGGCGGGCCCATCGCTGCCTGTCTGCCGTAGCATCTGTCGATCGCGATGCCGAGGCCGTCCTGCGCCATCTTAGCGGCGTCATGCCAACGACGCGTTTAAATATCTTCGAAAGATGCGCCTGATCACTCAGGCCGCAGGCTTGGGCGATCTGGCTGAGCGGCTCCTGGGTTGTCGCAATTAAGAACTTCGCTGCCTCGACCCGCCTTAGCAGAACATAATCGTAGGGCGAACGGCCAAAGGATTCCTTGAAGCCTTTGGAGAAACGGCTGGCGCTGAGCCGCACTTGCAGCCCGAGCTCTTCTACCCTGATGCAGCCATCAATGTGCTCGTCGATATAGCGCGCCACCTTAATCTTCTGCCATTCGGACAGGCCGGCGACCCGTCTGACCTTATTTCTCTCGTTCTCGGGAAAACGCTGCGAGTCGACCGCGCAGTCGCGTCGCGCGATGTCATTCTGCGTTGAAACTTGGAGAAGACGAACCATCTCGGGCATCTTTTGATCCTCGGCATTTCGATGCCCGGACCGTATCGTGCCTCCTGAGCGCTAAGCGAGTTAAGCGATGTTAAGAGTGGTTACGGCGCTCGCACGTTCCCTTATGTCGAAGTCAGCCGACCGCCCCGCGCTATCGGCTGCGATCAGACGCCGCGAAAGCGCGATCGTACAATTCCGGAGCGGAGATGACGCTTATCTTTGATGGTTATTGAAAGCTCGAGAGCAGATTGCGCATTGCAGTATCCACGGAGACCATTTTGAACGAGCGGACAGGGCATCACCCCCGCCCCCTTGCGCCTCGCGTCGCGTTGCTCACCAGCGCCGACAGGGGCGTCGGTGTGGCCACGGCACGAGCACTAGCTAGTAGCGGCGCCGATCTTGCTTTGACTGTGACATCCGCAGATCGGGAGGATTTCTTGCTCGACGCCGTCAAGCATTTTGGCGTTCGGGTCTCAGTTTATCCCGCCGCCTCGGACCCTGCCGACTACCTGCGCCTCACTCGGACCGTGTTGGCTGACTTTGGCCGGATCGACATCGTCGTCGCTAACTGCGAGCATCGCGTCCAGTGGCAGATCGACGACGAAGATCTCGATGAGGAAGCGGTCGAGCATCAGCTCAAGGTCAACATCCGGTCCACAGTCGCTTTGATTCGTGCGTCGGTCCGGGTGATGAATGCCGGAGGGCGCATCGTGGCCTTGGGCGCAAGTCTGGCTGACCGCGTAGGGACGCCGGGGTTGGCTGATTTCGCCGCGACTAGAGCAGCGCTCGCTGCGTTTTGTCGAGGTGCAGCCCACGACGTCGGACCACGCGGCATTACTATCAACGTGGTACAGATCGGAGCTATCGAATCCGAACAAGGCTTCACACCTCCCGAAATTCTCGAAGCCGAGCGGGAATCGAATGCGCTTAAACGCCTCGGGCACCCTGACGAAGTCGCCAGCGCGATCCTGTTTCTGGCCAGCCCTGACGCGTCGTTCATCACGGGCAGCGTTCTGAACGTCGATGGTGGGTACAACGCCTGAGGGTCGTCACCCGCCGCCCCGGAGACGTTGCCCCCTTTCCCTGGACGCCTTATAACGGCCTCGGGAAGCTTGATGAGATCGACATGGTCTAAAAGGCTGCCGGTCGGCATTCAGCAAGGCTCAGAGCGTCGGCTGGCTCCGTCGAGAGTGTGATAGGGCGAATGAGCGGACTGCGTTTTGGAAACTTCGAGCTGGACATACCCAGGCGGCGTCTCTTGGCGTCTGGCAACGCGTTGCACCTGGGTGGAAAGGCGTTCGATATTCTGGCGGTTCTGGTCTCTCGCGCCGGTGAAATCGTTGGGAAACAAGATCTGATTGACGCGGTGTGGCCCGACACCACGGTAGATGATGGCGCCCTGCGCGTTCATATCGCCAGTCTAAGAAAGCTCCTCGGCGACGTCGGCGGCGAACGGCACATCGAAAACGTCCCTGGGCGCGGCTACGTGTTCGTAGTTCCCGTCGAAATCGAGGCTTCCCGAGATCGGGACCCCAGCCGGTCCGAAACACAACTGCATGCCCCGCCGGCCGCAACGTCGAACATTCCGAAGCTAGCTAATCGACTAATTGGTCGTCAGGAATTCATCGACGCCACTACGCAGGCGCTGACCACCAACAGGATCGTTACGATCTCTGGGACAGGCGGGATAGGCAAGACCTCGGTCGCGCTTGCTGTCGGAGACTTTCTGAAACAAGGTCGAAGAGTGCTCTTCGTCGACCTCGCTTCGCTGAACCAGGGCGATCAGGTGATGCCCGCGGTGGCCGCGCTCCTTGGCATCACGAACTATTCGGCAAGAATCGACAGCGCGGTCATCGCCGCTCTGAGCGCTCACGACTTTCTTTTGATCTTCGATAATTGCGAGCATCTGATCGACGCAGTCGCATCGGCCGTCGAGCAGATCGTGTCTTTGACGCCCTCCGCGTCCATTCTAGCCACCAGCCGCGAGCCCTTGCGCGTCGCCCGAGAGAACATTCGACAGCTACCGTCACTCACCGTCCCACCTGAAAACGTGCCCGCAGCCGACGTTCTACTTTATTCGGCAGCACAGCTTTTCCTCGAGCGCGTCACTCAGGCTTCTGATATCGAGGACCTAGATCAGCCCGAGAACCTGTCGATGATGGCTTCCATCGTTCGGCAGCTCGATGGTATCCCGCTGGCCATCGAACTGGCGGCCTCTCGCGCAGCGACTCTTGGTCTCTCTCACCTCGCTGAATCGCTCGACAATCCGCTCGCCGTTCTGCGGAAGGGCCGTCGCACGGCGCCGCCAAGGCAGCAGACCCTGAGAGCGACGCTGGACTGGAGCTACGCCAGCCTTACGGAACAAGAGAAACGGCTGCTGCAGGACATCGCAGTATTTGCCGGTCCTTTTACGGCGTCGTCCGCCCAGGCGCTCCGCTCCTCTCCATCCAATCAAGATGAGTTCCACGAGGACTTTGATGGATTGTTTTTAAAGTCTTTTCTAACGGTCGTGGGCGGCGACGGCACCTACCGGCTTCTCGAGACGACGCGGCGGTATGCTCTCGAAAAATTATCGGAAGCCGGTCGTTTGACTGCGCAGCGGATAACACACGCCCTGTACTGCGAAGAGCGGGTCGCTTCCGGTACGGAAGATTGGAAGGGCCTCTCGACACGTCAATGGCTGCAGCGGTATTCGACCTTGGTCAACGACGTTCGGTCGGCCATCAGATGGTCCATGAGTTCGACCGAACATTGGGACTACGCGCTTGGCTTGATCGCCAAGTCACATGTCCTCTGGGTCCAGCTTGGTCTGATGGCCGAGCATGCGGAACTTATCGACTGGGCGATTGCATCGCTTCCTCAGACATCACATGCCAACGGTGAGGTCGAGATCCAACTTCGCATTGCCAAGGGGGGCGTCCTCTATCATACGAAAGCGTTCGTTGCAGACGAGGAGGCCGCGGAAGAGTTTGTCCGCGCGAAGGAGATCGCGCGATCCCTGGGCGACATTCCCCGCTATATGCAGGCCCTGACGGGGGCCACTTCAATCTGGACTTCGAATGGACATTACTCGCTCGCGATAGCGAAGGCCCTTGAAGCTCGCGCGGACCTCCCTGACCTGCCCGAAGCGACGTTCAGCCGAATGCTGGACAACGCCTATTTCTTTCGCGGCGATCTGTGCAAGGCTACCACAGAGGCGCAAAAGTCGCTCGAGCACGCAAGAGGTTTCCTGCGGACAACCCAAAATACTGGGGTTGGCTATGAATTGACGATGATCGCGTCCACGGTGCTGGGATTCACCGAATTTCTGCAGGGTCGCACGTCTGAAGCATTCGCTCGTATCGACAAGCTCGTTGCTGACGCGCAGGAGCTCGACTACGCTATCTCTACGCTCCTGCTACTTATGACCGGGGCGGGGCCCATATACTATCTCGCCGGCGACAGAGACCGAGCGATCGAATACGTCGAGAGGGTCAGCGGTATCGTCAAGGCTCATAACTTGCGCCGATGGGAGCATTGGGTCCGCGTCTACAGGAAAATCCTGATGGAACAGCCCTCTGAAGAAGATGTCTCCGCAGAGCTGGCTGAAGCGCGCGGTGCCCGCCTCGAGTACTCGGCGATGCTCGCCGGGCCGCTCGCCTCGCTTGAGATATTGGAGCAAGCTCTCTCCGGTGAGGTCGGTTGGTGCCGGCCTGAACTCCTGCGGCTGAAGGGCGAGCGCCTCCTCCCTGCAAGCCCGGAAGCCTCCTGGGCCGCCTTTATGGAAGGCATTGCCCTGGCTCGAGCCATGGGCGCGACGTTCTGGGAGCTAAGATGCGCGATTTCCGCCTTCAGATTGGATCCCGAGACCTCGCGTCCGGCGCTCTCGTCGGCACTTGCCAAGATTGACGCGAGTTATGTCACCTCGGACGTCGAGAACGCCAGGATTTTGTTGAAGGCGGACCGCCTCCACGAGGTCTTCTGACCGAAGGACTCCCGCTCATTTCGTGCGGCTTCAGCCTTCAAACATTAGGGTCTCATCATCGGCGAGACGGGGCGATATGCTAGCGAGCAGCTCGATAGATTTCAATCTCAGCGGGCGTGCAAGGGGACCTACGCTCATCTGCAGACAGATCCTCGACACCCCGCCGAGTACCTCGTTGATGTGTCTGAACTTGCGCAACACCTCGTCAGGGTCACCGACAACAAGAGCGGCGTCCGGCCCTGTCGCCTGACTGAAAAACTGTCGTGAGGGCTCTGGGCGACCCATTTTCCTAGCGATCGGGCCGAAGACCGCCTTATAAGCTGGAAAGAATTCCTCCTCCGCAGCAGGCTTCTCGTCAGCAAGGTAGCCAATTGCGTGAACGGCAACCTTGAGGTCGTTCTGGGCATGGCCGGCGCGACGGCCGGCGTCTCGATACAAGTCGATCAGCGGTCGGAACGACGCGAAATTCCCGCCGATGATGCCAAATGCCAGCGGAAGTCCAAGAGCGCCGGCTCGGGCGAAGGACTCCGGAGAACCTGTTGCCCCGACCCAAATCGGAAGCAGCTCCTGCTCCGGCTTTGGGGTGACACGCTGGCCGTCGAGCGAAGGTCGATGTCTGCCGGACCACTGGATTGGTCCACCTCGACGAAGGCGAAGCAGGAGGTCGAGCTTTGACTCGAATAGGCTGTCATATTCGCGGAGGTCGAGACCGAACAAGGAAAAAGCTTCCGCATAGGCGCCTCGACCGACTACGATTTCCGCCCGACCGCGCGAAACGAGATCGACGGTCGCGAAGTCCTCGAATAGACGCACTGGATCCGAGGCGCTTAAAACGGAAATGGCACTGGTAAGGCGAATGCGCCTTGTTCTCGCCGCAGCGGCCGAGAGAAGAACGGCTGGCGCGGAGTCGAGAAACTCATCGGAATGGTGCTCCCCAATACCGTAGACGTGGATCCCTAGGCTATCCGCCAGTTCGATCTCCTCTAGCAGCCCCTCGACGGGAGTCATTCCCTCATTCGATGGAAAGTTAGCAAAAACGAAGCGATCAATCCCGATTTCCATTTGTGGCAGCATCCTTCAATCTGAAACCCGAAGAGGAGCATAGAGCTTTCCATGCGCGACGCGTGGTTCGCATATGGTTCGGGTTTGAAGAACCAATCAAGAAGGATGATTTTCATTGCTTACTATGGAAAAGCTGACTAACGGCGAAAGCTGCCCTTCTCGTAGCAACCTTGCGAGCGCGCCCTCTGGGATCAACGCAACACTTCAGGTTTTGACCGGTAAGTGGAAGATCGCCATTCTTTGGAGATTGATGAAAGGACGCGTCAGATTTGGGGAGCTTCGCCGATCCATTCCCGGAGTGAGCCAGCACATGCTTACCTCTCAGCTTCGCGAGCTTGAGATGGATGGCGTCGTCAGTCGCGCCGTGTATCCCGAAGTCCCGCCGCGGGTGGAATACACGTTGACGGAACATGGTGCTTCGCTGGGACAGGTTCTCAAGACTCTCGCGGAATGGGGTG
This sequence comes from Rhizobium pantanalense, assembly GCF_030182525.1. Taxonomy (NCBI): domain Bacteria; kingdom Pseudomonadati; phylum Pseudomonadota; class Alphaproteobacteria; order Hyphomicrobiales; family Rhizobiaceae; genus Rhizobium; species Rhizobium pantanalense. The sequence continues at coordinate 443,699 of NZ_JAQJCH010000010.1, forward strand.
AAATTCATCACCGGCGTCAGATGGATGGGCCCGGCCCGTCCTAGCGATCGCAACTCTACGACGGCGCGCCGGGCAGAGATTTCAGCCGGTCGCCTCTCGTGACGGCAACTAGCGGCCCGTTTCGGTGTGCCGGTCGTGTCGGAGAAGCTCGACTACGCGAAGAAGAAGTCCGCGTTGAAGGACTCGGACGATGCACGCAGCCCTCGCGTGCTATCATCCTTTTGCCTATTCCGCCTTCGACGCCGCGATCGCATCCGCCTGCCGCAGGCGCGGAGTCGCCCAACGGCGGATCAACTGCCGACACTTTCGGTGCCTGGCGGCCAAGGAATCTCTGCAGTCCGCGTCAGCTCGCAAGCAGTTTTATTCCTCCTTGATTGCGGCGGCGGCTATGAATGACAAATACCGGGGCGCCCCGCGTTCCCCCAACTGCGTCTGCGCGCGCGTAGCCGACGATCGGGGCCCATTGGGCAAAAACACAAGGGCGAGAACGCGTTAGCAGCCCCGTCTGATGTTCCTTCGCCTTCCTCCCACCTGCCGCGGCGCAAACATTTCGCCCGAGTCTTAAGCAGTATTGGCCAATAACGAAGCGCCGGCTCCCCTTAACAAGACTTAGCAGCACTTAACTCGCGTCCCGCTGCCCAGCTCTGCACTGTGCGATCGAAAGGTTGACGTGCAGCCTACAACACCTTTCGAAAGGAACTAACATGGGTGCCAAGCTCGAAACCGCTCCAACTCAATTTGTCGACGTCGGCGGCGTCAAATTCGCGTACCGCAAGCTCGGTCCAGAGGCCGGCACGCCTCTCGTACTCCTGCAGCATTTTACCGGCACGATGGACGCGTGGGATCCGCAGGTCGTGAACGCGCTCGCAGCCGACCGACCGGTGATCGTTTTCAACAACGCCGGCGTCGGCACCTCCGGCGGGAAGGTCCCCGACAACGTCGAGCAGATGTCCTTCGATGCAGAAGCCTTCATCGCCGCGCTGGGTTTGAAGGAAGTCGATTTGCTTGGCTTCTCGCTTGGCGGCTTCCTTGCGCAGGTCATCGCGCCTCGTTCAGTGATCAAGGTCCGCAAGCTTATCGTAGCCGGCTCTGCGCCGAAGGGAGGCGAGGAACACCTTCTTCAAGTCGTCGAGGAAGCATTCGGCAAGAACGCGCGGGACGTGCGTCTGCCGCTTTTCTTCACTCCGTCCGAAGCAAGCCAGGCCGCGGGGTCCGCATTTGTCGACCGAGCAACCGCGCGCACTCAGGACCGCGATCCCGACAGCGGAGAAGATGTCAGCAATCCTCAGGCTGCGTCGATCATCGGCTGGTGCGCTGCGAACGACGATGATCATGCGTCTCTGCGAGCCATCAAGCAGCCGACGCTGATCGTCCACGGCAGCGACGACACGATGTTCCCTTCAATCAACGCCTACGAGATGTTCAAGCACATGAGCGACGCGACGCTGATCATCTATCCTGACTCGGGACACGGCGCACTGTTTCAGTACCCCGAGACGTTCGTCGCGCACGTTAAAACCTTCCTCGACGCCTGAGCGTCTAACATCCTTCGCAATAGGAAATTGCCAATGAATACGCTTGCTCAAAAAATCCTCAATGCCCATGGCGGCCTGGACGCATGGAAGAAGTTTTCAAGTCTCACAGCGCACCTCAAGCAGGGAGGCGCCCTGTGGCACCTTAAAGGTCACGGCGGGAAGCTCGACGACACAAACGTGACGGTAGGGCTAGGTGATGAATGGGCGTCCCATCATCCGTTTGGCCCGGAAGGCAAAGTGACCTCGTTCCGTCCCGAGAGAGTCGAGATCAAGGATGCCGGCGGCGAGATCGTCGAAGTGCTTGAGAACCCTCGCGCGTCCTTCGCCGGACATACACTCGAAACTCCGTGGTCGGAGCCGCAGCTTGCCTACTTCGCCGGCATCGCGATGTGGACCTATCTCAACATGCCGTTCCTGCTGGCTCATCCCGGCGTCGTGACCGAGCAGCTCGACGACTGGACCGAAAAGGACGAAACCTGGCATCGTTTGAAGGTGACCTTCCCCAAGGAGATCGCGACCCACAGCACGGTCCAGACCCTTTACGTCGACAACGAAGGCCTGTTGAAGCGGCACGACTACGACGTCGAGATCGCAGGCAACACCCCTGGAGCCCACTACATCTCCGGCTACGCCACCGTCTCGGGCATCAAGTTCCCCACCGAGCGCCGCATCTTCCCCCGCCAGCCCGATGGCACGTCGCTGTCCGAGCCCCTCGTCGTGTCTATCGACCTTTCGGACATCACGCTCCGTTAAGGCTCAGCGAGGGCGGCCCGTGCCGCCCTCCCTCTTCGCAAGGTCGAAAATCAATGTACGCACCACAAATCACCCTTGGCGGCGCCAGCGCCCTGCTTACCGCCGCGGAGAAAAAAGCCACCGCGATCGGAGTGAAATCGACGATCGTCGTGCTCGACCGAGGGGGCGAACTCGTGTCGATGGCCCGAATGGATGGGGCGTGGCCGGGCGCGTTCGACGTCGCCGTCGGCAAGGCTCAGACCGCCCGCTCCTTTCACGCTCCATCGGCCACATTCGTCCCGATGATCCAGCCTGGCGAGGCTCTCTACTCGATCAACAGCGTCGCCGAGGGGAAGTACGTGATCCTGGGCGGCGGCCTGCCCCTTGAGATCGACGGCCATATCGTTGGCGCCGTCGGCGTGAGCGGTGGGACGGTCGACCAGGACATCGCGGTCGCGGAAGCCGGCCTTCTGGCCTTTAGTTCATCAATTGAAAGGAAGTAGTCGTGACCAATCTAGTTGAAACCGCGATCGAAGCTCATGGTGGGATGGATCGCTTCTCCAAATTCTCTTTCCTGACGGCTAAACTGCATCAAGGCGGCGTCCTTTGGGGCCTCAAGGGCAAAGCCACGGTCCTCGTGGACTGCCACGTCAAGGTGGATCTGAAGCGTGAATGGGTTTCCCACTGGCCTTTCGCACCGACGCAGAACAAGTCTGCCTTCACGCCGGAGCGCGTGACGATCGAAACGCCTTCCGGCGATGTTGTGGAAGAGCTCCTTCAGCCACGAAAGTCCTTCGAGGGCTACGAGATGGAAACGCCATGGAGCAATCCCCAGGTCGCATACTTCTCGGGCTACACGATGTGGACCTATCTGACGTCGCCATTCATCCTGAAGCAGCCGGGCGTCGTCTCCGAGGAAATCGAGACGTGGAATGAGCACGGAGAGACCTGGCGTCGGCTGCGGGTGACTTTCCCCAATTCCATCGCGACGCACAGCACGGTCCAGACCTTCTATTTCAACGCCGAGGGGATCCTCGTTCGACACGACTACGAGGTGGATATTCAGGGGAAGAATGCTGCAGCGCGCTATCTCACCGATCCGGTAAAGGTCGAAGGCATCACATTGCCGTCCAAGATGCGGATCTATCCTCGCAAGCCTGACAATACTCCCCTCTCGGAGCCTCTGATCGTTTCCGTGGACCTGTCGGACTTCCGCTTCGAATGAGGGACAAGCCCGGACGCACCCCATCTAGTTATTCGGCAAGTCCAAGCAAGTGAGATTGAATAGAGCACCGCGGCCGTTTCAAGCCGCGGTGTCTGCGTTTTCAGAAACGCGCTGGCCGCGCTGGCTGCCATCAAACGCCTATCAAGACCAGGAGGGAAGAAGAATGAAGATCGGACAAGCGGAGGTTTTCCGCATCGGCGAATACGAAGGACTCGGCTTTCCTCCACAGGAGCACCTCCCGGCCTGGTCGGACGAAGAGGCGGGGAAACACCTGGAATGGCTCGTGCCGGGGCACTACGCCCCTGAGCATGGACGTCTGTTAGGCTCGGTCCACGGCTGGCTAGTTCGCGTACACGGTACAACCATACTGATCGACACCTGCTCTGGGCACGGTAAGGAACGCCCTCACACGCCGTTCTTCTCCATGCTAGACAGTCCGTTCCTCAAGAACCTGCTCGCTACCGGCATCAAACCGGAGGACGTCGACTACGTGGTCTGTACGCATCTGCATGTCGATCATGTCGGTTGGAACACACATTTCGAAGCCGGCAAACGGGTTCCCACCTTTCCGAACGCCCGATACCTCGTTTCCAGGGCCGAGTTCGATCTGTTATCCAAGGCCGAGCTGGAGATCGAGGACAATCGGAGGATATTCGAGGATTCGATCAAACCTTTGATCGACGCCGACAAGCTGCTGCTGGTCGATCCGCCGTCGGAGCTGACGGGGGGGATCTGGATCGAGCCGGCTCCCGGCCACACGCCGGGTCACGTCCTTCTCCGGATCGCCGACCCCACAGGCGATCTAATCTTCGTTGGGGACCTGATGCACCATCCGATACAGGTTCTATATCCTGACTGGAGCAGCAACGCCTGCAGGGACCCTGGACAGGCTGCCGAGACCAGGCGCCGTCTCTTCGCGGACTGCAGCGGAACGAACGCCACCCTGTTTCCTGTGCATTTCGCATCCCCCTACTGCTGCCGAATAGGCGAGGAGGTGGACCGCGGCTACGAGTGCATCTTTGTGGCTCCCGACGAATGAACAAAGCTTTCGCACGCGCGCGAAGAGCCCTTCACGAACCTATGAGTTTCGATGGCGAGCCAGACTTGCTAGGGGCACCGGTCGGAGCTAGACGGACAAGGCTCCCACGGGATCCTTCTCCGGAGCCTTCGCGGATCAACAAATGAAGGAGACATCGAAGGTGACGGTTCTCCGATTTGCGGAATTCGAACTGGATGCTCGACATCGCAAGTTCAAGAAGAACGGCGAGCCCATTCGTCTCGGTTCGCGCGCATTTGATCTTCTAACCGCCCTGGTCTCGAACGCTAACCTGCCGATAAGCAAAGATGACCTTATCCGGGGAGTGTGGCCCGACACAGTGGTGGCGGAGGGCGCTCTCAGGGTGCATCTCGCGAACCTTCGCAAAGCCCTGGGTCTCGGCTCTGCCTACCCCTTCATCAGATTTGTCCCTTCAAAGGGATACATTTTTGAAGCGAAGGTCGAGCGTTGCAATCAAAGCACCTTGCCTCCGATGAACGGCGTGAGTTCGCTTCCGGCACTTAATGTGAGGATCGTGGGGCGAGATGCCTTCATCGAAAGTTGCCAGTTAGAGTCATCGGGCTCCGTCCTGACGATCGTCGGACCGGGCGGAATAGGAAAGACGACGGTTGCCGCGAGGCTTGTCGAACGGTTAGCACCCGATTTCGCCGAGGTTATCTTCGTCGATCTTGGCGCGCTGTCGGGGTCCGGCCGAGTTGCCGTTTCGTTGGCTTCCAACCTAGGTTTGACGTCCTTCGGTGAAGATCCGACGCGAGGCATAATCCGTGCGATCGGCGATCGGCGACTTCTCATTTTCTTCGACAACTGCGAACACCTCATCGAGGAAGCCGCGCAGGTCATCGAAGAAGTTGCCGCTCATTGCCCGTCCAGCAGGATCATTGCCACGAGCCGCGAACCGCTTCGTATTACCGCAGAGGTCGTGAAGCGGCTTGGCCCGCTTGCCATGCCCGCCGACGACGGGGCGGACTTGGACGTCGCACAATTTCCGGCCATCGAGCTGTTTCTTGATCGTGCATCGCTGTCGATGGGAGACGAGTGGGTCAAGGAACTTCCTGGCCTGAAGCCGATCGCCGAAATCGTTCGCAAGCTGGACGGGATTCCGCTGGCAATCGAACTCGCAGCGGCGCGCATCGTAGATCTTGGGATCGTGCCTTTGCTGAATTCGCTCGACAGTCCGCTTTCGGTGCTTCGCAGAGGAAGAAGAACGGCGCCGCCTCGCCAACAGACTTTGCGCTCGACACTAGACTGGAGTTATAACTGCCTGTCCGAGGACGAGAAGGAACTGCTGATGGTTCTCTCCGTGTTCGCGCGCGCATTTACTTATGAAGGCGCAGCCGCGGTAGCCGGGGATTTACTGTCCGAGGATGCGTTCGATGACGCGTTAACCGGCCTGCTCTCGAAATCTCTTCTCTCCCAGCGCGACGCTGGTGGCAGGCTCAGATTGCTTGAGACCACGCGAGAGTATGCAACATCGAAACTTCAGGAAGACTCAAAGGCTCCGAGTGCCCGTGCAGCTCACGCCCGCTACGTCCGCGAGCGGTTGACTGCGGCCGAAACGGATTGGGATCAACGTTCGACGGCCGAATGGATGTTCGTCCACGGGGATATCATCGACGACCTGCGCTCGGCCTTGCGTTGGGCGTCCACGACCGGACAGGATGGCGTCTTCATAGACCTTGCTGCTCACTCTGGCCTGGTTTGGACGCAGCTCGGTCTGATGGGCGAGCAGTTTCTTGTGGTGCAGGAGGCGATCGCAATGCTTGAGAGGCAGGAAAGCAATCCAGCCGCCGAGACTCAGCTACGATCCGCATACGGCGCCATCGCCTACAACTTGCATAGCGTCAATGGCGATGAAGAAGCAGTGCGCCAGTTTGGACTGGCTGCCAAAGCCGCCGAGCATCTCGGCGACCCGCTAAAGGCCCTGCGCGCATATAGTGGCATCTGCGCGATCTTGACCGTCCAGGGGCGATATCAGGCCGCGGACGAGCTCGCCTGGAAGGTTGACGCGGAAATTGGTCCGCCCGCCCGGCCGACGACGGTCCGCATCGCGGCTCACAACGCCCACTACAAGGGCAACCATGACGACGCGATGAGGTTCGCCCGCGAAGCTCTGGATACCAACGGCAGTCGCAAGAAGGGTACCACGACGAGCGGCGCCAGCTTCGGGCAGCGTCTTCTCGCGTTGATGGTCATGGCAAAGACGGCATGGATCACCGGCAGCGCTGGCACGGCCTTGGTAATTTTGCGGAATCTGCTGGATGAGGCTGCCCACATTGATCACCCGATATCTTCCTGTCTTGTTCTGTCCGTTGGAGCGGTCCCGATGTTTCACGGAATGGGACTCGTAGACGACGCACGCGGCTCGCTCGATCGGCTCCGCCACCTGGCCGAAACGAATTCGCTCTTTCGGTGGGCCGAATGGGCGGACGGTTACGAGCTGTTTGGCTTTCGTCGGCAGGGGGATCTAAGCGGCTCGCCGGTGACCGAAGACCTTATCAGAGGCGCACACGGACCTCGCCTGGAAAACACCGTCGTCGTGGCCGGTGAGCTTGCGCCCGCCAAATTGATCGAACTGTCGCTTGCCGGTGACGCAGGCTGGTGCAGGGCCGAGCTCTACCGTCTTAGGGGACTGCTGCACGCTCGATCAGGCCTGGACGGACGTGAGTGGATCGAACGAGGCCTCAGGCTTGCGTCAGAGCAGAAGGCAGTCCTCTGGGAACTGCGATGTGCGCTTACTCTTCTGGAAATGGAAATTCCGTCCGCCCGTGCAGTTTCCAGGGCGCGGGTAGACGCCGTCCTTTCCAAATTCAATGAGAATCCGCCAGCCACGGAGCTCGCTGCCCTAACGCGGGTCCTCGACGCCTGATGCGTTCCCCCGGAAAGCAACTGCTGCTGTATGCTCCCCCTGACGCGAACCTGCATCAGAAGGAGCATAAATCTTAGGCCTTCACGAACGCGAGAAGATCGGGATTGATAACGTCGGCATGGGTCGTGAGCATACCGTGCGGATAGCCTTCATAGACCTTCAGTGTTCCGTTCTTCAGAAGCTTCACTGACAAACGGCCGGAGTCGTCGATCGGAACCACCTGATCATCGTCGCCATGCATGACCAGCGTCGGGACGGTGATCTTCCTCAAGTCCTCTGTCTGGTCGGTTTCCGAGAAGGCCTTGATGCCGTCGTAGTGTGCCTTAGCGCCACCGATCATACCCTGACGCCACCAGTTTTGGATCGTGCCAGGATATACCTTGGCGCCTTCGCGGTCGAAGCCGTAGAAGGGGCCGGAAGCGACGTCCAGGAAGAACTGGGCGCGGTTCGCAGCAAGTGCCGATCGGAAACCGTCGAAAACCTCGATCGGAGTGCCTCCCGGATTGGAAGCCGTCTTGACCATCAGCGGAGGTACGGCGCTGACAAGAACAGCCTTGGCAACACGGCCCTGAGGCTGGCCGTACTTGGCCACATAGCGTGCGACCTCGCCGCCGCCGGTCGAGTGCCCGATGTGCACGGAATTCCGCAGATTGAGGTGCTCGGCCACCGCTGCAGCATCCGCGGCGTAGTGGTCCATGTCGTGGCCCTCGCTTACCTGCTGAGAGCGTCCGTGACCACGACGGTCATGTGCAACAACACGGTAGCCGTGCTGTACGAAGAACAGCATCTGAGCATCCCAGTCGTCCGACGAAAGCGGCCAGCCGTGATGGAATACGATCGGTTGTGCATCCTTCGGGCCCCAGTCTTTGAAGAAGATGTCGACGCCGTCTTTTGTCTTGATGAAGGATTCGGTCATAGGAAATGATCCTTTGTTGGAATTGGAGGTTGTTTTCGTCGCTGCGAAGACCGGGCTGGCCAGTGCAAGCGACAACGATGCTCCGGCAAGCAGTGCCTGCCTGCGCGAAAGTTCAAGTGAATTGTCGCGGTTCATGTCGACTCCTTTGTCGCTGCTCGGCTGCGAATTCCCGCCGCCGTCACGATGAAGTCGAAATTAAAGGGGGATTGGCCGCCCTTCTTGTATGTTCCGGCCGTTTAGCTGAGGACGTCCGTGGTCATCGAGCGCCTACTCCACCGCTTGACCGATCGCTCGTCTTAGCGATTGCCCTGGCCTCATTATCCTTTGGTTTAACTTCGCGAAAACCACAGTTCAATCGTCAAACCTGACCGCATTTTGCACTTTCGGATCATTCTTGACAGCCAAAGAGGTTCCGAAATGAACAACCCCTCCTCCATTGCGCCGATCCATCATTCAGATCTTGCGGTCCTGATCATCAATCCATTTTCGGACGAACTTCCCGCCACCGAAACGGTAGGCGGCGTCATCCCTGCATATTGCCCCAGCGGCGCGAGCGGCGGACCGAATCGAGGCAGCCTGGTACCGTGGCAGCGGAAAAAAATTCTCGCATATATCGAAGCGAATCTTTGCTCGACTATCCGGCTCGAGCAACTCGCGGATCTCGTCCACCTCAGCGTCAGCCACTTCTCCCGTGCGTTTCGTGTCACCTTCAACCAGGCACCCTATGGATACATCCTCGAACGTCGCATGCTCCTAGCCAAGGACCTGATGCTTCACACGAACACGTCCCTAAGTCAGATCGCCCTTGAGTGCGGGATGACCGATCAGGCTCACTTCTGTAAAGTCTTCCGGAAGACGTTTGGAATATCGCCCAACCGCTGGCGTCGACCGCACCGGAAATCGGCAAACACTCCAGCCAGCCAGACACTCCACTGACTCGGCCGGCACAAGGCACCACGCTAACAGAAGCCCGCCAACTGCCAGGTTGCGGGCTTTTCTTCTTATCCCGACGGTAGCAGGATGCCATCAAGCGAGATGGCCATCTAGCAGCAATCCCGAAAGCGGACGTTCGCGCCAGGTGATCCAATATGAGAAGGGGTTAAGCTACACACCCTCGAGACAGCGGATAAGGTCGATCGCCAGGACCGGTTTGTGCAAGAAATCCTTGGCTCCGCCCGCTAATGCCTTTCGACGTATCCTTTCGTCCTCAAGGCCTGTCATCATAACAATCTCGATGGTAGGGCGTCGCAGCCGGGCCAGATCCTGAAGCTCAAGACCGGACATCTCCGACATATTCACATCGGTGAGCAGCAGGGAGACTGCATCGATCTTGTCCGAATCGAGAAACGCCCTCCCCGAGTTGAAAGAGATGGCTTCATAACCCATCGACTCCAAGAAGGCGGAGGTCGCCTCGAGCACGACTTCATCGTCATCGACGATCGCCACCGATTTTTTTCCGCCAGGCACGGTCTAATCCTTCCTCGTCTGGCGATTTTCGTATTCGACCCGCCAAGACGCACATTCTCAAGTACGCGCACTGGCTGCTAGTTGTAATTATACCTTTGTATCTTGCCATGACGTTTCGATCCACGACCATGGCGCCGGCGAAGAGATGGATGGCCCGCCGTTCGATGCCTACCGCGGTCTAAGCGCTTTGCTTGAGAAGCTCGACCTTCCGCACGAGATCCGCAACCGATGCTACCCGCATCTTTTGCATGACGCGGCCGCGGTGGACCTTCACGGTGATTTCCGAGACGCCGAGCTGGTAGGCGATCTGCTTGTTCATGCGACCGGCGACGACAGATTCCATGACTTCATACTCGCGCGGCGTCAGGGTGCTAGCGAGTTCTTCCACTTCGGCGGTCGCTGACGCGGCCGACCGTCTGGAGAGGTCCCGATCTATGGCGACGGAAACGGCGTCCAGAATCTCCTGGTCACGAAACGGCTTCGTCAGGAAGTCCAGCGCACCAGCTTTCATGGCGCGAACCGTCATGGGCACGTCGCCGAATCCGGTCATGAATATGATCGGTAGCTTGTTGCCCAGCGCGATAAGCTTCGACTGCAGCTCCAACCCGCCGAGGCCAGGAAGCCTCACGTCCAGTATGAGGCAGCCTGGACGATCCGGGAGTGGCGCTGCCAGCAGGTCGGCAGTCGAGCCGAAGCCTAACGTCTCGATCCCAACTGAACGCAGTATCTCGGCAACGCTTTCGCGCATGCCTTCGTCGTCTTCGACCACCACCACCAGGGGCTTTTCTGCTTTGCGTTCTGCCATTCGCTGACTTCACCCTCGTCCGCTCCCTCAAGCAACGGGCGCGTCATGACGATCTATCCCCTCTCGGCCTCGGTTGCCAAGGAATGACGGGCACGCGGGTGCTGGATCGTACAAATTGCCCTGGCGAATTCGAGCTATCTAGCCTGATTGAACGATGCGCCCTTGCTTCGCTGCAGCCAAGTGGGCGCATGCACACACACCTTGGAGTCTTATAAGTGGCTGTACCCGCGACCTCGCCAACGTTTCCCCCAGGCATGGTGACCTCCAGAGAGGCCTTTGGCGGCCAGATGACCAAGCGGATTCTCATATCGAGTCTGATCGGAACGTCAGTCGAGTTCTACGACTTCTATATCTATGCCACTGCCGCGAGTCTTATTTTCGGACCCCTATTCTTTCCCGCATCCGTGCCGTCTGCTGAATTGCTTGGCGCCTACGCCAGTTTCGGCATCGCGTTCCTTGCGCGCCCAATGGGAGGGGCGGTGTTCGGGCACTTCGGAGATCGTATCGGCCGCAAAGCGACTCTCGTGGCGTCCCTCTTGTTGATGGGAGCGTCAACCGCCTCGATCGGAATGTTGCCAACCTACGCCCTTGCCGGCTGGCTAGCTCCCGTCCTCCTGTGCATGCTTCGATTTGGTCAGGGATTGGCGTTAGGCGGAGAATGGACCGGCGCCGTTCTCCTTGCCCTGGAAAACGCACCGCCTGGCTGGAAGGCTCGGTTTGCAATGTTCGCACCTCTAGGCGCCCCGATCGGCTTCCTGTTGGCGAACGGGCTCTTCCTTGTCCTGACCGTCTCTCTCAACCCGGAGCAATTCTCGGACTGGGGTTGGCGGGTTCCGTTCTTAGCAAGCGCGCCTCTGGTGGCAATGGGACTCTGGGTGCGCTTCAACCTGGTCGAGACGCCCGAGTTTGCAGCAGCGATCGCCGAAGCGAAGCCTGCGCGCGTACCGCTTGTCGAAGTAGCCAGGCAACACTTCACGCAAGTGGCCATTGGATCCCTAGGCGTGGTGGCCTGCTTTTCCCTCTACTACGTCGTCACTGCTTTTGCTCTAGGTTACGGCACATCCGCGCTCGGTCTCGGTCGTGCCGACTTTCTCGTCCTTGAACTTGGAGCGATCGTGTTCATGGCGATTTCAATCGTTACCGCCTGTTGGCTTGCGGACAGAGTGGACCCGGAACGTATTCTGATCATCGGGTGCATCGGCACCATCATATCAAGCATCATTCTGGCTCCCATGCTCGGCAGCGGCTCGATGTTGCTCATATTCATTTACCTGAGCTTTTCGCTTTTCGTGATGGGTTTCGTAAACGGACCGCTAGGAGCGTGGTTGCCGAGCCTGTTCCCGCCTCGTGTCCGATATTCCGGCACCTCGCTGGCGTTCAATGTTGGCGGGATCATTGGCGGAGCATTTTCGCCGATCATGGCGCAGGCACTTGCGAATCGGAGTGGGCTGGTCGCAGTAGGTTTCTACCTAGCGATAACCGCTGGCCTTAGCCTCATCGGCTTCGACGCCAGCGCGCGACGGCGTGCTGTCAGCGCGCTCGAGCGGAGCGAACGGCGATACCGGGCTATATTCGAACAAAACCACGTTTCGCTTTGCGAGTTGGACCTAGCCGAGCTTCGCGAGTACCTGGATGAGCTGATGGATCAAGGCGTCGTCGACCTGTCGGACTACGCAGTCAGGCACAAGTCCTTCTATGCCGATTGCGCACGAATGATCCGTTTTGCCGACGTCAACGATGCAACAATCGAGCTGCTCGGATCTACCACGCGAGACCGGGTCCTTGCGCCGATCGCCCAATTTCTTCCACCTGGCAGCGATCTTCTCCCGTACCTGGTATTGGCCACGAAGACGGGTCAGGAGCGGTTTGAAAGAGAAGCTAGGCTCCTAAGAGCTGACGGAAAAGAGGTCATCGTTCTCTTCATCCTTGCGTTTCCATACGATCGACAAGCATTCGACCGTGTTGCCTGCGCGATGATCGATGTGACCGAACGCGAGAAGGCAAAAGAGGCGTTGCAGACAGCTCAGGGGGAACTTGCACGTGCTGGCCGGGCTGCAGCAATTGGTGCGATCTCCGCGTCCATTGCTCACGAGGTCAACCAACCCATAGGAGCCGTGGTGATGTTTGCCCAGGCCTGTATTCGTTGGCTTCAGGCGACCCCGCCGGACATGACGGCGGCGTCCACGGCAGCCGAGCGCGTAGTGCAGCACTCCCTTCGAGCAAGCCAGATCATCCAGCGCACGAGGGAGCAGTTGAAAGGTCAGAAGAGAGAGCCTGAAATCACCGATTTGAAGGAAGTGATTTCCGATGTGGCCAATCTCCTGGAGCGGGAGCTTCTTGCTGCGTCCGCTCGGCTGACGGTCGACGCCGAGCGTTCCTCCAGGCTCGTGCTCGCCGACCGTATCGAGATCCAACAGGTTCTCGCGAACCTTATCACGAACGGTCTGCATGCAATGGCATCCACCGAACCCGCAGCCCGCGAGATCACCATTTCTGTAGAAGACGTTGAAGAAGATTTCATTTCAATCAGCGTGCGCGACCATGGCACAGGAATCGCCTCCCAGGATCTGGCCAAGCTCTTCGATCCCTTCTTCACGACAAAGGCAGAAGGCATGGGGATGGGGCTCGCGATCTGCAAGACGATCGTTGAGGCCCACGGAGGCACTCTGACCGCATACAGCCACGAAGGTGGCGGTGCAGTATTCATGATGAACTTGCCAGCATCAACTCCTTGATGGCAGCGGCGTGAGGGGAGCGACCCTCGATTTGCGAAAGAATTCGAGGGTCGCTCGCGAGTCCGGCATGTGCCGCCTCGTGGTCGAAGGGATGGCGGATCACCTTCGCGGGTCAGCGGTCGATTGAGGGGGCGTCGATCCATCTGACGCGACGATTAAAGGGATGATCAGGAAGACTTTATTGTACGATCGCGGCCCACGGTGGGCGTAGGAACAGCGATCAAACACATTTGCCGCAAGCGACAATCTGAACCCCGAGCCATTCGACGGGAACGTCTGTCTAAGTCGTCCTGACGATGCTCATCGACCACCCCACATGTTCCCTTTCCAGCCGCGCTTCTTGTTCGCGAAGCTGATACTTACAAGACCGGCGCGCGATTTCCTTCAAAATACCTGGAGTTGAAACGAAAGGCGTTTTTCATGTCGAAACTTTTGCAGATATCTCCCGTCATTTTCCCCCTCGAAACAGCTCAATCAATCACCAAGAGAGCAATGGAGAAAATTGCGGAGATTGGCGTTCCTCACACTCTCACAGTTGTCGACGGCGCAGGCAATCTAGTACTTGCAACCCGGATGGATGGGGCGGCCATCGCATCGATTGACACATCGTTGGCGAAGGCACGAACGGCCGTCTATTTTGGCGCGACAACCAAAGAACTTGGGAATGCTGTGGCTGACAAAGGCCCGCTCGCTACAATCCAAACGTCTGCGAGCGTTCCCCTCGCCTTCGTTGCCGGCGGAATCCCCATTCGGGATAGTGCCGGAGTGGTTGTCGGCGGGCTCGGAGCTGGTGGTGCCAGTCCTGAGCAGGACCACGAAGTGGCGACTTACGCCCTCGGGCTGTGATAGGAGGGGCGACAATGTCCATGGACCTTACCCGACCCGAACTGTCTGACCGCTTCACGCAGATCTCTCACTCGGATCAGGGAAACCGACCTGACGCCATGCAACTTCAGTACTGGCGGGACCACGTTTTCGTCGGTCATCTGTTCAGTTCTGGCTTTTCGGTGATTGATGTTAGCGACCTTCGAAATCCGAAGACGCTGAAGTTCTTGCCCGCTCCGGCCAACACCTGGAACATTCACCTGCAGGCGGCCGACGAGCTGCTGCTTGTGATCCACGCCAAGGATCTATGGAAGGAGTTCGATGCAGAACAAAACTATTATCGCGGTTCCGTCGGCTCACGCATCAAGGGTGAAGCGAACTGGAGTGCGGGCGTCGCGATCTACGACGTGAGCAACCCCGCAGATCCCAGGCAGATTTCGTTCCTCTCCATTCCTGGCGTGGGCGTCCATCGATTATGGTACACGGGAGGCAGGTTCGCATACGCCTCGGTCCTACCAACCGGGTTCACTGACTATATCTTGATGATCATCGATCTCGCTGATCCGACCAAACCAAAATGGGCCGGGCGGTACTGGCTTCCGGGCATGAACGAGGGCGAAGGCGAGTCTCCCAACTGGGACGCTGCCAAGTGGCGATACGCCCTCCACCATGCGATCGTCTCGGGCGATACCGCCTATGCTTCCTGGCGAGATGGCGGCCTCACGCTTCTCGACGTTAGCGACCGCAACGAACCAACTTTGATCGCTCGCCGGAACTGGTCCCCGCCCTTCGGCGGAGGAACTCACACGGCATTACCGCTGCCCGGTCGAGATCTTGTCGTGGTTGCCGATGAGGCCACCGCGGACGATCTGGCGGACGGCTTGAAACACATCTGGTTGTTCGATATCCGCGATCCGTCGAACCCGATCAGCATATCAACGCTGCCGACGCCTTCAGAACGAGACTACGGAAAGAAGGGTCGCCACTTCGGGCCGCATAATCTGCATGAAAACCGTCCAGGAAGTTTCGTTTCCGAAACGATAATTTTCGCAACGTTTCAAAACGCGGGCCTGCGGGCGTTTGATATTTCGGACCCATTTGCGCCGAAGCAAATTGGCGTGTTCGTGCCAGGAGCACCCAATCGCGTTGTCGATCCGAGACCCGGTGGAATGCCCGTCATCCAGACTGCTGACGTATATGTCAGGAGCGACGGAGTTGCTTTCATCACCGACTATAACGGTGGAATGGACATTGTTGCCTTCGCTGGATGAACGGCTCAATAGCTTCTCGATCACCAGAGAGTAGCAAGGTCATGAACCCGGTCTGATTGACCGGGTTCATGGTGTCTAAGGCGCTCAGAAGCGCTCGAGAACGATTTTGCCTCGAGCCTTCCCGCTTTCCAGCGTCGCATGCGCCTTCTTCAGGTTCGCCGCGTTGATCGGAGTCAGCGTCTCGGTGATCGTCGTACGGATTTTCCCCGTGTCGATCAGGCGCGCTACTTCATTCAGCAGTTTCCCCTGCTCATTCATGTCGGCGGTCTGATAGAGAGAACGCGTAAACATCAGTTCCCAATGGGTGGAAACTGCCTTCCGCTTGAAGGGGAGGACGTCAAGCTTCTCGGGGTCATCGATAAGACCGAACCGACCCTGCGGGGCGATGAGTTCCACCACATCCTTGAGGTGCTTGTCCGTTTCGGTCGTCGAAAACACGAAGGCTGGAGCGCCGATGCCGAGTGCCGCGATCTGGCCGGCGAGCGGCTTGCTGTGATCGACAACGAAGTGGGCGCCGAGTTCCTTCACCCATGCCTGCGTTTCGGGTCGGGACGCGGTGGCGATCACCGTCACGTCGGTAAGCGCACGCGCCAACTGAATGGCGATCGATCCAACGCCACCGGCGCCACCGATGATCAAGACCGCATTCGCTGCGCCGGCGACCGGCTTGCGGATGTCGAGACGGTCGAACAGCATTTCCCATGCGGTGATCGCGGTCAGCGGCAGCGCTGCCGCTTCGGCGTTCGACAAGGTCGAAGGCTTCTTTCCGACAATCCGCTCGTCGACGAGATGGAACTGGCTGTTAGCACCCGGTCGGATGAGCGATCCGGCATAGAACACTTCATCGCCGACATTGAATCCCTTGGCGTCAGGGCCTGTTTCAACCACCTTGCCTACCGCATCCCAGCCGAGGATCTTCCATTGACCATTCTCGGAGGATACGCCCTTCCGAATTTTGGTATCGACAGGATTGACCGAGATTGCCTCGACCTCGACTAGGATATCCCGTCCAGACACCGACGGGCGCGGTAGTTCGATGTCTACCAGCGCGTCTTCCCGGTCGAGAGAACCTGCTTGCTTGTATCCGATAGCTTTCATTGTGCTTACTCCGTTGCTGATTGATATGTGGTTGATTTGGTCTTATGCTTGCGAAGGCGCAATACGCACAAAATTTGCACGTAGTATCAAAAAGGGTACTGTTATGGGTAAGGTCCGCTACTCTCGCTTCGACTGCAGTCCTGGATGTTCGGTGGAAGCCGCCATTGGGCTCATCGATGGGAAGTGGAAGTCGGTGATCCTCTTTCATCTTCTCGACGGGACGTTGCGGTTCAATGAGATCCGGCGTCAGGTCGAGAATGTGACGCCGCGCATGCTCACGAACCAGCTTCGGGAACTGGAGGAAGACGGCCTTATCGAACGCAAGGTCTACGCGCAGGTGCCGCCCAAGGTGGAGTACAGCCTTTCGCCTCTTGGTCGCAGCATGGAACCAATCCTCTCTGCGTTGAAGAACTGGGGCGACGCCAACATCGGCCGCTACGGCAAGCCCAAAGGACTGGCCCAAGCAGAACGGGCTGAAGACCGGGCCTCCGATACGTTTGCATAAACGCGTTCGATCGTTGCGAGAGCAGCGCATTCGTAAAATGCCCGTCGGCCTATAGGGCCGGAGACAGCTTCAGTGCGGCCAGGCCCGTCATAACGATCAGCCCGATCGCCGCAGCAACTCCCAAATTGCGGAGCCGCGCGAGCTTGGTGCGCCTCAAGGCCTCGTCGAAGGCCGCTGTGTTCCTAATGGTGGTCATCCTTTATCCTTCGATATCCTGGATCAGGAACCGTCCGGCGCCGACGCCGGGTGGAGCGCTAGCCCTCGGCATATAGCCAAGTGCCAGCGCTGCGACGTCGACGAAGTCTGGTTTCGAATTACTGGGCTGAATGAAGCGAGACGGAAGTGACGCCCGCGGCGATGTTGAAACCCTCGTCCCCCTGGAGTGCGATGGGCTGCAGCGAAATCGTGCCTCCTTCCCCACCGACAAGGACCTTGGCGCCTAGGCCAATCCCGATAGCCGCGTCGGCACTGACGCCAGCGTAGGAACCCGCCAAGGCGTTGTCGCCGCGTTTAGCTGGCGCGAAGACAAGCCAAGCCAGCTTCGCTGCCTTGATTTCCCCGATGTCGAGGCCGAACTGAGTGATCTTACCGACATAGGAATCCGACGGCCCTGGAGCCGAAGGGGCGAACACGCACTTGATTTCCTGCTGCGAGCCGACGATCGCGCCGATCCCTACCGAAACGTCGCAATCAAGTCTGCCAACCTCGACGTGTTCGGCGGCAATGGCCTGCGTCGCGTTGTTGAGGGATGCAGCCGCGAGAATGGCTGCGGCGAGTAAGTGGGTACGCATTTGCAGTGTCCTTCCAAAGGATTCGTAGTGCGCCTGACTGGAGCGCGCTATTCATCGCTCATCGCGATGCGACTGAATTGTAGGATGCCGCTGTGAGTTACTCCGGCGGGTTGGGGGCATGTCCGCGCCGGCAACGTCAGGCGCTGGCGCAGCGGGATTGTGCAATCCCGCTTCACCCTCCTCGCTATCATTAAGTAGCGCGGGCTGGACGCCTGCATCGCCGCGAATAGCCGAACCGGAGGAGCCCCGTGGTGTCGAATACCGCCACTTGGAGTCTTCCGCGACCAACCCGCGATCCGAAAGCGGAAAGGCGACAGCACTTTTTTGAAGATGACGCGCCGTTCGACTACGCAGATGACGAACGTCCACCGGTTCCAGGATCTCCCGGCACGCCGCTTCATCCGCCGCTCCGCCGCGCCGTCTACGGAGCGACGTCTTTGATTGCAGGCATGACGGGCGCGCTCGGCAACGGTCTGGTTTCGGCGAACCTACCCTATCTCCAGGGCGCCCTCGGCCTCAACATCAGCGAGATCGCCTGGCTGCCGGCGGCCTACCTGGTGACGAACTCCATCACCGGATGCATCCTCGTCAAATTCCGCCAGCAATTCGGAATTCGCCGGTTCTACCTGACTTTCCTCGCTCTCCAAGCGGTGCTCATAACCTCGCACCTATTCGTAAGCACGCTGGCGAGCGCGATCCTGGTGCGAGCGGCAGGCGGCGTATGTGCTTCGGCGATGAGTACTCTCGGCGTCTTCTACATGATCCAGGCGATGTCCGCTAGGCGTCGACTGGCGGCGGTAACGCTTGGTCTCAGCGTACCTCAGCTCGCGCTCCCGATTGCGTGGATCATTCCCAAAGACTTTCTCGCCTTCGACAGTTGGAGCGGGCTCTACCTATTCGAACTTGGGCTTTCGCTCATCAGTCTCGGACAGGTCGTCATCGTCCGGCTGCCACCGAACGTTAGATCTCCGGCATTCGAGCCGCTGGACGCTCTCAGTTTCGCACTCTACGCAGCGGGGATCGGCTTGTTCGGCGCGGCGATGGGGTTGGGAAGCTATCTATGGTGGACCAACGTATCATGGATAGGCTGGTGCCTCGCAGCCTCTCTGCCGTGCTTGACCGTGGTCGGACTGATCGAGTTTCATAGGGAGCGCCCGCTCATCGACGTGCGCTGGCTGAGCGCGGGCACCCTGGTACGCTGGGCGCTTATCGCAGTGATCTGCCGCGTCGCTCAGTCCGAGCAAGCGGTAGGCGCGATCTCGATGCTACGCGACTTCGGCCTGACCAACGATGATTTCAGGCCGCTTGCCCTGATGATACTAGCTGGCGCGGTAGCGGGCCTTGTAACCAGCGCGCTCCTCGTTACGCCGACCCGTTTGCCACTGCTGGTCCTGGTCTCGCTGGGCTTTGCTGCAATTGCCGCATTCCTCGACTCCTCATCCAGCATCTCCACCCGTGCGCCGCAGCTCTTTTGGTCCCAGGCCTTGATGGGCGTAGCGACAACGATGTTCTTTGGCCCGGTGTTCATCTTCGGCCTAGGTCAGGTGCTTATGAGGCGCGGCGTCGGCCTGACCAGCTTCATCGCAGTTTTCGGCATCACGCAGTCGATCGGAACGCTCGTCTGCAACTCGTTGATCCAAACCTACCTATTTCACGCCCAGCAATATCACCTGGCGGATCTGGCGGCGCAGGCAGAGCGATCCAACCCCACCGTAGCGGCTGCCATCTCGGCTCTAACGGCGCAATACCTGGCCATCCTGACAGATCCCGCGCTTCGCGCAGCCCAGGGAACACAAGCCCTAGCGCAGCAGGTGGTCCTGAATGCTCGCGTTGCGGCATACAACGACGTCTATCTCGCAATCTCGTACACGGCGACATTAGGATTCCTTCTGCTTTTGAGCGTTGTCCTCGTCGCGCTTCTAAAGAAAGCCCGGAGCCCCGCCTGATGTCTACGCCTCCCTCTCTTGCTTCGAAAAATAACGCGGTGTCCTCATCGCCAGCTTCCGGCGCTGCCGCGGTCGCTTCGGCTCCAAAAGGCTGGCGCCCGCCGGCGGCAAGCTTTTTGTCCTATCTCGTCGCCTCCGTGCTTGTTCTTGCCGGGGTGACCGCGATCCTATCGGCGTGGCAGTTGCCGCCGTTCGCAACCGCAGTGGTGAAGACCGACGACGCCTACGTCCGGGGCCATACGACTGCGATCAGCCCGCAGGTCAGCGGCTATATCAGTAGGATCGCGGCTGTCGACTACCAGGACATCAAGCAAGGCCAGGAACTTCTTCGCATAGACGATCACGTCTACAAGGCCCAAGTCTCCCAGGCGCAAGCGAACCTCGACCTCGCCCTTGCCAACCTCGCGAACAATCAACAGGCGATAGCACAACGCGCTTCAGACATCCTGACCGCGGAGGCACGGATAACCAGCGCAAACGCACAGTTGGCGAAGGCGGCGGCGGATCTCAGACGAGCGGTCCAACTCGCGGCGCAGGGCTCAGGATCAGTTAGCAGTCAGGATTCCGCACAGGCGGCGCAGGACTCGGCGGCGGCAGCCGTCCAGGAAGCCCAGGCCGGTCGTAACAGTGCTATGCAAGCGAAGATCGCTGCAGAGGTGAACAAGAAAGCGCTCGAAGCAAACGTTGAAAGCGCCCGCGCGCAGTTGCAGTTGGCCGAGATCAATCTCGGTTATACCAGAATCCTGGCGCCGAAGGCCGGCCGCCTAAGCGATGTCGGCGCCCGCCAGGGACAATACGTGACGAGCGGCACCCAACTTATGTTCCTGGTACCGTCGGTTCGTTGGGTCGTAGCGAATTTCAAGGAGGCTCAGACTGCCGAAATCAGGCCGGGACAGCGCGCGTGGTTCGTTGTCGACGCATTGGCCGGAGCTCGTTTCGAAGGAACGGTCGAGCAGGTCTCGCCTGCGGCTGGATCTGAGTTCTCCGTCTTAAGGACGGACAATGCGATCGGCAACTTTACCAAAATTCCGCAACGCATTTCGGTGAAGATTAGGATCAACCCCGATCAATCGAATGTAGAAAGACTAGGACCGGGAATGTCCGTCGAGGCGTCCGTCGACACTGCCTCGGCGGCCACGCGCGGATGAGGGGCGGATCGAAACGACGGGACCGCCAGGAGATTTCGATTGCTCCCATGAAACGGATACCACGACGCCGCAAATCGGGTCGCCCACACCCAATTACAGATAGGGCTTCAACTATTGAAAGGACACACGATGACCATCAAAGGCAGTCTTCTGATCGGGGCATCGGAGAAGGGCGGGACCAATCGAGAGCTCTTCCGAACAGATGCAGCGACCGGCGTGCCGCTTTCGACGTCTTTTGGTGGCGCAACGATAGCCGGCGTGGAGCAGGCCACTGCGCCCGCGTAGGAAGCTTTCGACACTATGGTGAAGCCGACCTTTCCCCGGCCCACGGCGGCCCCTACCCGGCAACATCCAAGGCCGTTCCACGTCCGTCGCGGTACGCTCGCTATCTACAGGTTCTTACGGCTGGTTTCGGATCAGGATTTTCCGAAGGAAATCCCCCCGCCGCTCCGAGATAGCGGCATGGCAGGCGGGAAGGCGGACCACCGCACCTAGCGTCCGACCCGACTGAGAAAATCTTGTTCGTGTCTACGCCAGATGCTCGTTGACCGGAAGCGAGCGAAGCCGGCGTCCGGTCGCAGAGAAGATCGCGTTTGCCAGCGCGCCCGCCGCCGCCGCGGTTCCAGCCTCGCCAACCCCGCCCGGCTCCTCCTTGCTCTCAACCTGATACACCTCGATCCGAGGCACTTCATTTATTCTGAGAACCCTGTACGTGTCGAAATTGGTCTGATCGACGGCGCCGTTCGTGACCGTGACTTGATTGAACAACGCCGCGCTAAGTCCGAAGAGAACGCCTCCTTCCATCTGCGCGCGGACGGTGTCGGGATTTATGGTGATACCGCAGTCGATGGCGATCACCGAACGAAGCAGACGGACGATGTTGTCATCCCTGACTTCGACGTCGAGTATGTGAGCTAGATAGCTGCCGAAGGCGACCTGAAGGCTGATCCCACGTCCATGTCCGGGCTGCAGTTTCTCACCCCAGCCGGCCTTGTCTGCCGCGAGGTTCAATACCGCCAGCGCCCGCGGATTCCTTGTCAGCATCCGCCGACGGAATTCCAGAGGGTCCTGGTTCGTGGCGTGAGCCATCTCGTCGACGAAACTCTCGATCACGAAGAGATTGTGTGTAGCGCCTACCCCGCGCCACCAGCTCGTGTTCATTCCGTCAGGCTCGTTTCGAACGTAGTCTGCCAGAACGGCACCTTCGTCGTATGGCGTCTCAGCCGCGCAATCCACCGCGTCGGGGTCGATCCCATTCTTGAAGGCGGCCGGCGCCCATCTCGCGAAGATGGAAGATCCCGTCACCCGGTGCGTCCGCGCGATCAACGTGCCGTCTTTGTCGAGGCCTGCCGAAACGCGATCGTAGTAGAATGGTCGGTAGTAGTCGTGGGTCATGTCCTGCTCGCGCGTCCACACGAGCTTAACTGGATAGCGAATCTCCCTGAGCAGTTTTGCCGCAACTTCGATGGTATCGATGTCGAGCCGGCGTCCAAATGCACCGCCCATTAGGAGATTGTGGACGGCGACGCTTTCGAGGGGCAGTCCTGTCGCGTCGGCGACCGCCTTCTGCGCTCTGACTGGCACCTGCGTGCCGACCCACAGATCGGCGCCGTCCTCCCGAATATGCAAGGTGCAGTTCAGCGGCTCCAGTGGCGAGTGTGAGAGAAACGGGGACTGGTAGACTGCCGACAACTTGACCGGAGCCCCGGCGATCGCCTGTGGAGCATTTCCGTCGTTGCGAACGACCACACCCTGTTCCTGCGAAGCGACCTCCATCTTAGCAACGATGGAGCTCGTGCTGACATGTCCGTTGGTACCCGAGCCCCATTCGATCTTGAGCGCGTCGAGCCCCTGCTTTGCTGCCCACATATGTTCGCCGATCACGGCAACTGCGTCGCCGTCACTGGACTTCACCAGATCGATGACACCCGGAACCCGTCGAGCCGCGGTCTCATCGAGGGAAAGTAACCGTCCGCCTTTCACGGGGCTAAGAGCCAAGGTCGCGTGTTTCATTCCGGGAACCCGGATGTCGATGCCATAGATCATCGAGCCGTCGACCTTCGCGGGCGTGTCGAGGCGCCTGGCGCGCGTGCCGATCAAACGGAATTCCGAAGCCTTTTTTAGAGGAATGTTCTCCGGCACCTGCTGAAGAGCGGCATCCGCGGCGACCTCCGCGTAGGTCAGCGCTCTGCCAGATGCATCATGCCGGATGATCCCCTTCTGGACGTGACAATCTTGGGCGGGGACCGCCCACCTTGACGCGGCGGCGGCGACCAGCATGATGCGCGCGGCCGCGCCGGCTTGGCGCAGACGGAGCCAGTCGGAGCGCGTCGACGTCGAGCCGCCGGTCGCCTGGTCGTGCAAGATCGGATCCATGTATTTCGACATGTCTGGCGGGGCCGCCACGAGGCTCACCTGCTCCAGTTCAAGCTCCAGCTCTTCCGCCATGAGCATGGCGCTTGAAGTGTAGATCCCCTGGCCAACCTCGGTATGCGGCATGATAAGCGTGACGCCGCCATCGTCGATCCGCACGAAGGCGTTAGGAATGAATCTCGGTGCAGGGTTCTCGGCCATAGCTGGCCGGCTTCGCAGGGCTCCAGGCAGCCCAAAGGATAAAAGCAGCCCGCTGGTCGCTAGGGCGCTTCCCTTGAGAAAGCCGCGACGTGATGCAAGGTTTTCGATCATTAGGCCCTCAGACTGATGCGGCTTGATGGATTGCCTGGCGGATACGCATGTAGGTCGCGCACCGACAGATGTTGCCTGCCATTGCATCGTCGATCTCGGCGTCGCTCGGTTGAGGCGTGCTGTTCAGAAGCGCCGTCGCCGACATGATCTGACCGGATTGACAGTAGCCGCACTGCACGACTTCGTTATCCAGCCATGCAGCTTGAACACGTCTACCGGTCGCGGTGGCGCCTATCCCCTCGATCGTGGTGATCTTCTGGTCCACGATCATGTCCATCGTAAGCTGGCATGACCGTACGGCCTCACCGTCGACGTGAACGGTGCATGCGCCGCACTGTGCGATGCCGCATCCGTATTTCGTTCCCGTCATGCCGATGACGTCCCGCAGCACCCAGAGGAGCGGCATGTCCTCGGGGACGTCCACCTCGTAGCGCCGATCGTTGATTGTCAGAACCCTCATGACATTCATGCTCCTCAGTGGCCGAACCGCATATCGGACCTTGTATGTCGCCTACTCACATGGGGCGCGGTCATCCTTTGCCGTGCGCATCAATAACCCCTGCGACGCGCCCGAAATTGTATGATCCAGCGCTTGATCGCCCTGCGGGCGCCACGTGTCTTTCTCAAGAGCCAGGGTCGGATCCTACAAGAATCGATTTTGCCGACGCGCTACCTAGCGGAACGCCGCCGAGCGCTTTGCAGTTGTCGACGGCAGACTTGGGGCCGGTCTTCAGAGAGCCCGTCGAAATTCTCAGGTGGTGATCATGAAGCACTTCAGCAGAACGCTCTGGACGATCGGTCTAGTTGGAGTGGCTCTCGTCTTGGGAGCGGTTGCATTTTTCTTTTTGCCTCATGGATTGCGGCCGGTCTTGCCTAGCCCAGGCCAGCCGACGGGGGCCGCGCTCGTAGAGCGCGGGAGATACCTCACAATTGCCGCCGACTGCGCCGCTTGCCACACGTCGAAGGGCGGGAAACCCTTTGCAGGCGGGATGGAATTCGCACTCCCGTTCGGGAGGATTTACTCTTCGAACATAACGCCGGATCCTGTTGAGGGCATCGGGTCCTGGACCGATGACGAATTTGTTCGTGCCGTGAAAGCCGGCGTCGGCAAGCATGGCGAGGATCTGTATCCAGCGTTCCCTTATGCATCCTATGCGCTTCTTTCGGATGACGACGTGCTCGCCATCCGAGCTTATCTTAACACCGTCGCACCGGCAGCCATCTCGTCCAGGCCGAGCGAACTCGCCTTTCCCTTCAATCAGCGATACCTTATGCGTGCGTGGAAGGTGCTTTTCGTGCCCTGGACCGAAATGCAGAGAGATCCTACCCATGACGAGCAATGGAACCGGGGAGCGTACCTGGTTGAAGGGTTGGCGCATTGTGGCGAATGCCACACCCCAAGAGGCCTGATGTTCCAGCGCGTGCAAAGCAAGGCTCTCTCCGGCGCCGAGGTGGACGGCTGGAAAGCCTGGAACATCACAGCAGACAAGAAAGACGGCATCGGCTGGTGGACCGACACCGAGATCGCGGATTATTTGTCCACGGGACACTCTGCTGGCCACGGCTCCGCGTCAGGCAGCATGCGTGAAGCAGTCGATCTCAGTCTTAGCAAGCTCCCGAAGTCCGATATCGATGCCGTTGTCGCGTATCTCCGGACGGTTCCCCCCGTGGCCGGAGATGCCGCGGTGCGAATTTCCGACCAGGCCCGATCGCCTGGCGTGTCGGAAGCCGTCGCTGGGGACGGGCTGGAGCTTGGTCGACACATCTTCGCAGGCGCGTGTGCGGCCTGCCACGGGTGGGAAGCTTCGGGCCAGTTCAACCCAAGAGCTGCGATTCATGGTGCTCACTCCTTCAGCGATCCGAAGGGCGCCAACCTCGTGCGCGTCATACTTGACGGATCCTCGAATGCCGAACGTCGAACCGGCGAGTCCATGCCGGCATTCTCCATAGTCTTTTCCGACGCCGAGATTGCCAACTTGGCGAATTATGTACTGGGTCGCATCGGGCACATACGCGGCTCGGTCGATGAAGAAGACGTACGTCAGGCACGTGGACTCGCTCAATCGCCATAAACACCGAACAGTTTAAGCTTCCACTCTATCCGAAGTGCAGAGTTCGGCTGATGCGTGAACAATAAAACGACTGAAAATCAGCGATCCACGAAGTTTCCGACAGGGGCTTAAGGGCTAGATCAAGGAACAGTGGGGTAAACTTACCGACGACGATCTCGATCAGATCGCCGGCAAGCGGGATCAGCTCGAAGGCAAGATCCAAGAGCGCTATGGCCTCGCGAAGGACCGCGCCAAATCGGACGTTGACGATTGGTATGGCCGTCAGAGCTGGTAAAAGTGGAACGCATCGGTCTGGCAATGGCCTCGGATAAAGCCCTTTAGAGCAAATTTCGAAAAGTCTTTGCCAGCTGGCGATGCGATCGCATCCGCCCTGACCCGAATGTCCTTCGCACAATAGGTCCGTTGCGTGACCTCACAGCCCTGCCTCGGACCCCCGAGGCAGGGCTATTGCTGCTGGGCAACGGTCCGTTCACTTCAGCACATCGGCTCATTCTCGGACAAGACGCCGTCACCGTGCATGCCTTGCTCAGGCGACAATTCGATTTCATCGAATGCGTGCCGACGCAAAAGCTTGAAAATCGCTTCGTTTATGTCGCGTCCGTCGAGCAGGCTAGGATTGTCGCACAACACATCAATCGTCCGCTGGGCGGCACGTCTTGCTGCGATGTCGGATGTGGTAAACTTGCGAGCCCAAAGCATCAAAGCTTCGCGAAAACCGGGATCGTTTGGAATAGAAACGTATTTCCGAAAGGGCATGATGCCACTCCGTCCGTCTTGCAGGCGGGAGCACGTATAAACCCTCAGTCGCCACCGCCTACTTACTCGGTTGGCGACGATGCTTCATCTTACGCTGTAAGAATGGGAAGTCCACCTTTTCCTGTGAGTGAGCAGAGATCTAAGGCCTAAGTCTTCCATGGCGGGGACTTTGGTCCGTATCCACCAATCTGGAAACAACCCGCCCGGTACGATATCGGCTCTCATCCGCTTTTCCCTTCTGTTTCCTGAACCCGCTACCGCGCTAATTCGTCCACGAAACACGTAGATGATCCGCAAGGCCATTGTACTTTGGTGTCGACCAGATCGGGATGATTTCGCAGTGGTGAAGCTCGTCCCCGTTGACGCCGCCGTGCCGGTCGCTTGCCGATGCAGGAGCGAATAACTAGGAGGCGCACGCTGGCGACCGTTCGCCCTCGCTCGTCGAAATTTCACATTGTCCTGCGGGCGGCGGTTACTTCGCCGCCTGGAAGATGTGGTCACGGTGGCGCTGGGGAAGAGCCAACGATCCTAGGAAGGCTTTGCAGCGGAAAGTTGCTTTCTGTATTCTTCGACCGGTAGGCCTCCCCAGCCCCAGTTTTCAAGATCGACTTCCTCGATGACAACGAACGTTGATGCCAACGGCTTATTGAGGACCTCGAGGAGGATGTTGCTGACGCCCGCAATGATGCGGGCCTTTTCCTCAGCCGTCACCGATTTGGTGCCAGGCGTGTTGCCTTCTCGGGTGACCTGGATATTTACGATAGGCATGGAAATTCCTTTCAGTTAGCCGGCCAAGGCAAAAGCCTAACGCCGTCAGATGATGTTCTAGAACGTCTACGTGTGCATCGTCTTTTGAGTAGCAACTCCATTTCCTTGCCGAACCCGTAACACCATGAGCACATCGGATCGGCCGCAAGAACCGGTTCCGTGCTCATTCGCCTTTCGCAAGTGGACCCGGCGATTGCTTGTCGGATCCACTCCCCCTCGTTTACCAACGACCAGCGTTCTGGCCGCCGTCGACGTGGAGGATTTCACCGGTTACGAACCCGGCATCTTCGAGGAAGAGGACAGCCTTAACAATATCGTTGACTTCGCCCATGTGGGCCACGGGATGAAGACCGGAGAGAAACTCGTGCGTCTCGGGCGCATGCATGGGCGTCTTGATGACGCCTGGAGAGACCGCGTTCACGCGAATGCCCGACTTTGCATACTCGAGCGCCAGGCCCTTCGTCACGGAGTTCAGACCACCCTTCGTGAGCGACGCCAACGCGGCAGGTACGCCTGCGATCGGCTGATCGACCAGGCTGGTGGTGATCGACACGATGTGTCCTGCACCCTGCTTCAACATCTGGCGCGCAGCGCGCTGCGTGATGTGAAAGAACCCGGCGATGTTGACCCCGAAGTTGAGGTTGTAGTCCTCTTCAGTGAAGTCGACGAACGGCTTTGCCGTGAACACGCCGGCGTTATTGACGAGCGTATCGATCCGGCCAAAACGTTCTAGCGCTTCGCGTACGACGCGCTCGGCGGTTTCAGCCTTCGCGATGTCGCCGGCGACAGCGTGGACGCCGGCGTCAGTGCCAGCTTTTACCGACCGGGAGGTCGCAACGACATTGTAGCCTTTGTCGCGGTAACCGCGCACCAATCCTTCGCCGATGCCCTGTGATGCGCCGGTGATGATTGCAACTTTCTGAGTGCTCATTATGTGCATCCTTCTCATATCCACAGCCGTTCCTTCGGCCGTCCAACGCCCTCGGCGTCGGAGGATATGATTTAGATGCTCCCGCAGACCGGGAGAATTGCCACCACCATGGCGACACTGTGCCGCTATACGGCATAATCACGACATTCCCTCAGCTTCCGATGCGATACGTCCAAGGTCGCTTCTGAGGCGCGGCGCTGCAAAGTCGACGAAAGCGCGAACTTTCGGGACCGTCATTCGGCCGGGAGGCGACAGCAGGTGCACGGGAAGCGGAGGAAGTTCATTGTCCGCCAGAACGATTTTGAGGCTCCCGTCTTTGACAAGATGGGAGACGTGGTAGGAATAAAGCCTCGTCAAGCCCAAGCCAGCGGCGGCCGATGCAGCGGCCGCTCTCACGCTGTTGACGACGTATCTCGGCGTGAAGTGAACTGAGCGCGGAATCGAAGATCCTCTCGGTGGCGAAAAGCTCCATGATTCCAAACCGAAATTGCTGAACGCGATGATGCTGTGTGCCGCGAGATCGGAAGGATCTTCGATAGCAGGACGCCCGGCCAAGTAGTCGGGCGAGCCAACGACTACTCGTCGTACGTCGCCACCGATCCTTGTCGATATGTTCGACGAGTCCGGCAAATTGCCGATACGCAACGCGATATCGACACCCTCGTCCACAAGGTTTACAAATCGATCTAGCATCAGAAGCTTGACGGACACCGGCTCGTGCAGCCGGAGGAAGTCATCGATGATCGGGCGCAAAACCTCCTCCCCCAATATTGGCGGGGCGGAAATTGTCAGCATCCCGCGTGGGGAAGCCTGTTCGCCGACTGCGACAAGATCGGCTTCTTCGAGATCAGAAAGAATTCGTCTGCAAACGACGACGTACCGCTGGCCCGCTTCGCTCAAATGCAGGCTCCGGGTAGTTCGATGAAGCAACTCGGTTCCGACATGCTTCTCGAGCATGCCGAGTGCACGGCTGATCGCGGTCGGTGAGCGCTTCAGCTTGCGGGCTGCTCCGGCGAGGCTACCTTCATCTACGGCTGCAACGAAAACCTTCATTGCGTCGATACGATCCATTCCTTACTCCCTGTTCTCCAGTTGCCATCCCCGGCCTAGGCATGATCGTGGGGTTGAGCAGCATCGTGTGAATGTATTGCCCACACCTTGGTGCAATGGAAGGAGTTTGTGTCCAACGCCACGGTGATGTCATTTCCGTCCGCTTCAAACGAGAGCGACATGACGGACGAGATGATTGACGTAACGAGAAGTGGCGGACTTGCGACTGCTGCAGCGAGTTGGCGCTTTGAGCGTAGTGCCCTGCGGCTTAGCCGATCCGGCAGCAAGCGGCACAGAGATCGGCCCATTAGGTTCCGAGCATCTGACGCACCATTCGACGATCTTCCGCGCGGGGCTACGCGCTTTGCTGAACGAGAGATTGTCAGCGACATCAGCCGGGGAGTACAGGCCGCCTTGATCGAGAAGCTGGCAAAATATTGGGCAACCGAGCACGATTGGCCAGGATTGATCATCCAGCCGCTGGCGGACCCGGCCGCTCATGGAGACGACACGAATTGTGTGTTCGATGTCGTGAGCATTCACAGCTTGGCTTGTTCGACGGAGCTGAACCGCAATGCTCTGCCGTCTGCCGCGACTATGGCGTCCATCTCCTCGGCAAGCGCATCGCGATCATCAACACCACGCAAGAGACGGCCGGCAAGGGTGTCGAAACGTCCAGCAGCGATGTCCGCAATCAGAAGTGCGGCTCGCGACGGCTCGATGTTGACACCATCTTCAAAGAGCTTTTGGATCCCCGGCAAGTAGGTTTTCCCTGCCTCTGACGATAGCTGCAACTCAGTCATCGCAGTCAGAACAAGACCAGGATCGACGGCAAAGGCGCGCACCTCGTTGCCAATGGTTGTGTCGTTCAGACACTCCGTGAGACGCATGATGGCGGCCTTGCTGGACGCGTAGCCAGAGCCGTGAGGAAAGCTGTTGCCCGTTCCGCCACCGACGAGGTTTACGATCCGGCCCCTGCCCCGTGCCATCATCCTCGGGGCGGCCGTGCGGCACGTGTTGAATGTGCCTCGCAGATTGATCTCGACATCCCGCCACCACACAAGGGGATCACAGTCCCAAATAGGACCGAAGCCCTGAAACGAGCCGTGGTTGTTGATGAGGACGTCTACCGGGCCCAATTCGGTTGACACGCGAGCAAAGGCACTTTCAACCGGCGGCAAGGTCAATCAAGTCCGTCGAAACAGCGATCGCTTTGCCGCCCCCTCCCTCGATGAGAGAGACTGTTTCCTCAATCTCGGTCATCGTTCGCCCCAGCACGGCGACCTTTGCCCCTTCCCTTGCCTGCTGTAGGGCGATCTCTCGACCTATTCCCCTGCCGCCGCCAGTTACGACGGCGACCATGTTCGAAAGGCGGGTCATGCTTGCTCCTATGGCGTTGTAAAATGGATGTGGATACAAAACTATGTTTGCCGCGGCGGCGATGGCAATGACGCGCCCTCACTTTTCTGGATCTCGTGGCAAACATTTGACCGTCCCGACGGTAATCGGATTAGTCGCTCCCGACTATCGATTTGTAGGCCATTTTCCCTCAGGTCGCCTGGGAGCGCGAAAGCACGAGCCTTTGTCCCCATTTTGATGGGATTCGCGCACAATGACGATTGCCGCTCTTGATAGCATCAGAACTGACGATCCTGTCGTTACAAAAGTTCTCCACGGCAAATATTTCACCGCCCACCTCAGCTTGACCTCAATGGAATGGCCGATTTCGGGTCGTTCTCTATCGGCGAAGAACCATGCCAAGAGGATTGGCAAATGAGTCACCGAAGTCTGCTTGTCATTCCAAGCTTGGGTTCCGCACGGCTTTAAACACCCTGTTGCATGATTGAGACAGTGTGGCAGGCTTTGCTTGCATCGGCCAAAGCGGCCTTCCCAGTTTGATCTAGCTCAAATCATCATCCTCCCCGGAGCGGATATTTCTCTCCAACCGACACGAGTCTCGGATTGAAGGAGAAAGAGATGATATCCAGCAACATCGTTCGCGCCACCGTAATGGTAGCCGCATTGGCCACGGCCTGCATGGTGCAAGCGGCTGATCTGCTCGGCGCGCATGATGCGACGCCTGCCGTAACGAGCCAAAGCCCGTGGCAGATACGCCTGCGCGCGCTCGGCGTGATCACCAGGAACTCAGGCCGTGTCGACGGGTTGGCGGGTTCTGACCTGTCCTACTCGAACACGGTCATTCCGGAACTCGATATTTCCTATTTCTTCAACGACAATATCGCGGCGGAACTGATTCTCGGCACGACCTATGCCAAGGTGTATGGCCGCGGCTCGATCGCAGGTCTCGGCGAAATCGGCAAAACGTGGTTGCTGCCACCGACGCTGACACTGCAATATCACTTTACCGATCTCGGCGCGTTTCGGCCGTATGTGGGCGCGGGCGTAAACTATACGATATTCTACGATCAATCAGGCAAAAACGCCCGCAGCCTCGACGTAAAGAACGCGTTCGGCGTCGCGCTGCAGGCCGGTTTCGACTACATGCTCAATGAGCATTGGGGTCTCAACGTCGATGCGAAGAAGATCTTCCTGAGGCCGGATTTCGATGCCAGTGTCGGCGGCGCCCATGTCAGCGGCAAAGCCAACCTTGATCCGTGGCTCATCGGCGCCGGCGTCACCTATCGCTTCTAAAGCAAATCGAACAGGCGGTCTCCTGCCGGCACTTGTTCCCAGCCGATCGGCGCCGCCGTTTCGGAGTGGTCGCCTTGACCTGCCGCCTGCTTGAGCCCCTAAGCCTGGCCGGCATATCACCGGAACAGGGCCATTTGCCCGACCTTATCAAGCGTCGATAACCGCGCTTTGCAGAGCTTCTACATCAATGCAAATGCCTCTTAGATATGACAACAGGGGAAATCGTCGCTGACAATGTCGATACGACCGCTTCCGGCGCGCCTGAAGCGGATCCGTTGATGTGAAGGGATATGAACCTGCGACGCCCTACTCAGATGGGTTAAGCACTTGATTGGACTTGTCGAAGCTGGTTAGGGACGCGGCACCACCAGCCGGTTTGATGGCATAAGCCGTTATTATGACTTCTTGGATCCCTTCGCGGCGGCCGCTGCACCGATGCCGCGCGCTGGATCACCGTCGATAAAACCTACGTGAAGGTGCGCGGACAATGGACCTACCTTTTCCGGGCCGTCGATAAATTCGGCGACACCATCCAAATAATAAACCGGACCAAGCATCGTGAAACTCGACAGGCGGTATTTTATATGGAGTTCTCCCTGCCATCTTCGCCAATGAATGCGATTGCGTCGATTTCGACTAGATAGCCGTAGTGAAGTTCAGGCACTGGCACAACGGTGCGGGCCGGTTTTGCGTCCCCCAGTCGCTGCGCATAGATCTGATCGAAGCGCGGCCAGTTGCCGACCCCAACTATGTAGGCGGTCACTCTGATGAGGTCAGCCGGGGCACCGCCCACAGCCTTCAAGATTGCCAACACGTTGTCGATTGCCTGTTCGACCTGCGTCTCGAAGCTGTCGTCATGGAGCGGCGCCCCGTCCGGCCGGATAGGAAGCTGGCCGGAGATGAAGATATGTTGAAAAGCGATCCTTGCCTGCACATAATGCCCTGCAGGGGCCGGAGCGCGATCTGTACTGACGTTAATAGGTACGGACATCACCAACCTCCAAAGCGCGGCCAGCGGGCCTCGACCACTTGCGAATGCCCGCGCACGACATGATATGCGTCATGCTGCGCAGCGGTTGCACATGCGTGGTTCGGCAGAATCCTCACCCGGTCCCCCACCGCAAGATCGGGTAGCTGCGCACCAGACCCGGGACGAACTGCGATAATTCCGTGCTCCTGATTGGCGTCGGCAACAAAAATGTCGCCGTAAAGGTTGCCATCGATGTCACAGACTAGACCGTAGCCCTGATCGACAGCCTGCTTGGCCGTGCCGCGATCACGCGAAAGCGACATCCACCCGCCGT
Organism: Rhizobium pantanalense; assembly: GCF_030182525.1. Taxonomy (NCBI): domain Bacteria; kingdom Pseudomonadati; phylum Pseudomonadota; class Alphaproteobacteria; order Hyphomicrobiales; family Rhizobiaceae; genus Rhizobium; species Rhizobium pantanalense. The sequence goes on from NZ_JAQJCH010000010.1 coordinate 476,839, forward strand.
CAGTGATGATCCAGCCCTTTTCACGCTGATGTCCGATTACCGTCGCAAGAACGCTGAGCGCGATGTCGCTGACCTGGCAGATGCCAATGCCGGCCATGACCAGATCGAAGAAGACGAACACGCCGGCGCGGACTTCCGTCACACCGGAAAGATCCGTCGCATGATGCGCGGTTGGGGTGGAGCCAACGCTGACGACCGGACAAGATAGACCGGCTGCACGCAGGACCCGCGCAGCCTCCACAACGGCCACCCGCTCCGCTTCGGCATAGCGCTGCTGCGCCTCCACGCCGCCGCCCTTATAACTATCGCCAGCATGGGTCATCACCCCCCGCAATTCGGCGCCCGCCGCAACGGCCTGCCCGACTTCCAGAAGCAAGGCCTGATTGGCTGGCGCAACCCCGGACCGATGCCCGTCGCAATCGATTTCGATCATGGCCGGGATGGGTATTCCCGCATTTACGGACGCCTCGGCGACCGCATGGGCCTGATCAACGCTGTCGAGAACGACGACCAGATCGACACCCCTAGCCCGCAGCGCCAGAACACGGGCAATCTTGGAAGGGGTGATGCCGACAGCGTAAATCATGTCGCGAACGCCCGCGGACGCAAATTGTTCGGCTTCCTTCAAAGTGGAGACAGTTGCCGGGCCAGCAGGCGTGGTCATGACCCGGCGGGCAACGTCGACGGACTTGGCGGTTTTCAGATGCGGGCGCAGCGAGACACCTAGACCATCGAGCCGGCTCGTGAGCCGCTTGATGTTCCGCTCCATCCGTCCGGCGTCAAGCACGAGACATGGTGTTTCCAACGCATCAAGAGTCATTGCGATCTCCGTAGCGGCGACCGCTTTAGCCGTTTTCTGTTCCATTACTTTAATCTCCGCTCACCTTCGATCTTGTCCTCACATCATAAAGGTGCCAATTAATGATTTCTGAATGTCAGATTAAGGCAAGAGTTAATGATAACCTCGGACGATCTTGCTTTCTTTTCGGTACTGACTGGATCCAAATCGCTTGCCGAAAGCGCGAGGAAGCTGAATGTGACGCCCCCGGCCGTAACCCAACGTTTGCGGGCGCTTGAAGAAAAGGTTGGCGTGCGACTGATCGACCGGTCGGGGCGACGGCTGCTTCTGACGGAGGAAGGTTCGCTTGTCGCCTCTCAGAGCGTGATTGTCAGTGAAGCGATCGATTCGCTGGTAGAGGCATTGGCCGACCGTAGGGGTGCCGTTCGCGGTCACCTCCGCGTCGCAGCGCCCCACGGGTTCGGACGCGTTCATGTCGCGCCGGTTGTTGAGGCATTCGCGCGCGAACATGAGGGCGCAACCGCAACGTTGCAGCTCTCCGATCATCCGGCGGCCCTTCTGCTTGAAAGCTATGACGTTGTCGTCCATATCGGCGAGCCAGGGCATCTGGATCAGGTGGTTACGACGCTGGCGGCGAACCGCCGGATACTCTGCGCCACTCCGCAATATCTCGACAGCGCAGTCCCTATCCTTTCGCCGGCAGACCTCGCAAAACATCGTTGTCTGGCCATTCGCGAGAACGAAGAGGACGTGACCCTTTGGCGATTTACGGGGCCTGCACAGGAAAGCGTGACCGTCCGCGTTGATCCAGTCATGTCGAGCAATGACGGCGCCGTAATCCGCGAATGGGCATTGGCCCATCAGGGCATCATGATCCGATCCGAATGGAACGTGGCGGACGATCTGGTCGCAGGGCGGCTACGGCAGCTCCTGCCCGAGTGGAAGTTGCCGTCGGCCGATGTCGTGGCCATGCTCGGATCGCGACATGGACGAAGCGCGCGCACGACTGCGTTCTTGTCCATGTTGCGCCAGTCGCTGAAGCCCTTACCCTGGCAAATGATCGCCACCGGCCAGCGGGATCAATAGCCGAGAATGGACTTGGTCTCGAGATATTCCTCGAGCCCGTAGATGCCGTATTCGCGCCCATTGCCCGACCGTTTGTAGCCGCCGAACGCGGCTGCTCCGTCCCAAGCCGGATAGTTGATGTGAACCTGGCCCGCCCGGATCCGCGCTGCGACCCTTCGCGCCCGTTTCAAATTGGAGGACTGCACATGGGCGCCGAGACCATAGACGCTATCATTGGCAATCGAGACAGCGTCATCCTCATCCCTATAGGATATGATGGAAAGCACGGGGCCGAAGATTTCCTCCCGCGCGATCCGCATGTCGGGCGTCACCTCGGAAAAGATCGTCGGCCTGGCAAAGAAACCATGGTTCAGTCCGTTTGGGCGCCCGAGGCCGCCGCACAATAGCTTTGCGCCGTCATCGATGCCGGCCTGGATCATCGTCTGGACACGCTCGAACTGGGCGCGATTGGCAATAGGTCCCATGTTGGTTTGCGGATCACGCGGATCACCAACAACGAGTGCGCGCGTAGTCTTCGCTGCTAAATCTTCGACCCCGGCAAGCCGATGCGCGGGAACGAGCATCCGGGTCGGCGCACTACAGGACTGGCCGACATTGCGCATGCCGGCCAGCACGCCCTTCGCAACTGCCTCGTCTAAATCGGCGTCATCAAGAAGAATATTGGGTGATTTACCGCCGAGTTCCTGAACGACCCGCTTGACGGTGGGTGCAGCGGCCTGTGCGACGAGCACGCCCGCGCGGGTCGAGCCTGTAATGGAAATCATGTCAACCTCCGGATGGCTGGCAAGAGCCGCTCCGACGCTCTCACCTGTGCCATTGACCAGATTGAACACTCCCGGTGGTGTACCTGCATCATGCATCAGCTGTGCAAAAAGGAGGGCGCTATAAGGCGAGAGCTCGCTGGGCTTGAGCACGATCGTGCAGCCAGCAGCGATGGCCGGGGCCACCTTGGCGGTGATCTGATAAAGCGGCCAGTTCCAGGGCGTGATCAAGGCACAGACGCCGATCGCTTCCCTAGTCGTCGCCCGTGTCCCCTCGACCGTAAGGAAGGGATATTTCTCGAGAACCTCAATCTGGACCCGGATATGCTCGGCTGCAAAAGGCACCTGTGACGCGCGTGCAAAGCTGATCGCGGCTCCCATTTCCGTGACGAGGGCCTGCGCAAAAGCCTCGGCGCGCTCCTTCAGAAGGGAATGCATCCTGCCAAGCAGACTAACCCTTTCCGGCACAGGCATTTGCGAAAATGTCGGAAATGCCTTGCGGGCGGCCGCAACGGCGATGTCAACGTGGCGGGCGCTTCCCGCTGCAACCTGCCCGGTCACCATTTCCGACGTCGGATCGATGACGGGAAGACGAGTCACATCCCTGAATTCCTGCCACTGGCCGTCGATGTAGAAACTGCTTTCTCTTTCAATCATAAGGGTTTCCTTGCGCTACAACATGACGGCCATTTCGCGGGGGCTAAAGTGGCCTAAAGGGTAAAATGGGCGGGCAATCAACGGAGGCCGAACGCCGTTACCAAGCATCCTTGACTTCAAACCTCGCATTTGAGGTGTGGCTCGCAGCGGCCTGGCCGAGCGCTTGGCTCACCAGCGAATAGGGGGCGTCCCCGATGATTTTCCGATCGCGGATATGAACCATCTTTGTAACATGGTCGCCCAACAGATGCCTCGTCGTTTGCAACGGCTTTGGCGGAGGTCAGTCATATCTTAGTCAGTTCCGCTACAGGTGTGGCATCGATATTATTCGAGAATGGCGAGGCATTTGCATTCTCTCTTTCGTCCTATCACTGCTCTAAACGCCGTTTCACGTTTTCGATCCCAAACACAGGGCTTGTCAGAACTGGAATGGAGTGTGTCATTCCCCGCACCGCACGCGCCATCGATGCTTGCGCCAAGACGATCACGTCGACCTTCTGCGATAGCTCTTCGAGAGCCTGGCGCAATTGCGCATCGTGGGTCTCCACGTCCCCGCCGGCGAGGAGTTGGAACGCGCCCTGAACAAGCACATATTCGATCGTCACGTCCTTGCGCGCTTCATGTGCCTCACGCTTCAGCAGATCCACCGTCGGGACCAGCGTCGTGGATAAGGTAGCCATGACGCCTATGCGATTTCCATGCTCGACGGCGGCTTTGGCCATGCCTTCGTCAATGCGGAACAGCGGCACAGGGCAAAGCGGCGCAACGGCATCGACTGCCGGTCCGAGCGTCGAGCAGGTGACGACAATCGCATCTGCCCCGGCGTCGACCGCCGACCATATGTAGATCGCAAGCCTCCGTATCGTCAGATTCGACAGCGACCCGCGCTCAATCGTATCCCTCAAGAGGCTCTCGTCGAGAACCGCGAATGGCTTCCAGTCGGGCAGATGTTGCTTCGCGAGGCCCTCGAACTCGGAAATAAGACCCGAAACGGTATGGATGAACGCCAGGTTTCTGGCTGGAGCGCTTGGTATTGACATATGATTCCATATAGCTTCTACGAAGATCTCGCTCATCTGCGGCCCAATCGCATCAGATGGCGCCCACTTCAATTTTCGATCTGTCCGTAAAACGCGACAACCGGAATGGGGTCGGATCGACGCATGGCGCATCGCCCGCGACCAGATCCGCCGCCAGATGGCCAATGCCAGGGCCAGCTCCGAAGCCGTGTCCGGAACAGCCTGCGGCGGCGTATACGCCTCCAATGCTGTCCACTGGTGAAATCACGGGTATGGCGTCCGGTGTGCAGTCGACATAGCCACCCCAAGAGGACCCAATGCCTGCATCGGCAATGGCAGGGAACAGGGCTTTTAACCGCGTCATTATAGTTGCCACCAACCGCATGTCCGGAGCAGGATCGAGTATGCGGATACGTTCAAACGGGGTTGGCCTGTCGAGATGCCAGCGCCCGAGTGTTTCCGGACCCTGGAAGAACGAGCGGCCCATGCCGATCTCGATGGTACTCAGTCGCTTGATGAACATGGGCATAAACGGGCGGGCATAGCGGATGCTCTGCGGTGTGAGTTCGAGTTTCGCCCTGCCGCTGACGGCGACCGTGTAGCTGCCATCAATCCGGCGCGTCAGGGCACAGTCAGACGTATAGATTGCTCCGCCAAAATCCGGCGCAGGGCCAGTCCGTAAGGCGGTCTGACGGACGCTGGCCTGGGGCAGCGAAACCGCGTGCATCCGCAGGAAAGCAGAAGCCCAGGCGCCGGCTGCACAGAGTACCGCGCTGGTGCGGATGGTGCCGTTCTCAGTGACGACGCCACTCACTTGCCCATTGGTGATATCCAGTCCGCGTGCTGCGCAGTTCTGATGAATGGTCGCGCCATGCATGCGCGCGCCCTCAGCTATCCGGGGGGCGGCGAGCCATGGCTCGGCCTTGCCGTCGTCTGCCGCATGGACACCGCCCAGCCACTTGCGGCCGCTAGCCGCAGGAACGGCGGCGGTGGCCTCATCGGCCGTAAGCATCCGCGTATTGACTTCGAACCGTCCGGCAACCTCGCGCCATTTGTCCCATTCGGCGAGTTGCTTTTGATCGGAGCTCGCATAGATGAGGCCGCAACGGCGGAAGCCAAGGTCATGCCCGATCTCTTTGGTGAGCTGATCCCACAGCCGCAGCGCCAGATTGGCGATCGGCAACTCACGCGCATCGCGGTTCTGCCGGCGGCACCAGCCCCAGTTCCGGCTCGACTGTTCGCAGCCGACATATCCCTTTTCGATCAGCGCCACCGACAGGCCGCGCCGCGCCAGAAAGTAGGCCGCGCTGGCGCCGACAATCCCGCCGCCGATCACTACGACGTCCGCAGACTTGGGCAGCGCTTCATCACTGCAGATGTGGTGGATTGTAGGGGACATCGGCGCCTCGACGATCAATAAGAACTGGCAGTATCGGCAATTGGTGCCGCAGAATGCACCTACTGCATCAGCATTTCGGTATTTTGCGCCGAATATTGCCGGCATTCAGCGAATGACGCGGAAAAGGCGGCGCGAGCCTCGAAGCATTGCGAAGCACGCGACAACGCCTGCACCGGTGGATCTGGACCGGAGTACGTGATCTTCCGAGATTCTCCGGTCTTCAGGAGATGCTTCTGAGCGTCTCTTCCTCGCGCTTCGCAACCTTGATGTGGTCCGCAGGAGACGGGTTTCGGGAACGGCTTAGCTCTGCTGAACGGCCGAGATAATGGCGTAAAGCTGCCGAAGGCGTCCACAGCTGGCGGGCCTCGCCTACGAAGGGCCGCCCCGATTTACGAACGCAATGCTCTTGAACGGATCCGAACCACTGTTCCTCATAACAATGTAACCTTTTTAGTTAGTTAGCCGCCAATTTGCGGCTTAGGCGTAGTTATGAAACCTCCTCAAGGCTGTTTCGCCTATCAGTTCGGCATGCGCGCATCGACCCACGCGAGACGGCTGGCGACCCTTGCATATCCGCTCTGATCATCCGGCAGCGGCAGTTCATCCTATCGACGCGATTGTTGCCGGGACGGCCGGAGATGAGAATGGTGTTCAGGACCAGCAAACGAGACACCATGAAGCAGGGCCGCCTGAACCACCAGGCCAAAGCGGCTTAAACAAATCCGCAAACCGTGCGAGAGACTCCGTTTTTCCAAAGCACAAAAAGTCTCAAATCATTCGACGACGAACACGCGAGCCGAAGCGCCCTGCAAAAGGCGATGAGGTGTCAATTGTGTTACCGGACATCTCCGCGAATTCGCGATGAATTCACACCCCATGCCTTGCCATCAATATCAGGGCCGCTGTGGTAACGGCCGTCGCTCTTGCCTTCTGCCTCCTGGCGGGCCTTTGGGCAGCGTCCATGCAAACACTCGCCC